>DASYLM010000114.1:0-17589 GCA_036009565.1 Pseudonocardia sp. | reverse complement strand
CTTACTCACCCACGGCGGTCCCCCGCACCCCGGCGCACGGTCGGTGGGCGGGGGATCTCGCGGTGGGCCACCGCCCGTCGGTGGCCCACCGCCGAGCCCGCCACCGCCCAGCGGCCGGTCGGTGGGTCGGCCACCGCCCGGTGGGCCGCCGCCGGGCCCGCCACCGCCCGTGGCTGCACCGCCGCCGGGCCCGCCACCGCCCGGGGGTGCACCGCCGCCGAGCGGCCCACCCGCCGGCCGGTGGGCCCCTCGGACCAGGGTGCTGCGCAGCCCGCTGCCGGCCCGCGACCCGTTGGACGCGGCCCCGACCGAGATCATCACGCCGGCGGTGTCCGGACAGCGTCCCAACCCGCCCGGTCCGGGTGCGGGCGAACCGGCGCCACTGTGGCGGCGGCTCGCGGGGGCGGGGCCGGGTGGACCGGTGCCGCCGTGGCGGCGGTCGACGGGCGCGGGGCCACGCGGTCCGCGCCGGCGGGGTCGCCGTCTCCTCCTGGTCGTGCTCGGCGTGTTGGTCCTCGGTCCGATCGTGGCGTTCGCGATCGGCTGGGTGGTGTTCCCGGCGCCCACCCCGGACGACCTGTCCACCAGCCAGGTGGCCACTCTCACCTTCGCCAACGGCCAGCCGCTGGCCACCATCCGCCCGGCCGGCGTGGAGAACCGGGTCAAGGTCAGCCTGGACCAGGTGCCGCAGCCCGTGCGGTACGCCGTGCTGTCCGCCGAGGACCGGTCGTTCTACTCCAACCCGGGCTTCGACGTGATCGGCATCCTCAGGGCCGCGTGGCACCAGCTCACCGGCGGGGTCGGCGGCGGGTCGACGATCACCCAGCAGTACGTCAAGATCACCACCGGGCAGGACCAGCACTCACTGTGGCGCAAGTTCCGCGAGGTGATCGCGGCCGCCAAGATCTCCAAGGAGTACAGCAAGGACCAGATCCTCGAGGACTACCTGAACACCATCTACCTGGGCCGCGGCGCCTACGGGATCCAGGCGGCGGCCAAGGCGTACTTCGGGGTCAACTCACACGAACTGACCTACTCCCAGGGCGCCCTGCTGGCCGGGATGATCCAGTCGCCGTCCCGGTGGGACCCGGCCACGGACCCGGCCAAGGCCAGCCAGCGGTGGAACTACGTGCTCGACGGCATGGTGACCCAGCGCTGGTTGACCCCGGCGGAGCGCGCGGCCGCCCAGTTCCCCACCACCCTGGCGCAGAAATCGGCCGGCGGCGGCATCCCGGGCGACCACCTCGGGCACATCTACACCCAGGTGAAGGCCGAGCTGGAGAACGACGGGATCAGCGAGCAGGAGCTCAACCAGGAGGGCCTGAACATCACCACGACGATCGACCCGGTGCTGGAGAACGACGCCGCCGACTTCTCCGCCAAGGCACTGAAGTCGCAGCCGTCCAACCTGCGCACCGCACTGGTCTCCATCGACCCGAGGACCGGCGCGATCCTGGCCTACTACGGCGGTGAGAACGGCGTCGGGCTGGACTACGCCCAGGTGCTCAAGCAGCCGGGCTCGTCGTTCAAGCCGTTCGTGATGGCGGCCGCGCTGGAGAAGACGCCGCCGATCGGGCTGGGCACCGACTTCGACGGCTCCTCACCGCAGACCATCGCCGGCCAGACGGTGTCCAACTCCGACGGCGACAGCTGCGACAGCTGCGACCTGAAGACCGCGATGACGAAGTCGATCAACACGATCTTCTACCGGCTCGCGGTCCAGGTCGGCCCCGCCGCGGTGGTCCAGGCGGCGCACCAGGCCGGCATCCCCGACAGCCTGCTGGCCAACCCGACCGCGGGCATCGCGCTGGGCGACAAGGAGGTGCACCCCGGCGACATGGCCGCGGCGTACAGCACCTTCGCCGCGGACGGGCTCTACCACGCCCCGCACATGATCACGAAGGTGGTGGCCTCGGACGGCCGGGTGCTCTACGACGGTGCCAACAACCCCGGTGAGCAGCGGATCGATGCTCAGGTCGCGCGCAACGTGACCGAGTCGATGATGAACGTGGCCAGCTCGTCGCTGATCCCGCTCTACGGTGGCCGGCAGGTCGCCGCGAAGACCGGCACCACGCAGAGCCGCATCGAGGGCCAGAACAACGACGCCTGGACGGTCGGCTACACCCCGTCGATCGTCACCGCGGTCTGGGTCGGCACCGACAACAACTCACCGATCAAGACCTCCGGCGGGAGTCCGATCTACGGCCGGATGGTGCCCGGTTCGATCTGGCAGCAGTTCATGAACGCGGCGTTGCGCAACACCCCGCCGGAGCAGTTCAGCAAGTTCGTGCCGCTCGGCGCGGCGCCCAGGAGCAGCTCGGGCGACAGCCAGGACAGCGACTCCGGGGACGACGACAACTCCGACGACGACAACTCCGACGACGACGGCTCCAGCCACCACAAGCGTCGCAACGGCGACTCGAGCGACTCCGACAGCGGCGACTCGGGCAGCGACTCCGGTGACTCGGGCGACTCCGGCGACGACAACTGACGCGCTGTTCGCGGTCGTCGGCGGAGAGCCGAGGCCGCGTAGCCGAGCCGGGGAAACTCCAGCTCGGCCGGGTCCGCGCCGGCCCGCAGCTACAGCATCGGCGGCTGAGGCGGCATCGCCCATGACGACTTCCCTCACTCGGGTGCCGGCGCGCGGTTGAGTCGAACGTTGAATCGGACTGGCATCCCGCCGGCGCCGCCGGCTTGGGGGCATCGCCCAAGTCCGGCTCGATCTCCTTGTCGCTTCACACAGCGCACTCCAGCCACAGGCCGCCCACACCCGGTTCGCACACCGCCGTTGTGACCGTCAGGAAACCTCCCGGCTACAGCACTGCCCGATGCTGTGCCGGGAGGTGGTTCGACAGATGCCTACTCGGGACCAACACCGCCATGCCCCCGGTCCCGCCGGTTACGACAGCCCGCCCGGCCTGTGGAGCGAGTACCGCAGCCCGGGCTTCTTCGACGAGATGCTGGTCGGCGGCGGCGCGCGTTCGGCCTGTGAGGGTGTGCTCGGCTACCTCTCCTCACTCGGCGACGACCTGCTGGAACGCCAGCGGGCGGCGGAGCTGGCGATCAAGGCGATGGGCATCACGTTCGCCGTCTACGCCGACGCCGACAACCGGGAGCGGTCCTGGCCGTTCGACGTGATCCCCCGGGTGATCTCCACCCAGGAGTGGAGCGCGATCTCCGCCGGCCTGGTGCAGCGGCTGACCGCGCTGAACATGTTCATCGACGACCTCTACGGTGCGGCCCGGGTGGTCGCCGACGGTGTGCTGCCGCTGGACGTGCTGGCCAGCTCGGCGAACTTCCGACCGCAGTGCGTGGGTGTCCACCCGCCCGGCGGGGTGTGGGCACACGTGTGCGGCAGCGACCTGGTCCGGGACCGGGACGGCACGGTCTACGTGCTGGAGGACAACCTGCGGGTGCCTTCGGGCGTCTCGTACATGCTGGAGAACCGGCTGATTACCAAGCGGGTGTTCGCCGACCTGTTCCGCGACCTGGACATCCACCCGGTGGACAGCTACCCGAACAAGCTGCACGAGATGCTCGCGGCGCTCTCCCCGCGAGGTGCGGAGTGGCCGACCATCGCGCTGCTCAGCCCCGGCGTCTTCAACTCGGCCTATTTCGAGCACGTGTTCCTGGCCAGGCAGATGGGCGCGCACCTGGTCGAGGGCGGCGACCTGATGGTCGACTCCGACGACTGTGTCCACCTGCGCACGGTCAGCGGGCCGGTCCGGGTGGACGTGATCTACCGGCGGATCGACGACCTGTGGCTGGACCCCGAGGCGTTCCGGGCGGACTCGCTGGTCGGGGTGCCCGGTCTGATGCGGGCCTGGCGGGCCGGCAACGTGGCCATCGCCAACGCGCCGGGCGCCGGGGTGGCCGACGACAAGGTCATCTACGCCTACGTGCCGGAGCTGATCCGCTACTACCTCAGCGAGGAACCCAAGATCGCCAACGTGCCCACCTACCTGTGCCACGACGACGTGTCGCGCCGCCACGTGCTGGCCAACCTGGACGAGCTGGTGGTCAAGCCGGCGAACGAGTCCGGCGGTATGGGCGTCTTCGTCGGCTCGTTCGCCACCCGCGCCGAGAAGGAGGCCATGCGGCTGCGGATCGAGGCCGACCCGCGCAACCACATCGCCCAGCCGATCCTGGCGCTGTCCACGGCGCCGACTCTGTGCGACGGTGTGGTGGTACCCCGGCACGTGGACCTGCGGCCGTTCATCCTGTCCGGGGAGCGTCCCTACGTGACCCAGGGCGGGCTCACCCGGGTGGCACTGACCGAGGGCTCGCTGGTCGTGAACAGCTCGCAGGGCGGCGGCAGCAAGGACACCTGGGTGCTCGATCCCACGGTGTTGGGGCTCGGTCCGGACGGCACGGACGTCAGGTAGGGGGGCGCGCGATGTTGCTATCCCGGTTCGCGGAATCGCTGTACTGGGCGGGCCGCTACCTCGAGCGGGCGGAGGCGACGGCACGACTGGTCCGGGTGCACACCGAGCTGTTCCTGGACCTGCCGAGGGCCGCCGGCGTCGGCTGGTCGCCGCTGCTCGCGGTGACCGGCTGCAGCGAGGAGTTCCTCGGCCGGCACACCGGGCCGGACGAGGACGACGTGGTGGCCTTCCTCGCCATCGACCCGAAGAACCGGGGCTCGGTCCTGACCAGCATCGCGCAGGCCCGGATGAGCCTGCAGGTGAGCCGGGTACTGCTGCCCACCGCCTCCTTCCAGGTGGTCAACCGGCTGCACGACTGGGCCACCGCCACCTCGTCGGAGTCGATCGACCGGCGCACCAGGCTGGACTGGATGGACGCGGTGATCGCCCAGTGCCAGCTGTTGGCCGGTGCGCTGGCCGGCACCATGTGTGAGGACGAGGCGTACGGGTTCCTGCAGATCGGCCGCCACCTGGAGCGGGCGGACATGACCATCCGGGTGCTCGACGTGCAGTCCGGCATCCTGGTCGCCCAGCCGGGCGAGGACGACGGCCTGCCGTACGGCGACGTGACCTGGATGAGCGTCCTGCGCTCACTCTCGGCCCACCAGATGTTCCGCCGCAGCGCGGGCAGCGGGGTGTCCGGGCCGGCGGCGCTGCGCTTCCTGCTCCAGCAGCCCCAGTTCCCCAGATCGGTCGAGTTCTGCCTGGCCGCGACCGCCCGTACCCTGGGCCAGCTGCCCAGAGCCGGGCTCCCGCTCGCCCACTGCGCGCGGGTCCGGGCCCGGCTGCGCGACCCCGGGCTCGCCGAACTCGGCACGCCCGGCGAGCTGCACGATCTCGCCGAGGACCTCGAATCCGGCATCGGCACCCTGCACGACTCGCTGGCGCAGACCTACTTCCGGCTGGAGGCGACACCGCCGGCCATGGTCGAGCTCGCCTAGAGCGTCCAGATTCGCTCCGGAGCCGTCACACCTTTACTACATCCAGGGTTTCAACCAGGGGGACCAGCTTGGCCATTCACGTCGCTCTCGAGCACCAGACCTCCTACCAGTTCGACCGTGCCGTGCGGCTGGCCCCGCACGTCGTGCGGCTGCGCCCGGCTGCGCACTCCCGCACGCCGGTGCTGTCCTACTCGCTGCGCGTCGAGCCGGGGAACCACTTCCTGAACTGGCAGCAGGACCCGTACGGCAACTACCTGGCCAGACTGGTGTTCCCGGAGCCGGCCCGGCGACTGACGGTCACCGTCGACCTGGTCGCCGATCTCACCGTGATCAACCCGTTCGACTTCTTCGTCGACGAGTCCGCGGAGCGCTACCCCTTCGAGTACGACCCGGAACTGACCCGCGACCTGGCCCCCTACCTGGCCAGCGACCCGCCGGGGCCGCTGCTCACCGAATGGCTGGCCGAGCTCGGCGCCAAGCCCGGCGACGGTGTCCCGGTCAACGACTTCCTGGTCGGCATCAACCAACGGCTGCAGCGCGACATCGGCTACCTCACCCGGATGGAAGTCGGCGTGCAGACCCCCGAGGAGACGCTGGCGCGGCGCCTCGGCTCCTGCCGGGACAGTGCCTGGCTGCTCGTGGCGATCATGCGCAAGCTGGGTCTGGCGGCCCGGTTCGTCTCCGGCTACCTGGTCCAGCTGGTGGCCGACGAGAAGCCGCTGGTCGGCCCGGCCGGCCCCACCGCCGACTTCACCGACCTGCACGCCTGGACCGAGGTGTACCTGCCCGGCGCCGGCTGGATCGGCCTGGACCCGACCTCCGGGCTGTTCGCCGGCGAGGGCCACATCCCGCTCGCCTGCACTCCCGAGCCGTCCAGCGCCGCCCCGATCAGCGGCGCGCTGGAACAGGCCGAGGTCGAGTTCTCCTTCGTCAACCGGGTCACCAGGGTGCACGAGAGCCCTCGCGTCACGCTGCCCTACTCCGACAGGCAGTGGGCCGACATCGACGCGCTCGGCGTCGCGGTGGACGAGGAGCTGGCGGCCGGCGACGTCCGGCTCACCCACGGCGGCGAGCCGACCTTCGTCTCGGTGGCCGACATGGAGTCCGACGAGTGGACCGTCGCGCCGGACGGCCCCGGCAAGCGCGAGCTGTCCTGGCGGCTGGCCGGCAAGCTCGCCGAGCGGTTCGCGCCCGGCGGCCTGATCCAGTTCGGGCAGGGCAAGTGGTACCCGGGCGAACCGCTGCCGCGCTGGCAGATCAGCATCCTGTGGCGGGCCGACGGGGAGCCGCTGTGGCTGGTGCCGGAGCTGCTGGCCGACCCCTGGGCGCCGGGTGAGTCCAGCGCCGAGGACGCGAAGGCGCTGCTGCTGGCCATCGCCGACCGCCTCGGCATCGAGGCCGAGTACTGCCTGCCCGCCTACGAGGACCCGCTGGACCGGTTGGCCGCCGAGGCGCTGCTGCCGGGCGGGCCGCCGCCGCCCTACGACGTCGACCCGACCGACCCGGCGCTGGCCGAGCCGGACACCAGGGCCCGGATCGTCGCCGCCCTGGACGCCGAGCGCGGCGAGCCGACGGGCTGGACGGTCTTCGTGCACCGCATCCACTCCGGTGGCGGCGGCTGGGCCACCACCCGGTGGACGCTGCGCCGCAAGCACCTGATGCTGCGCCCCGGCGACTCGCCGATGGGGCTGCGGCTGCCGCTGGGCTCGATGAGCTGGAAGCCGGTGCCGGCGGAGCCGGAGCGGTCCACCTTCGAGGAGCGCGGACCGCTGCCCAGCGCGTCGGACCTGGTGCCCGAAGGCGCCGCGCCCGTGCCGCAGGCCGCCGTCGTGCCGCCGGAACAGGCCCAGCCGACCGCGCTGTGCGTGGAGCTGCGCGAGGGCCGCCTGCACGTGTTCCTGCCGCCGATGGAGTACCTGGAACACGCCGTCGAGCTGCTCGGCGCCGTGCAGGCAGCCGTCGCCGAGGTGGGCAGCCCGGTGGTGATCGAGGGCTACGCGCCGCCGAACGACCCGAGGGTGGTCCGCCTGGTGGTCGGCGCCGACCCCGGGGTGATCGAGGTGAACGTGCATCCCTCGGCCAGTTGGGCGGAGCTGGTCGGCACGGTGACCGGGCTGTACAAGGACGCCCGCGAGGTCGGCCTCGGCACCGAGAAGTTCGACCTGGACGGCTCCCACACCGGCACCGGTGGCGGCAACCACGTGACGCTCGGCGGGGCGACCGCGCCGGACAGCCCGCTGTTGCGCCGCCCCGACCTGCTGCGCAGCATGATCACCTTCTGGCAGCACCACCCGGCGCTGTCCTACCTGTTCTCCGGGCGTTTCATCGGCCCGACCAGCCAGTCGCCCCGGGTCGACGAGGGCCGCGACGAGGCGCTCTACGAACTCGAGATCGCGTTCGACGAGCTGGCGAAGCACGCCACCGGCCCCGACGGCGAGGGTCGGCCGTGGATGGCCGACCGGCTGCTGCGGCACCTGCTGGTGGACATCACCGGCAACACCCACCGCGCCGAGTTCTGCATCGACAAGCTGTTCAGCCCCGGTACCGAACGCGGCCGGCTGGGCCTGCTCGAGCTGCGTGCGTTCGAGATGCCGCCGCACCCGAGGATGGCACTGGTGCAGTCGCTGCTGGTCCGGGCGCTGGTCGCGCGGTTCTGGCGGGAGCCGTACGCCGGGCCGCTGGTGCGCTGGGGTACCGAGCTGCACGACAGGTTCCTGCTGCCGGCGTACGTGGCGGCGGACATCGCGGAGGTCACCGCCGACCTGCGGGCGCACGGCTACCCGTTCCGGCAGGAGTGGCTGGCCCCGTTCCTGGAGTTCCGGTTCCCGCTGATCGGGACGACCGAGGTCGCCGGCGTCACCCTCGAGCTGCGCAACGCGATCGAGCCGTGGCCGGTGCTCGGCGAGGAGGTCGCGCTCACCACGTCGGCTCGCTACGTGGACTCCTCGGTCGAGCGGCTGCAGGTACTGGTCACCGGGATGACGGCCGGTCGCCACCTGGTGACCTGCAACGGTGTCGCGGTACCGCTGCGGCCCACCGGCACGCCCGGCGAGTTCGTGGCCGGGGTGCGCTACCGGGCCTGGGCGCCGCACTCCGCCCTGCACCCGACGATCGGCGTGCACGCGCCACTGGTGTTCGACCTGATGGACCGCTGGAACGGGCGCTCGCTCGGCGGCTGCACGTACCACGTGTCGCATCCCGGCGGCACCAGCTACGAGCAGTTCCCGGTGAACGCCAACGAGGCGGAGGCGCGGCGGGCCAGCCGGTTCCGCTACGACCGGCACACCGACGGCCCGGTCGACCTGGCGGCGGTGATCGTGCCGACCCCGGGGGGCGATGAGTACCCTTACACCGTGGACCTGCGACGAGCACCTGGAGCGGCCAGTACCGGCACGGTGAGATGACGTGCCCGCTGAGCCGGCGACCGCCACGCCGATCGGGCTGCTCGCCGGCTACCAGCCGCTCCCAGCGGTGCACGACGAGATGGTCGACGGCGGCGGGCGGCTGCAGGAGCACTGGACGCACGTCGGTCGGGTGCTCGACGGGCTCGGTCACCACGAGCTGACCCAGCGCCGCGCCGAGGCGGCCCGGCTGCTCGCCAACGACGGCGTCGACTACCAGCTCGCGGCCGGCGAGCCCGGTACCGGGCGGCGCTGGGAGCTGGACCCGGTGCCGCTGCTGCTCGGCAGTGCGCAGTGGGCCGAGGTCGAGCGCGGCCTCATCCAGCGCGCCGAGCTGCTGAACCTCGTGCTGGCCGACATCCACGGGCCCCGGCAGCTGATGCGCGGCGGTCTGCTGCCGCCCGAGCTGGTGTTCGGCCACCCCGGGTTCCTGCGCGCCGCCGACCAGATCCGCATCCCCGGCTCGCAGCAGCTGTTCGCCTGCGCCGCCGACCTGGCGCGGGACGCCGGCGGCGGCTGGTGGGTGCTGTCCGACCGCACCGAGACCCCGTCCGGCTTCGGCTACGCGCTGGAGAACCGGGTGGTGGTGTCGCGGGTGTTCCCCAGCATGTACCGCGACGCCCAGGTCCACCGGTTGGCACCGTTCTTCCGCACCCTGCGCACGGCGTTGCAGGCGGCGGCGCCGCCCACGGCCGGCGAGCCCCGGATCGTGGTGCTCACCCCGGGCCCGTGGAGCGAGACCGCCTTCGAGCACGCGTTCCTGGCCTCCTACCTGGGCTACTCGCTGGTCGAGGGCGCCGACCTGACGGTACGCGACGGCCGGGTCTGGATCCGCTCGCTCGGCCAGCTGGAGCCGGTCGACGTGATCCTGCGCCGGGTGGACAGCTCCTACTGCGACCCGTTGGAGCTGCGCTCGGAGTCGCTGCTCGGGGTGCCCGGGCTGGTCGAGGCCTGCCGGATCGGCAGCGTGTCGGTGGTGAACACGCTGGGCAGCGGTGTGCTGGAGAACCCCGGCCTGCTGTCGGTGCTGCCCCGGTTGTGCGAACGCCTGCTCGGCCAGCCGCTGCGGCTGCCCTCGGTGCCGACCTGGTGGTGCGGCGAGGAGGACGGCCGCCGGCACGTGCTGGCGCACCTGGACCGGCTGGTGGTGAAGTCGATCGGCCGCGAGCGGGGTGCGCAGACCAAGCTCGGCTGGCAGCTCAGCGTCGCCGAGCTCGACGAGCTGCGGCACCGCATCGAGGCCCGCCCGTACGGCTGGGTCGGCCAGGAACGGCTGGACCTGGCCACCGTGCCCGCGCTCACCGGAGCGGGACTGGAGCCCCGGCCCGCGGTGACCCGGGCCTTCCTGGTCGCCCGGCACGAGTCCTACGTGGCGATGCCCGGCGGGCTGGCCAGCGTGGCCACCTCGGCCGGCGGCGAGTTCATCGCCAAGCGGGACAGCGCGGTGTACAAGGACCTCTGGGTGCTGGCCTCGGAGCCGGAGGACCTCGCCGGCTTCTGGCTGCGCACCGGGCGGCAGGTCGTCTCGGAGCAGGCGATGTCGTCGCGGGCCGCCGAGAACATGTTCTGGCTGGGCCGCTACGCGGAGCGTGCCGAGGCGGTGGGCCGGCTGCTGCGGGTGGTCAGCGACCGGCGCAACGACTTCCCGGACGGGGTCAACCCGGCCGGCACCGCCTGCCTGCGTTCACTGCTCGGCGCGTTGGCCCAGGTCACCGGTACCCACCCGGGCTTCCAGCCCGACGACGCCGACATCAGCGGCGCGCTGCTCGACCTGCTCAAGGACTCCTCCCGGACCGGCAGCCTGGCCTTCGCGGTGCGCCGCCTCCGCGATGCCGCGTACCCGGTTCGCGACCAGCTCTCCGGGGACATCTGGCTGGTGCTGGGCGCGCTCGAGCGGGAGCTGCTGGACCCGGCCGATCCGGCCAGGGGTGCCGCGCTGGCCTCGGGCACCCTGTCCCGGGTCCTGACCAGCCTGCTCGCACTCAGCGGTCTGGCCAGCGAGAGCATGGTGCGCGACCAGGGCTGGCGGTTCATGAACGCCGGGCGGCGGCTGGAACGGGCGCTGCAGGTCTGCGCGCTGCTGCGGTCCACCGTCACGCTCGCCCGCGACACCGCCACCGACAGCCTGCTGCTCGAGTCGCTGCTCACCTCAACCGAGTCGATCATCACCTACCGGCGCCGCTACCGCTCGCACGCCCAGCTCGCGACCGTCCTGGACCTGCTGCTGCTCGACCCGGACAACCCGCGCTCGGTCGGCTACCAGGTGGACCGGCTCGGCGAGGACGTCGCCGCGATCTCCCGCCGGGACGGCGCCGCCCGGCTGACCGAGCCGGAGCGGCTGGTACTGGAGACCTCGACCGCCCTGCGGCTGACCGACCTCATCCCGCTGGCCGAGGCCGACTCCGACGGCGGCCGGCCCGGCGTGGCGGCGTTCCTGGACCAGCTGTCCGGTCTGTTGGAACGGACCGGCGACGCGCTGGACGCCGCGCACTTCACCCACCTGCTGCCGCAGCAGCCGATGCCCACCCCGGCCGGCACCGGCCACACCACCCACCTGCGACTGGTCTGACGACATGGCATACGAGGTCACCCACCGCACCGAGTACCGCTACCCGTCGACGGTCTCGTCGAGTTTCGGCGAGATCATGATGTTGCCCCGCGACCTGCCCGGCCAGGCCTGTGTGCGCAGCGAACTGGTGATCGACCCGGCGCCGCACGACCTGCGCCAGCGGATCGACTTCTTCGGCAACCGGGTCGCCTACTTCGCCGTGCTCGCGCCGCACACCCGACTGTCGGTGACCGCGACCAGCCTGGTCCGGGTGCACGGCAGGCGGGCCGAGCCGGCACCGCCGCTCGAGATCGGTTGGGAGCAGGCCCGCGACCGGCTCAGGGCCGACACGGTCGGCGAGCTGCTCGAGGCCCGCCAGTTCGTGCTCGACTCGCCGCTGGTGACGCTGTCGGAGCAGCTCGCCGAGTACGCGGCGCCGTCGTTCCAGCCCGGCCGGCCGGTGCTCGCCGCCGTCACCGACCTGGCCTCCCGGATCTACCGCGACTTCGAGTTCGTGCCCGGCGCCACCGAGGTCAAGACGACGATCGACGAGGTGTTCGCGCGCCGGGCCGGCGTCTGCCAGGACTTCGCGCACGTGGCGATCGGCTGCCTTCGCTCGCTCGGGCTGGCCGCGCGTTACGTCAGCGGGTACCTGGAGACACGGCCGCCACCCGGGAAGGCCCGGGTCGCCGGCGCCGACGTGTCGCACGCCTGGGTATCGGCCTTCGTGCCCGGCGCCGGCTGGGTCGATGTCGACCCCACGAACGACCAACTGGTCAACGACCGCTACGTCACCACCGCGTGGGGCCGCGACTACACCGACGTACCGCCGCTCAAGGGAGTGATCTTCACCGAGGGCGACGTCCAGGACCTGCGGGTCAGCGTCGACGTGATCCCGGTGGACGACCCTGACTAGCCGCGCCGAATCGGGGTATTGAAGAGGGTGCTCTCCTTCCGCTGCCCCCGATGTTCCCAGCTGGTGTTCTTCGAGAACACCACGTGCCTGCGCTGCGGGCTCGGCCTGGGCTTCGATACCGAACAGCTCACCCTGGTCAAGTTCGACAACACCACCCGCGCGCGGCGCTGCGCGAACCAGGCGGTGGCGGTCTGCAACTGGCTGGTGCCGGGGACCGACTCCGACCCCGACACGCTGTGTCTGTCCTGCCGGCTGACCCGGACCCGGCCGTCGGACTCCGACAAGTCCGCGCTGGCCGCCTTCGCCGACGCCGAGTCCGCCAAGCGGCGGGTGGTGTTCCAGCTGCTCGACCTGGGCCTGCCGCTGGAGTCCTGGGAGGACAGGCCCGGTGGCCTCGGCTACGACCTGCTCTCCAGCAACGGTGTGCAGGTCGTGACCGGTCACGAGGACGGCATCGTGACCATCGACCTGGCCGAGTCCGACGACCCGCACCGCGAGCAGGTCCGCCAGGAGATGGGCGAGCCCTACCGCACCATGCTCGGTCACCTGCGCCACGAGACCGGCCACTACTACTGGACCGTGCTGGTGGAGCCGACCGAGCGGCTGGCCGGGTTCCGGGCGCTGTTCGGCGACGAGCGGGCCGACTACGCCGAGGCGGTGTCGCGGCACTACAACCAGGGCGCGCCGCCCGGCTGGCGCACCGAGCACGTCAGCGCGTACGCCACGATGCACCCCTGGGAGGACTGGGCGGAGACCTTCGCGCACTACCTGCACATCCGGGACACGCTCCAGACAGCCGCCGCCTTCGGCATCCGCATCGAGGCCGCCGAGCAGGCACTGTCCGCCGACCCGGCGGCGCATGTCGACCGCGAGCCGTTCGAGTCGATCCTGGACGACTGGCTGCCGCTGACCTACGCGCTCAACGCCGTCAACCGCAGCATGGGCCGGGACGACCTGTACCCGTTCGTGCTCAGCCCGGCCGTCGTCGAGAAGCTCACCTGGGTCCACCGGGCCACCATGTCCACCACGGCAACCACGGCAACCACGGCAACCACGGCAACCACGGCACGCGCCTAGCCACCCCCTACGCGCCGGCACAGACCTGGTGCCTGCCGCACAGAGGTTGCACGGTCTGTGCGGGCCGCGGCCGGTCTGTGCGGCCCGGGTTGTTGTGCGGGCCGGGTAGGGACGAGCTGGCTCAGTTACCGAGCCAGCTGTAAGCGGTCTGCGGGGAGATCTTCAGCGCACGGGCCATCGCGCGGATCTCCAGCCCCTGGTCCCGGCCCGCCGCCAACAGCCCGCGCTGGCGGTCGCGGAGCTCGTCGATCCGGGCGGCCACCTCGGCCATCTCGGCGAGCAACCCCTCGGCCTCCGGGCCGGCGCCGGCCCGGGAACGCCCGGCCCCGGGACGCGGGAACTCGCGCACCTGCTCGGCGTCCCAGCGGCGGCGGCGCTTCTCGTCAAGGCCGGGCAGCGGCGGCGGGGCCTGCCCGCGCGAGACGTAGCCCAGCCACGTGGTGGTCTTCACCCCCCACGCCCGCGCGCAGTCGTCGCTGGTCCAGACCTCCGCGCCGGTGATGGTCAGCCGCCTCCTCAGCACACCGGGAACAGCCACATCCCGCTGTCACCGAAGACTAGTGCCCGGCCGCCGGAGAGCCTTCAATTAACTATATACTTATACATAAGTCGTCAGGTCATCTGCAGGAGCACCCGCGATGCCCGGCTGCACAACGCTGATCCTCACGCTGATCCTCACGCTGACCGGCACGGTCGTGGTGGCCGCGACCCTGGCCGCCTGTTCGTCGCCCGGCCGGGGCACCGACGCGGCGTCGCCGAGTGCAACCCCGCTGCACGACTGCCCGGCGGCCACGCTCCCGACAACCGGGACCGCGGGGCCACCCCGGGGCCAACCACGGCGACCCTCGCCAACGATCCGGCCGCCGCGCTGCCCTGGTCCACCCAGGAGGTCATGAACCACATCGTCACGTTCCTGAACGGCCACCTGAGGCGCCAGTGACCGGCCTCGAAGCCGGACGTATGCGCGGGGGCAGTACTAGGCGCGGTCGTCACGCTCGACGGAGTACAGCGCGGGCAGCGCCGGGAACTCGAGCCACCCGGGTTCGGACTGCAGCCGGCGGAACTCCGCACCGTGCGCGGCGTCGAACTGCGCGGCGGAGTCCCAACCGGCCACGTTCACGTAGCGCAGCCGGGCCGCCGGATCGAGCGAGCGGTGCAGCCGGCGCCACCGGAACCCCGGCTGTTCGCACATGAATCCGTCGATCTGGGCCCAGAGCTCGAGGAATGCCTCCTCGCGCCCGGACGGCACCTCGAAGCAGTTGATGAAGACCACGTCCGCCATGGTGTCAATATAGCTATAAAGTCATATCTATTTACCGAGTCGCCACACTCGGCGGCCGCCGAGCCGCGCAGTGGACGCCTCAGGCGCGGGCGAGCGCGGTCAGGTGCGCGTTGCCGAGCATGTCGAGCACCCCCGGTGCGCCCTGGTGGCGGAACCACTCGATCCCGTAGGCCGCGTCGAAGTCCTCGACAGGCAGGTGCTCGGCGCCGACCTGGCTGGCGTGCGCGGTGATCGCCGCGCGCTTGCGGGCCAGGTGCTCCGCGCCGCCGGCCACCGCGAGGGTGATCTCGGCGGTGGCCCGGCCGAACGGCACCGCGGCCGCCGACGCGGCGCCGTGCACCAGGTGGCCGTCCGGCGCGCTCAGGTTCAGGTGCTCCCGGTCGACGGTCATCCGGTAGCTCGATGCCCCGACCAGGTCGGCGGCGGCGCTCCCGATCCGGTGCGCGCTGACGTGGTCGGGATGGCCGTAGATGCCCTGCTCGTCGTCATAGATCAATGTCTCGGCACCCTCGGCGACGGCCAGCTCGGCGATGCGCCGCGCCAGCCGCAGGGGGTCGGCACCGGCCAGCGCGCGCGGGTGAGACCCGCCGGTTCCACCGGGCAGCCCCGAGTCCCGCCGACCCAGCAGTACCAGCCGGGACACCCCGAGCAGCTCCGCCGAGCGCTCCAACTCGGCGGTGCGCCGGCTCGCGATGGTTTCGCCGGGGGCCAGCGGTACCCGGGATTCGCCGAGCTCGCCGGCCGTGGCCAGCACGAGGACGATGCGCGCGCCCGCGTCGGCGAGGCGCCGCAGGGTGATCCCGGTGAAGATCGCCTCGTCATCGGGGTGCGCGTGCAGAGCCAGGACGGTGTGACCGCGAAGATCGGGGGTGCTGAGCATGGTGGGTGACCACAGACGTGCGGGGCCGCGACGCGGCCGGGATCGACGGGGGGCTCAGTTGCGGCGACAGCCGCGACAGCACCCCGGACAGCAACAACCCGGGAACGGGTAGCTGGTCCGGTCGATCACGGCTGGGAGTATGCCATTAGGACCGGGGTGAGCGAAATCCACCTGTGCGCAAACCCACGGCCGCTCGGCGACCGGGAGCGGAACCAGCACCGAAGCTGAGACCCACCGCCGGGAGCGGCGGTCGGCACGGTTGCGCCATGCTGCTCGAGGGAACGCCGTACCGGATGTCGGGTGGGGCAGAACGGAGGGTCCATGTCGCTGGTCGACAACGCGATCTACATCGACGGCAAGCGGACTGTCGCGCCGACCTCACTTGAACAGACCTGCGAGGAGCTCCGCGCCGGCCCGGACGGCGGGAAGCGCCTCTGCTGGATCGGCCTGCTGCGCCCCTCGGAGGACGAGATCCGGGCGGTGGCCACGGAGTTCGACCTGCACCCACTCGCCGTCGAGGACGCCATCGACGCGCACCAGCGGCCCAAGCTGGAGCAGTACGGGCGGACCCTGTTCGTCGTGCTGCGCCCGGCCCGCTACGTCGACCCGGTCGAGGTGGTGGAGACCGGCGAGGTGCACCTGTTCCTCGGACCCGACTTCGTCATCGTGGTCCGCCACGCCGAGGTACCCGACCTCGGCGAGGTCCGGCACCGGCTCGAGGCGTCGCCCGAACTGCTCAGCCGCGGCCCGTTCGCGGTCCTCTACGCGGTGCTCGACAAGGTCGTCGACGACTACGGCCCGGTACTCGAGGGGCTGCAGAACGACATCGACGAGATCGAGGTCCAGGTGTTCGACGGCGACCCCGACGCATCACGGCGGATCTACCAGCTGACCCGGGAAGTGATCGAGTTCCAGCGCGCGGTGGACCCCCTGATGGGCGTGCTGGGTGAGGTCCGGACGCTGCTCAAGGACAGCGCGAGTGACGCGGATCTCGAACTGCGCCGGATGCTGCGCGATGTGGCCGACCACACCACCCGGGTGGTGGAGCGCACCGAGGGTTTCCGGCAGCTGCTCACCAACATTCTGACGGTCAACACCGCACTGGTCGCGCAGCGGCAGAACGACGAGATCACCCGACTGACGGAAGCCAGCTACAAGCAGGGTGAGCAGGTGAAACGCATCTCGTCCTGGGCAGCCATCCTGTTCGCGCCGACCCTCATCGCCGGCGTATACGGGATGAACTTCACCCACATGCCCGAGCTGCACTGGACCCTCGGCTACCCGATGGCCGTCGTCCTCATGCTGCTTCTCGGACTGATCCTCTACCTGATTTTCAAGCGGCGCGGCTGGCTCTGATGTCACCCGCTCAGCCCAGGCATAGGATCCGCACAAGATTTTTGAGTACGGCGGGAAGAAACATAAGGTACGGTTCGTTCACTAAGTAGTAACCGCCGGCGGGTCGGACCCGCGGCACGGGAACGTCGACCGAGGAGGTCATGGTGGAAGGCCCGGGCGCAGCGTCCAACACAGCCACCAGGGAAAAGATCCAGACCAACGGATCGGCGCCGAAGACCGCGCCGGCACCGCCGGCACCGGCGGCGAAGACCGCGCCGGCACAGCCGGCACCGGCAGCGGCCCCCGAGGTCGAGCAGGCCGCCCCCGGCAAGCGCAAGATGAAGCGCTCCACCCGGGTCGCGCTGACCATCATCGTGATCCTCGCGGTGCTCGCCGCGCTGGGCTTCGGTGGCGCCTACTTCCTGTACTCGCGCAACTTCGTCAGCACCGACAACGCGCAGGTCGACGGCGACAAGGTACAGATCAACGCACCCGGCACGGGCACCTTGGTCGACTGGGGCGGCACCCAGGGCAGCCTGGTGAAACGGAACGAGATCATGGGCCGGATCAAGCTGGGCAGCAGCGGCGCGCAGCCGCAGCGGATCATCAAGTCCCCCGGCAACGGCACCATTGCGGTCAACAACGCCGTCGAGGGACAGTGGGTCACCGCCGGCACCCAGCTGGCCACCGCCTACGACTTCAACAAGATCTACGTGACCGCCCGGGTCGACGAGACCGACGTCGCCGACATCCACCCCGGCGCCCAGGTCGACATCGACGTCGAC
>DASYLM010000113.1:0-16445 GCA_036009565.1 Pseudonocardia sp. | reverse complement strand
CGAGCTGTCCTTCGACGACTGCCGGGTGCCGGCGGCGAACCTGCTCGGCGAGCGCGGCAAGGGCTATTCGCAGTTCCTGCGCATCCTGGACGAGGGCCGGATCGCCATCGCGGCGGTGTCGGTCGGGTTGGCCCAGGGCTGCGTCGACGAGAGCCTGCGCTACACCCGCGAGCGGGAGGCGTTCGGGCACACCATCGGCACCTACCAGGCCGTGCAGTTCAAGCTCGCCGACATGGAGACCCGGGTGCACACCGCCCGGCTGGCCTACTACCACGCGGCCAGCAGGATGCTGCGCGGCGAGCCGTTCAAGAAGGAGGCGGCGATCGCCAAGCTGGTGGCCTCCAACGCCGCGATGGACAACTCCCGCGACGGCACCCAGATCTTCGGCGGCTACGGGTTCATGAACGAGTTCCCGGTCGGCCGGTTCTACCGGGACGCCAAGATCCTGGAGATCGGCGAGGGCACCTCCGAGGTGCAGCGCATGCTCATCGCCCGTGAGATCGGCGCGACCGGCTGAGCCGGGCTCGGTTGCCGGGAGAGCCCGGGTACTACTTCGCGGGCATGTGACCCGTCGCTCACATTTGGGGCCGAAATGTGAGCGATGGCGCACACCCTCGCGAGTTTCCTCCCTCGGTCCCGATGAGATGTCCGGTCCGCCGGAGTCGTAACGACCAACGGGTATCCGAGTGCAGAGGAGAAAACCTGTGAGCCTGCCCCAGGTCGTATCGAGGCAAGAGTGGCTGGACGCCCGCAAGGCGCTGTTGACCAGGGAGAAGGAGCTGACCCGAACCCGGGACGCGCTGAACGTCGACCGCCGCCGGCTGCCGATGGTGCATGTGGAGAAGGAGTACGTGTTCGACGGGCCGGACGGGAAGGCCACCCTGCTGGACCTGTTCGGGGGCCGTCGCCAGCTGATGGTCGTGCACTTCATGTTCAACCCGGAGTGGACCGACGGCTGCCCGAGCTGCTCCGCCTCCGCCGAAGAGCGCTCACCGGGCCTCTACCAGCACCTGGCCACCAGGGAGACCACGCTGGTGCACGTGTCCAGGGCGCCGCTGCACAAGATCGAGGACTACAAGCGCCGCAAGGCGTGGACGTTCCCGTGGTACTCGTCCCACGGCAGCGACTTCAACTACGACTACGGCGTCACGATGGACGAGTCGGTGGCGCCGGTCGAGTACAACTACAAGACGCTGGACGAGCACCGGCAGGCCGGCACCGACTACTACTTCTCCGGCGAGCAACCCTCCGAGCAACCCGGCATGAGCTGCTTCCTGCGCGACGGGGACACGGTGTTCCACACCTACTCGCAGTACGGCCGAGGCGCCGAGCAGGTCGGCGGCTCCTACTACTACCTGGACCTCACCGCGCTGGGCCGGCAGGAGGACTGGGAGGAACCCAAGGGCCGGGCCGACGTGCCTCGGGGGCCCAGCCCGGACTTCGCCGAGTAGAGCAGCGTCCCCGTCAGGGCAGCAGGTCGTCGATGGCGCGGTAGATCCGCTTCTCGGACACCGGGAACCGGGTGCCCAGCGTCTGGGCGAAGAAGCTGACCCGCAGCTCCTCGATCATCCAGCGGATCTCGGTCACCTCGGTCGGTACCGGCCGCCCGGCGAGACCTCGCTCGGCGAGCAGCTCGTCGTAGGCCACCCGGACCTCCTGCACCCTGGCCATCCAGTCCCGGTCGCGGCCGGGCTCGCGGGGCAGCGTCTCGAGCCGCCGCGACATCGCCCGCAGGTACCGGGTCAGGTCCGCCAGCCGTCCGGCGCCGGTGGCCGCCACGAACCCGGGGTACACCAGCCCGCGCAGCTGGGTACGCACGTCGGCCAGTGACGGCTCGACACCGGGCGCACGGACGTCGGCCAGCCGGGACTCCACCTCGGTGGCCGCCGCCAGCGCCGTCGCCACGCCCGAGACCACGGTGACCAGCGCGGCGGTCAGCCCGATGCGCAGCGCGTCGACCAGCTTGGCGAAGCCGGCCGCCGTCCACGCCGGACCCCCGGCCGCGGTGAGCACGGTGTCGGCGGCGGCGTCCAGGCAGTCGGCCAGCAGCGCGTCCAGCGAGCCGTGCGGGCCTCGGCTCAACGCCAGGCTGTCGGCGTTGCTCAGCGTCCGGCGCACCTGGCGTACCGGCGAGGGCACGGTGAGCAGCAGCAGCCGCCGGGTGCCCAGCCACATCGCGGCGCGCTGTTCCTCCGGTGAGCCCAGCACGCGGACGGCCACGCCGGCGGCTCCGTCGTCGACCAGCGCGGGGTAGCCCACGACCTGGTACCCGTCCCGGTCCCGGCGCACCACCTGGGGCAGGTCGCCGAGGGGCCAGGCGGTCAGCCCGGACTGTTCGATGTCCGCGCCGGTGACCGACGACAGCGCCGCCCTGGTCCGCTTCAGCAGCCGGGTGCGCAGCTCACCGAGGTCTTTGCCGCTGCCCACCACGGTGCCGTCCGCTGTGCCGTCCTCGGACACCACCCGGAACGTGATGCGCAGATGGTCGGGGATCTGGTCCCAGCGCCAGGCGTCCCGGGGCACCGTCACCCCGGCCAACTCGCGCAGCACCCGGCTGAGCTCGTCGACCAGCGAGCCGCGAGCCGGGTCGACCCTGGCCAGCGCGGCGCGCACGGTGTCCGGCACCGGTACGAAGTTGCGCCGCAGGTCCTTGCGCAGCGACCGGATCAGCGCGGTGACCAGCTCCTCGCGGTGCCCGGGCACCTGCCAGCTGAAGGTGTCCTCGTCGACCTGGTTCAGCATCGCCAGCGGGACGTCCACGCTGACCCCGTCGGCCGGGGCGCCCGGCTCGAACTCGTACTTCAGCGTCAGCCGCTGCGGTTGTTCGGCACCGGGCGTCGAGGTGGACCAGAACGACGGGTAGTCCCGCTCGGACACCCCACCGGCGTGGTTGGTGAGCTCCTTCAGGGACAGGTCGAGCAGTTCCGGGTCGTCCCGGCGGGCGCCCTTCCACCACCGGTCGAAGTGCCGGGCGGAGGCCACGTCGGCCGGGACCCGCTGGTCGTAGAAGTCGAACAGGGTCTGCTCGTCGACCAGGATGTCGCGGCGCCGGGCCCGTTGCTCCCACTCGCCGACCTCGTCCAGCAGCGCGCGGTTGCGGTGGAAGAAGTCGTGCTGGGTGTGCCACTCGCCCTGCACCAGCGCATGCCGGATGAACAGCTCGCGGCTCAGCTCCGGGTCCACCGAGGTGTACGTGGTGAGCCGGTCCACCACGATCGGCACCCCGTACAGGGTGACCCGCTCGTGCGCCATCACCGCGCCGCGCTTCGCCGACCAGGCCGGTTCGCTGAACGTGCTGCGCACCAGGTGGGTAGCCAGCGGCTCGATCCACTCCGGTTCGATCCGGGCCGCCGTCCTGGCCCACAGCCGGGACGTCTCAACCAGCTCAGCGGCCATCACCCAGCGCGGCGGGCGGCGGAACAGCGCGGACCCGGGGAAGATCGCAAACGAGGCGCCGCGGGCACCGGTGTAGGTGTTCTGGGCGCGCTCCTGGGCGCGCCGGCGGTTGCGGTTCTGGCTCGGTTGGTTGTTCGACGAGGTGGTCTCCACCTGCAACCCGATGTGCGAGAGCAGCCCGGCCAGCAACGACTGGTGCAGCGCCTTCGGGTCGGTCTGCCGGTCCTGCTCGCTCGCGGTGGGGGCGGCGTCGTTGTCCGAGACGGTGGCGGCGGGCCGGGCCGGGTCGGGGACCGTGATGTCCAGCTCGCGCAGCACCCGGCGCAGCTGGCCGTGCAGGTCCTGCCACTCCCGGATGCGCAGGAAGTGCAGGAACTCGCCCCGGCACATCCGGCGGAACTGGTTGCCGGTCAGCTCCGCCCGCCGCTGACCCAGGTAGCGCCACAGGTTCAGGTAGCTGACGAAGTCCGAGCGCGGGTCGGCGAACCGGGCATGGCTGGCGTCGGCGGCCTGCTGGTTGTCGGCGGGGCGCTCCCGGGGGTCCTGGATGGACAGCGCGGCGACGATCACCAGCACCTCGGCGACGCAGCCGTTGCGGTCGGCCTCCAGCAGCATCCGGGCGAACCGGGGGTCGATCGGCAGCCGGTCCAGCGAGCGGCCGATCTCAGTGATCTTCCCGGCCTGGCCCGACTGGCCGCTCGCCGGGCTCTGCACCGCGCCCAGCTCGTGCAGCAGGTTGATGCCGTCGGTGACCGCGCGCCGGTCCGGCGGGTCGACGAACGGGAAGTCGGCCACCTCACCCAGCCCGAGCGAGATCATCCGCAGCATCACCGACGCCAGGTTGGTGCGCAGGATCTCCGGGTCGGTGAACTCCGGACGCGCGTCGTAGTCGTCCTCGGCGTAGAGCCGGATGCAGATGCCGTCGCTGGTCCGCCCGCAGCGCCCGGCCCGCTGGTTCGCCGACGCCTGGGAGATCTTCTCGATGGGCAGCCGCTGCACCTTGGTGCGGTGGCTGTACCGGGAGATCCGGGCGGTGCCGGTGTCGACCACGTACTTGATGCCGGGCACGGTCAGCGAGGTCTCCGCGACATTGGTGGCCAGCACGATCCGACGCGACACGCCCCGCCCCGGCCGGCCCCAGACCCGCTGCTGCTCGGCGGTGGACAGCCGGGCGTACAGCGGCAGCAGCTCGGTGTCGCGCAGCACGCCGCGTTGGCCGTCGGCCGTGATCGCGCCGGCCAACGCCTCGGTGGCATCCCGGATGTCCCGCTCGCCGGGCAGGAAGACCAGCACGTCACCGGGGCCCTCGACGGCCAGCTCGCGGCAGGCGTCGACGATCGCCTCGGCCTGGTCGCGCTCCTCGGCGTCCTTATCGTCCGGGTCGACCACCGGCCGGTACCGCACCTCGACGGGGTAGGTGCGCCCGGACACCTCGATGATCGGCGCGGGTTTGCCGGGGGTGCCGAAGTGCTCGGCGAAGCGCTCCGGGTCGATGGTGGCCGAGGTGATGATCAGTTTCAGGTCCGGGCGGCGGGGCAGCAGCCGCTTCAGGTAGCCGAGGATGAAGTCGATGTTCAGGCTGCGCTCGTGCGCCTCGTCGATGATCAGCGTGTCGTACTGGCGGAGCATCCGGTCCCGGCCCAGCTCGGCCAGCAGGATGCCGTCGGTCATCAGCTTGACCTGGGTGCGCTCGGAGACCTCGTCGGTGAACCGCACCTTCCAGCCCACCGTCTCGCCCAGCGTGCTGTGCAGCTCCTCGGCGATCCGGGCGGCGACCGTGCGCGCGGCCAGGCGGCGCGGCTGGGTGTGCCCGATCCGACCACCGCTCTTACCCCCGGCGCCACGGCCCAGCTCGAGGCAGATCTTCGGCAACTGGGTGGTCTTGCCGGACCCGGTCTCCCCGGCGACGATCACCACCTGGTTGTTCTTGATCGCCTCGGCGATGTCGTCGCGCCGGGCCGTGATCGGCAGTTCCGGCGGATAGCTGATGTGCATAGGACACCCATGATCCCAGCCTCGGGGCGCCGCCCGCCATTCGCTTTCGTCACGTACTCGCTACCGACGGGTAGGAACGTGTACTAGGTTCTGCACTGTGCGCCAGCTCACCAGCGTCGATGCCCAGTTCCTGGCCCTCGAAAGTCCACGCCAGACCGGCCATGTCGGCAGTCTGATGATGTTGGACCAGTCCACCGCGCCGGGCGGGGAGCTGACCCTGGACAGCTTCCAGAAGGTGATCGAGGCGCGCCTGCCCACTGTGCCGCCGCTGCGCTGGCGCCTCGTCGAGGTGCCGTTCGGGATGGACCACGGCTACTGGCTGGACGACCCGGACTTCGACCTGGACTTCCACGTCCGCGAGCTCGCGCTGCCCGCGCCGGGCACCGACGCGATGCTCGCCGAGCAGGTCGCCCGGATCATCGCGCGGCCGCTGGACCGGGGCCGCCCGCTCTGGGAGATCTACCTGCTGCACGGCGTGCACGGCGACAGGATGGCGGTGCTCACCAAGATCCACCACGCCATGATCGACGGCATGTCCGGCGCCGAGATCCTGGGTGCGCTGCTGGACCTCAGCCCGGAGATCCGCCAGGTCGACCCGCCCCCCGCGGAGTTCACCGGCGAGCGCGCGCCGGGTCGCGTGGAGCTGCTCGGCCGAGGGCTGTGGGGGGTGGCCAGCTATCCGGTGCGGTTCGCGCGGGCGCTGCCCGGCACGCTGCCGCACCTGGAGGAGGTGCGTTCGCTGCGCGCGGTGCCCGGGGTGCCGTTGCTCGGCCGGCTCGCCGGGGTGGTGCAGCGCGGCTTCGGCGGCTCGAACGCGCGCGGCTTCGGCGGGCTGGAGGCGCCGCACACCCCGTTCAGCAGGCCGTTGTCCGCGCACCGACGGTTCGCGTTCGGCAGCCTGCCGCTCGCCGAGGTCAAGGCGGTGAAGAACGCCCACGGTGTGACGGTGAACGACGTGGTCGTCGCGCTCTGCGCGGGTGCGCTGCGGCGCTGGTTGGTGGCCAACGACGCGCTGCCCGACGAGCCGCTGGTGGCACAGATCCCGATCTCGGTGCGGACGCCCGAGCAGGCCGGCACCTACGGCAACCGGATCATGCTGATGACGGTGCCGCTGCTCACGACGCTGTCGGACCCGGTCGAGCGGCTGCGCGCCACCCACGACGCGCTGGACGAGATGAAGCTGAGCCAACGGGGGATGCCGGCGGCGCTGCTGTCCGACGCCAACCGGTTCATCCCGCCCGCGTTGCTCTCCCGGGCGGCCCGGCTCAGCTTCGCGATGTCCACCCGCTGGGGCGGGCGGCCGCTGTGGAACCTGGTGGTGTCCAACGTGCCGGGTCCGCAGTTCCCGCTCTACCTGGCCGGGGCGAAGGTCACCGCGACCTACCCGGTCTCGGTGATCACCGACGGGATGGGGCTGAACATCACGGTGATGAGCTACTGCGGCTCGCTGGACGTCGGCATCGTCGCCGACCGGGACCAGGTGCCCGACGTGGCCTCGCTCGTCGACCAGCTGCGGGCCGAGCTCGCCGTGCTCACCAAGGTCGCCGCCTGACGACCGCTACGCCCTGCCCACCTCGGCGAGTACCGCGTCGGTGAACACCGGCCACGCGTCGATGGCCCACCTGTCGAAGTCCTTGTCGGTCAGCGCGACACAGGCCAGGCCGGCGGCGGGGTCCACCCAGAGGAAGGTGCCGGACTGGCCGAAGTGCCCGAAGGTCTCCGGCGAGTTCTGCCGCCCGGTCCAGTGCGGGTCCTTGTGGTCGCGCAGTTCGAAGCCGAGACCCCAGTCGTTCGGGCGCTGCCGCCCGTAGCCGGGCACCACGCCGTCCAACCCGGGGAACGCAACCTGCCGGGTCGCCTCGGTGAGGGTCTGCGCGGCGATCAGCTTCGGCGCCTGCAGCTCGGCGGCGAACAGGGCCAGGTCTGCGCAGCTCGCGATGCCGCCGGCGCCGGCGGCCCCGGCCAGTCGGGACGAGGCCATGCCCAGCGGGGTGAACACCGCCTCGGCGAGGTAGTCGGCGAACTCGATGCCGCTGGATTTGGCCACCGCGTCCGCGAGCACGGCGAACCCGGTGTTGGAGTAGATCCGCCGGGTGCCGGGGCGGGCCTGCACGGCGTCGCTGTCGAAGGCGAGGCCGGAGGTGTGCGAGATCAGGTGCCGGACGGTGCTGCCGGGCGGGCCGGCCGGCTGGTCCCACTCCAGCGCGCCCTCCTCGACGGCGACGAGTACGGCGTAGGCGCTCAGCAGCTTGGTCACCGAGGCCAGTCGGAACGGGTGGTCCTGGGGCCCGTGGGTGGCCAGCACCGAGCCGTCAGCCTTGATCAGCGCCACCGCGACGTGCTCGGCCGGCCATTCGGACACCAGACGCAGGCTCTCCACAATGTGAACGTACAAGACGCCCAGCCAGTAGCGTGAGGCCCGGGCTTCGGGGCCGGGTGGGCCGGCGTTCATCGCGACGAGGGGGAGTGGGTCATCCATCCCAAGATCAGTGAGTTGCTCCAGCTGGAGCGGATCGAGGAGAACCTCTTCCGCGGTTGGTGCCACCAGACCGGATGGCAGCGGGCGTTCGGCGGTCAGGTGGCGGCGCAGGCGCTGACCGCCGCCGGCGCGACCGTGCCCGAGGAGCGGGGCGTGCACTCGCTGCACGGGTACTTCATCCGTGGCGGCCGCACCGACCGGCCGATCGTGTTCGAGGTCGAGCGGACCCGGGACGGCGGCTCCTTCACCACGCGGCGGGTGGTGGCCATCCAGGACGGCGAGACCATTTTCAGCCTGTCCGCCTCCTTCCAGCGGGCCGAGGAGAGCAGCGAGCACCAGGCGCGCATGCCGGAGGTCACCGCCCCGGAGGACGGCGACATCGAGCTGTTCGAGCCGCTGCCGATCCGGCAGTCGGCGATCGAGGCACGCTACATCGGCGACCCGACGAAGGGTCTGCCCGACGTGGGCCGCGGGCCCCGACAGCAGCTGTGGGTGCGGGCGAAGGACCGGCTGCCCGACGAGCCGCTCGCGCACGTGTGCGCACTGACCTACATCTCCGACATCCGGTTGGCCGGCACGGCCGTGTTGCCGCACCAGGCCGAACCCGGTGAGCCGCAGCTGGCCTCGCTCGATCACGCCGTGTGGTTCCACCGGCCGTTCCGGGCCGACGAATGGCTGCTGTTCGACATGGAGAGCCCGAGCTACGCCTCCCACCGCGGGCTGGCGCACGGCGAGTTCTTCACCGTGGACGGCCGGCTGGTCGCGTCGGTCACGCAGGAGGTGCTGATCCGGCGGCGGTGATCGAGCAGGCCGGTCCGCCTACTATGTGCCGATCGGAGACCAGGCTGACGCGGATGTGCGGATCGGTACGTCGGGGTGGGTGTACCCGCCGTGGCGCGGTGAGTTCTACCCGAAGGGCCTGGCGCACCGCCGCGAGCTGGAGTACCTGTCCGGCCAGCTGCGCAGCGTCGAGCTGAACGGGTCGTTCTACTCGCTGCAGCGCCCGACCAGCTACCAGTCGTGGTTCGCGCAGACCCCGGACGACTTCGTCTTCTCGGTCAAGGGGCCCCGCTTCATCACGCACATGAAGAAGCTGCGCGACGCCGACACCCTGCTGGCCAACTTCTTCGCCTCCGGAGTGCTCGCGTTGGGTGCCAAGCTCGGCCCCGTGCTGTGGCAGCTGCCGCCGACCATGCGCTACGACGCCGCGCTGCTGGCCGAGTTCTTCGCCGCGCTGCCCCGCGACACCGAGACCGCCGCCGCGCTCGCCGCCAGGCACGACGAGCGCCTCGACGGCCGGGCCTGGACCAGCACCGACGCCCGCCGCCCGCTGCGCTACGCGCTGGAGGTGCGGCACCCGAGCTTCCAGGTCGACGCGTTCCCCGAGCTGCTCGCCGAACACAACATCGCCTGCGTGGTCGCCGACTCCGCCGGCACCTGGCCGTACTTCGAGCAGACCACGGCGAGCGACCTGGTGTACCTGCGGCTGCACGGCGACGCCGAGCTGTACACCAGCGGGTACACCGCCGAGGCACTGGTGCGGTGGGCGGCCAAGATCCGCGGCTGGCGACGGGGCCGAGAGGTGTACGTCTACTTCGACAACGACGTGAAGGTGCGCGCGCCGGTCGACGCGATGGCGCTGGCCGACCTGCTGGGCGTCGGCCGGCGGTCAGGAACAGGGTAACGCCAGCGCCGCCCGGACCGACGGGTGCGCCATCAGCCGCCACCGCCCGATCAGCATGGTGGCCGCGGCAGCCACCATCGCGGCGGCGGCCACCAGCCAGGCCAGCGGGTAGGAGTGCGCGGCCAGCACGCCGAACAGCAGCGGGCCGAGGCAGCCGCCGACGTACACCCCGGACTGGGTGATCGAGGTCGCCGCCGCCGGGGCTCGCGGGTTCAGCTGCACCACCGCGAAGTTGAGCACCCCCGGCCAGGACCAGCCGAGCCCGAAACCGACCACGGTACCGATCACCAGCGGCCAGATCCCGGGCAGCGCGAGCAGCGCCAGGCCGCCGGCGCCGACGGTCAGCGTGGCCGCCACCACCAGCAGGTGGTTGGTGCCGCCGCGGCGGTCGGCCAGCCAGCCGCCGCCGATCCGGGCAGCGGCGCCGACCACGCTGCCGACGGTCAACACGGTGCCGGCGGTCGCGGCGCCGATCTGCTGGGCCACCGCGGAGTCGACCAGGAAGATGCCCAGCGCGCTGGCCGAACCCGCCGAGAGCATCGCGCCGAACGCCACGACGATCAGCGCGACGGTGGCCCGCTCGGTGCTGGGGTCGGCGTCGCCACGGGGCCGGGGCGTCGGGCGCGGGCCGTTCGGCGCGAGCGGCAGCACCAGCAACGCCAACACGGCGACCACGACGAACGCCCAGCGCCAGCCGACGGTCAACGCGACGGTCGGCACCGCGGCGCCGGCGAGCAGCGTGGCGATCGGGATGGCGGACTGCTTGACCCCGAACGAGAGCCCCTGGTGGCGCCGGGGGACCAGGCGGGCCAGCGAGAGGTTCGACGACAGTTGGCCGAGCGAGTTCGCCGCCGCCCCGATCATCATGATGATCACCAGGCTGAGGTACGAGTTCGCCAACAGCGCCACGGCGAGCATGGACACCGAGGAGAGCAGGACGCCGGCCCGACTGGTCAACCGGTCGCCGTAGCGCTCCACCAGCCATCCGGCCGGCAGTGAGCACACCGCGCCGGCCCCGAAGTACACGGCCACCACCACGCCCAGCCCCGCCGGGGAGAACCGCAGCTCGCCACTGATCTGCACGGCCATCCCGCCGATCAGGAAAACCGGGATCACCGACGCGGTCGTGGTCGCCACCGCACCGACCGCGGCGCGCACCGCGGCGCGGGAGCTCAGCTGTCCGGAGTCACCGATGACCACGGCCTCAGCCTGCGACCGGTCTACCTCACCCCGCAAGACGTGTAGGCGAGGTGTGAGAAATCAGTCGTCGGAGATGGAGATGGCCGCCTTGGGACACATGTCCACCGCCTCCTGGATATCGCCCCGCCGCGCCTCCGGCGGGTTCTCGTCGAGGATGTAGAGGAAGTTGTCGTCCCGAACCTCGAAGATGTCCGGCGCGATACCCATGCACACCGCGTTGCTCTCACAGCGGTCGAAGTCCACCACGATCTTCATGGGGAACCATCGTGCCCCTGATCGGCCCGTCGCAACAGCCAGCCAAGGCTAACCTGACCTGCGGAAATCCGCCCGCACAGACCCAGCACCGCCCGCACCGACCACGTAAGGCCTGTGCGGGCGGTGCTGGGTCTGTGTCGGCCCGGAGAGCGGTCAGGGAGTGCGGCGCAGGATCGGGCGCAGGGCGTCGAGGACCCCGGCGTCGTCGATCGTGGACGGGACCGCCTCGTCCTGGTTGCCGTCCGCGATGCCGCGCATGGTCTTGCGCAGGATCTTGCCGGAGCGGGTCTTGGGCAGCGCCGGCACGACGGCCACGTCCTTGAACGAGGCGACGGCGCCGACCTGGTCGCGCACCATCGCGATCAGCTCCTTGCGCAGTTCCGCCTCGTCCTCCTCGGAGTTGACGTCGACGCCGGCCTTGAGCACCACGAACCCTCGGGGCACCTGGCCCTTCATCTGGTCCGCCACCCCGATCACCGCGCACTCGGCGACGTCCGGGTGCCCGGCCAGCACCTCCTCCATGGAGCCGGTGGACAGCCGGTGGCCGGCCACGTTGATCACATCGTCGGTGCGGCCCATCACGAACACGTAGCCATCGGCGTCGATGTGCCCGCCGTCGCCGGTCAGGTAGTAGCCCTCGAACGCGGACAGGTAGGACGCCACGAACCGCTCGTCGTCCTGCCACAGCGTCGGCAGCGAGCCGGGCGGCAGCGGCAGCTTGATCACGATCGCGCCGTCGGTGTCGGGCTCGGCCGGTGCACCGGACGGGTCGAGCACGGACACGTCCCAGCCCGGTACCGGCACGGTCGGCGACCCTGGCTTGACCGGCATCGGGTCCAGCCCCATCAGGTTCGCCGCGATCGGCCAGCCGGTCTCGGTCTGCCACCAGTGGTCGATCACCGGCACCTGCAGCAGGTCCTGGGCCCAGCGCAGCGTCTCCGGGTCCAGCCGCTCGCCGGCCAGGAACAGGTACTTCAGGCAGGCCAGGTCGTAGTCGCCGAGCAGCGTGCCCTTCGGGTCCTCCTTCTTGATCGCCCGGAACGCGGTCGGCGCGGTGAACATCGCCTTCACCCCGTGCTCGGCGATCACCCGCCAGAACTGCCCGGCGTCCGGCGTGCCGACCGGTTTGCCCTCGTAGAGCACCGTGGTCGCGCCGGTCAGCAGCGGGGCGTAGACGATGTAGGAGTGGCCGACCACCCAGCCCACGTCGGACGCGGTGAACATGGTCTCGCCGGGGCCGACGTCGTAGAGGTTGGTCATCGACCAGCGCAGCGCCACCGCGTGCCCGCCGTTGTCGCGCACCACGCCCTTGGGCTTCCCGGTGGTGCCGGACGTGTACAGGATGTAGAGCGGGTCGGTGGCGGCGACCGGCACGCAGTCGGCCGGTGTGGCGTCGGCGACCGCGGTGGCCCAGTCCACGTCCAGCTCACCCATCGCGGCCTCGGCCTGCGGGCGCTGCAGGATGACCATGTTCGACGGCTTGTGGGTGGCCAGCGCGATGGCCCGGTCCAGTAGCGGCTTGTACTCGACGACCCGGCTGACCTCGACGCCGCAGGACGCGGACACGATCACTTTCGGGGTGGCGTCGTCGATCCGGACCGCCAGCTCCTTGGCCGCGAAGCCGCCGAACACCACTGAGTGCACCGCGCCGATCCGGGCACAGGCGAGCATCGCGATCGCGGCCTCGGGGACCATCGGAAGGTAGATGACCACCCGGTCGCCCTTGCCCACCCCGAGCCCGGCCAGCACGCCGGCGAACGCGGCGACCTCGTCGCGCAGTTCGGTGTAGCTGTAGCTGCGCTGTGTCCCGGTCACCGGGCTGTCGTAGATGAGGGCGGTCTGCTCGCCGCGCCCGTCGTCGACGTGGCGGTCCAGCGCGTTGTGGCAGGTGTTCAGCTCCCCGTCGGGGAACCAGCGGTAGAAGGGCGGGTTGGACGAGTCGAGCACCTGGGTGGGCGCCCGGTACCAGTCGATAGCGGTGGCCTGCTCGGCCCAGAACCGCTCGGGGTCATCGATGCTGGTGCGGAACGTGTCCCGGTAGCCGCTCATCCTGTTGTCTCCCCAGTGCCCCGACGGTGAAGCTCTGTACTGGTAGCTGTACTGATAACTCTGTGCCGACTGACCCTAGTGTTGAGCGCGTGGAGAGGCCATGAAGAACGTCGACGGGCGCCCGGGAGGTACCTCGCCGCCCGATGAGCGCGACCTCGGTGGTGACCCGGTGTGCTGGCTGAACCGGGTGTGCCCGGAGTGCGGCCGGTTCGCCTCGGACGAAGATCTCGATTCGACGACCCGCTGCGCCGAGTGTGGGGCCGAGCTGCCTTCCTGATTGCTCAGAAGAACTTGCGGCGGGTCAGCAGGCTGGTGACGGGCTCGGGCGCGCGGTGCCGAGGTCCGCGGCGCTCCTGGGGGTTGGGCAGTTCGGTGCCGGCGCGGAAGATCGGGGTGACCTGGTTCGGCCCGGCCTTCGGTTCGGTCCCCGAGTCCGAGTCCGAGTCCGAGTTCGCGTTCGACTCCGGCTCCCGGTCGTCCGTCGGGTCGGTCGCCGCCTTCGGCTCCGGGATCGGCGCGGGGTCGAACGCCCTCGGGTCGAGAGCCGGGTCGGCCAACACCGCCGGGATCCGCGTCGCGGTGGCGGTCGGGCCCAGCGGCCCCGCGACCGGCAGACTCAGCGGGCCGACCGATGCACGCGGCGGGATCATCGGGCCGACCGCTGTGCGCCCACCCGTCGGGTTGAGCTGCTCGACCGGGTTCACCGGGGTGAGCGGGCCGGGCTGGTGCACCCGGGGCGCGATCGGCGCCCGGGGTACCGCCGACGGGAAGCCCGGGTCCTCCTGGTCCAGCCGCTCGAGGACCCAGTCGACGACCAGCGAGTTGGGCGGCACGCCCTGCGCGCCGGCCAGCCGCCGCAGCTGCTCGATACGCAGCGCGGGGAGCCGTACCTGGAACACCTGAGCCGAGCCGAACCGACCGGTCAGGTCGGACTGCGAGTTGTCGACCTCAGGCGAGATCGCCGCCAGGTACGACTCCAGCTCATCGTCGGGCATGGGGTCGGCCGGGCGTGCGGGCACGGCGCGGTGTCGAGAAGGTCGACGTTCGCGAAACACCATGGGGAGGCACCTTAGGGGGCGGGGTTGCTCGTTTCGCGCCGCATCGCCGTCCCCGGTCGGGGTCCTGCGACGAGGTGACGGCTCGGTGCGTCAGTCGGCCAGGGAGTAACCGGCAGTGTCGACTGCGCTCGCAATTTCCGCGCCGCTCAGCTCCCGGTCACTCGAGATGGTGACCTTGCCACTACTGACCGTCACTTCCACCGTTTGAACGCCATTCACCGCGCTGAGTTCCTCGGTGACCGAACGGGCGCAGTGCTCGCAAGTCATCCCGGTGACAGTGACGGTAGTGCGGAATGCGGCCTGCACGGCCATGGGGCAACCTCCAGCAACGTTGGGACATCAACTTCGTCAGCGGTGGGCGGCGCCGCCCACGGGCTTTCGGGAACGGTCAGGAGCGGACCAGGCGGGCGATGGCATCAGCGGCCTCACGCACCTTGGCGTCGGCCTCCTCGTCGCCTGCCCTGGCGGCGTCGACCACGCAGCCGGCCATGTGCTCGGTGAGCAGCTCGAGCGCAAACGACTGCAGCGCCCGGGTGGCGGCGGAGACCTGGGTCAGGACGTCGATGCAGTACACATCCTCGGTGACCATGCGCTGCAGGCCGCGAACCTGACCCTCCACCCGGCGCAGGCGGCGCAGGTGAGCATCCTTTGAATCGGCGTAGCCCGGCATCGCCGTCCTCCTGCTCGTGTCAATGCTCCAAGCATACCTCTCGGGGGTAATTCGCCGCCCGGGGTCCCGTCGACTAATTCTTTCGTCTGAACCGAGTGCATCTTTAGTCACTGAGAGTGCATCAGCTCACCCGGGAAGGGGGGTGCAAGGTGCGCGTACGGTCGGTAACGTGCAGGTCACGGTGACGGGGGTGGCCGATTCGTGCGTCGGCGAGCGCCTCGCGCCGGATGTCGACGGGGAGGCGCTAATGAGTGGACCGGGCAGGGTGCCCACGCAAGTGGCGGATGAGCGTTACGCCAGGGAGGCGTCGTCTACGGCGATCCCCACCCAGCGCAGTGCTGCCGACGCGTACCGGGTCTCTGAGGATCAGGTCCATCGCGCTCGGATCGTGGTGGCGCGCAATGCGGACGACTCCGACGACTGCCGGCGGCTGCTGGACATGCTCGGGCTGATCGCCTCGTCGCCGGACCAACTTCCCCCGGTACGTCGCTGATCGCTGCTGGTCGGGACCGGTGACGGGGTCTCCGGCGGCGCCGTCCGGGGGGCGAAGGGGGGGTCGGTTTGATGCCGGGTGGGCCCCTGACATATGCTTCTCCTTGCTCCCAGCGGTAAGCCGTTGGAGGTCACGGTCCTACTCGGGCCTGGGTCCCCATCGTCTAGCGGCCTAGGACTCCGCCCTTTCAAGGCGGCAGCGCGGGTTCGAATCCCGTTGGGGGCACGCACTACGGTACGTTGCACGATGCATGGCCCAGTGGCGCAGTTGGTTAGCGCGTCGCCCTGTCACGGCGAAGGTCGCGGGTTCGAGTCCCGTCTGGGTCGCTTTGTTCTACGTTCGGCCAACCGGCCGGACGTACCCGGCCAGGTAGCTCAGTTGGTACGAGCGACCGCCTGAAAAGCGGTAGGTCGGCGGTTCGACCCCGCCCCTGGCCACCGTGTTGAACAGCGCAAACAGCCCCGGCCGCATCGGACCGGGGCTGTTCCGTCTCAGTTTTCGTCTCATTTCGACCAACCGCCGCGAAAGCGGTCGGTCCGCAGTTCAGCGAATCGCTGCGGTCTCTGCAATCCAGGTCAGCACCGCGTAGTTCTGCTCGATCGCGGTGGGATAGCGCGCCTCGGGCAACCCTGCCATGGGCGCTCCTCGAGGAGATCTTCAACCGGGCGAACCGTCGGAACGCGGTTCCTGGAGCAACTTGCCTCTGACGGGCTGATCTCGCCGGTGGTCGAGCCGGCGGTGCTCTCCGAGGCCATCACCGGCGTCGCGGCCCGTTTTGCCGAGCAAGCGGCTGCTCACCCTGAACGGCAGCCCCAGTTGGCGGCGGGCATGTTGGAGGTCTACCTCGGCATGGCGCGCTTCCGCAACGACCAGTAGCTAGGCGGAAGGCTGACGGCCAGGGCCTGCGGGTTCGCAGTCCGACCGATCTTCATGAGCCTTCGGCTGGTCGCACCGCGGCGATGATCATTCGTGCGATCTCGTCGATCACGTTCTCCCGCTGCAGCTCGAAGTCACCTTGCAGCCACGAGATGGCCGCTTGGGTGGTGCCGGCGACGACGATCAGGGCTGCCACTGTCCGTCGTTGTTCGGTGCTTGAGTTGAGTGTCCGGCCGCCGTCCTTGTCGGGGCCGCTGGAGACCATGTCGAGCAGGAGGTCGACGAAAGCG
>DASYLM010000112.1:0-13287 GCA_036009565.1 Pseudonocardia sp. | reverse complement strand
GCGACGGGTGGAACAGCTGACCGGGCGGGTGCTCGCGGAGACCGCCGACCTGGCCGAGCTCTGGGTGGCACTGCAGGCCCGCGCGCTGCTGACCGGCCGGCCGGACCGCTGAGCCCGAGTCACCGGGGTTGCGGCGGCGGCTCAGTTGGTGCCGACCACCTGCGCGGGCGTCGGGGTGGGGATGTCCACCGGCTGCCCCCAGTCGCGGTACCGGACCGTGACGACGTACGTGGTGTGGCTGCCGTCGTCGGCCGTCACCGACTTGCTGAGCACCATCCGCAGCGGCCGGTTGCGGGCGTCCAGCCAGAGTGTGGTGTCGTCGGAGGCCCCGCCGGAGGCCACCAGGTCGGCCAGCGCCTTCATCACCGCCGGGTTGTCCTGCTGCTGGGTGGCCCTGGCCACATCCAGGGTGATCTTGTAGCGGACGGCGGGCACCCCGTCCAGGGTGTCGTCGGTCGACTCCACGATGCTCGCGCCGTCGCCGAGCTGGGCGAACGTCCGGGTGGGGTTGGCGCTGTCGCGCAGGCTCTGCACGATCTGGTTGAACCGGTTGACGGTCGGGTTGGTCGGGATCGACCGCATCTGGAACCAGATCTTGCCGGGCTGCACGGACACGGTCCCGGCCGGTGGTTTGAGGTACGCCTGGTTCGGCAGGATCAGCAGGGTGAACGCCGGTCCGGTCGGCGAGTTCAGCGGCTGCACGCTCTGCAGGACCTGCATGGCGATGGCGCCGCCGGTGTCGTACCGCAGCTCGCCGTCACCGAGCATGCTGTTCGGCGGGTTCTCGGTCGTCACACCGGTCAGGTGGAGTTTCACCGAGCGGTCGGCGGCCTGCTGGTCGGCCGCCACCGCGACCAGCTGGGACACCGTCGTGTAGTGCGGCAGCCCGGGCGCGCCGGTCGGACCCGGCGGGGTGGGCTGCCCACCGCAGCCGGCCACCAGCGCCGCGAGCAGCATCGCACCAGGCACGGTGAACATCGGCACGGTGAACATCGGCACGGTGAACATCGGCATGGTGAACATCGGCATGGTGAACATCGGTACCAACCGGCGCATCAGCCCCCCAGGAATGCAGCTGACACGCTACTGGTCACCGGCCCCGCGCCCCAGCAACGCGCCGGTTAGGGTCGGACTCGCCGACTCAGTTGGGCGCGACCTGGTCCGCCGGTGGCGGGCTGATCTGGACCGGCTGGCCCCACTCCCGGTACGGACCAGCTGGCCGAACTGCTGGCTCACCGGGTCGGTCGCGTTCGGCTGGATCCGCGGCCAGGACCTGCCCGGCGGGATCGGGAAGCCGGCGCGGCGGGTCGGTGCATCGGAGGCCGGACCAGTACGGGGCTAGACCAGGACGGGGCTAGGACCAGGACGGGGCGGCCAGCGCGACCAGCACCCGGCGCAGCGCGGCGAGCCGGCCGGCGCTGACCCCGCCGCTGGCGACCAGTGCGTCCAGCGCGCACTCCGGGTCCGCCGGCGGACCGAGGTGCCCACACCCGCGCGGGCAGTCGGTGATCGCGGCGGCCAGGTCGGCGAAGGCGCTGACCACCTCGGTCGCCGAGACGTGCGCCAGCCCGAACGAGCGGACCCCGGGAGTGTCCACCACCCAGCCGCCGCCGGGCAGCGGGATGGCCACCGCCGAGGACGACGTGTGCCGCCCCTTCCCGACCCCGGACACCCGGCCCACCGCCCGGGCGGCGTCCGGCACCAGTGCGTTGACCAGCGTCGACTTGCCCACCCCTGAGTGGCCGATGAGCGCCGACACCCGCCCGGCGAGTACCTCGCGCATCTCGTCCGGCGGCCGGTCGAACCGGGTGACGACGATCGGCAGGTCCAGCTCGTGCCAGCCGGCGGCCACCACGGCGGGGTCGGCGGTGGGCTGGGTGTCGGCCAGGTCGGCCTTGGTCAGGCAGAGCAGCGGGCGCAGCCCACCGGCGTACGCGGCGACCAGCGCACGGTCCACGAAGCCGACACTGGGCGGCGGGTCGGCCAGCGCGGCCACGATCACCAGCTGCTCGGCATTGGCCACCACGATCCGCTCGTACGCGTCGTTGTCGTCGGCGGTGCGGCGCAGCACACTCGTCCGCTCCGCCACCCGGACGATCCGGGCCAGCGCGTCCGACCCGCCGGACTGGTCGCCGACGAGGCCGACCCGGTCGCCGACGACGATCGGGGTGCGGCCCAGCTCGCGGGCGCGCATGGCGACCACCAGCGCGTCCAGGTCGCCGGGGCGGGCGGAGTCGGGGATGCAGGTCCACCGGCCGCGGTCCACCGCGACGACCATCGCCGGCTCGGCGTCGGTGTGCTCGGGGCGGATCTTGGTGCGCGGCCGCGAGCTCCGCCGCCCGGGGCGCACCCGGACGTCGGTCTCGTCGTACTGCCTCGGCGCCGGCGCCATCAGCTTCCCGTGTCCCCGGACCGCGAGTTGTCGGAGACCAGGGCGGCCCAGCGGCCTGGGAAGTCCGGGATGGTCTTGTCCGTGCAGCCGATGTCGTCCACCGTCACACCCGGGATGACCAGGCCGAGCAGCGCGCCGGCGGTGGCCATCCGGTGGTCGGCGTAGGCGCCCCACAGCCGGTCGGGCCGCCCGTGCAGCGGCCGGGGGCGGATCGCCAGCCCGTCCGGCGTCTCGGTGGCGTCCGCGCCGAGCGCGCTGAGCTCGGTGGCCAGCGCGGCCAGCCGGTCGGTCTCGTGGCCGCGCAGGTGGGCGATCCCGCGCAGCCGGGACGGGCCGTCGGCGAGCGCGGCCAGCGCGGCGATGGTGGGGGCCAGCTCGCCGACGTCGTGCAGGTCGACGTCCACGCCGCGCAGCCGGTCCGGCCCGGTGACCGTCATCCCGTCCGGGCCGGGGGTCACGGTGGCGCCGAACTGGTCCAGCACGCCGAGGATGGCCGCCCCGGGCTGGGTGGACGCGGTCGGCCAGCCGAGCACGGTGACCCGGCCGCCGGTGATCGCCGCCGCGGCCAGGTACACCGAGGCGTTGGACAGGTCGGGCTCCACCGTCCAGCTCCGCGCGGCGATCGGGCCGGCGGACACCCGCCAGGTGTTCGGCTCACTGTCATCGACCTCGACGCCGGCGGTGCGCAGCATCTGGACGGTCATCTCGATGTGCGGCAGCGAGGGCACCGGCCTGCCGTGGGGGTCCCGGTGGTGGACCGTCAGCCCCTTGTCGTAGGCCGCCCCGGACAGCAGCAGCCCGGAGACGAACTGCGACGAGCCGGAGGCGTCCAGCGCCACCTCCCCGCCGGGCAGCCCGCCGGTCCCGTGCAGGGTGAACGGCAGGTTGTCGCCGATGCCGTGCGTCTCGACCCGGGCACCGAGCGCGCGCAGCCCGTCCAGCACCGGACCCATCGGGCGCTCCCGGGCGCGCGGGTCGCCGTCGAAGCGCACCGGGCCGGCGGCCAGCACCGCGGCCGGCGGGACGAACCGCATCACCGTGCCGGCCAGCCCGACGTCCACCTCGGTGCCACCGCGCCAGCCGTCGTGCGCGCCGATTTCGATCAGCTCGCCGGCACCGCGGACCGGCACGCCGAGGGACCGCAGCGCGCCCACCATCAGCGCGGTGTCCCGGCTGGCCGGCGCGCCCGCGACCGTGCAGTCGCCACCGGACAGCGCGGCGAGCAGCAACGCCCGGTTGGTCTGCGACTTCGAACCCGGCGCGACGACGGCACCGGTCACCGGACCGGTCACGGTCGGTGCCGGCCACGGCTCCGGTCTCGGCTGACTGGGCGGTGCTGGTTGCGGTGCTGACGCATCGGGCATGTGCTCATGATTCCGCACTCGTGGGAGCATGGCGTACATGTGTGGTCGGTATGCCTCGACCAAGTCGGCGGCGGACATCGCGGACGAGTTCCGGGCGGTGGACGCCACCGGTGACGCCGCGCCCGATGCGGACTACAACGTGGCCCCCACGAAGCCGGTGCTCGCCGTGGTCCAACGCCATCCCCGCGACGCCGACGGCACCGCGGACGGCAGCCGCACCGAGCGCAGCGTGCGGGTGCTGCGCTGGGGGTTGGTGCCGTCCTGGGCGAAGGATCCGTCGGTCGGCTCCCGCATGATCAACGCGCGCGCCGAGACGGCCGCGACGAAGCCGGCGTTCCGCAAGGCGCTGGCCGCCCGCCGCTGCCTGCTGCCGGCCGACGGCTGGTACGAGTGGCGCCGGGCCGCCGCCGGGTCCGGCGCTGCTACCAGGTCCGGCGCGGCCGGCAAGCAGCCGTTCTTCATCACCGGCTGCGCCAACGGCAAGCCCGGCGGCTCGCTGGCGCTGGCCGGGGTGTGGGAGTTCTGGCGCCCGGCGGACGGCGGCGAGCCACTGCTCACCGCCGCGGTGCTGACCACCGAGGCGGTCGGCCCGCTGGCCGAGATCCACGACCGGATGCCGCTGCTGCTCGCCCCGGCCGACTGGTCGGCCTGGCTGGACCCGGACGCCGCCCCGCCGATGGACCTGCTGGCGCCGCCGTCGGCGGAGCTGGTCGCCGGGTTGGAGCTGCGCCCGGTGTCCTCGCGGGTGAACAACGTGCGCCATGAGGGGCCGGAGCTGGTGGACCGCGTCGAAGTGGCGGAGCCCGCGCTGGCGTTGGACCTGGATACCCCCGGGAAACCCCCTGAGTCGCCCGCTGAGCCGCCCGCGGCCCCGCCCGCATCGCCGGGCCGGCCCGCCGCCGAGCGCTCCGCCGCGCGCCGGTGAGCGTGCTCGAGGTCGAGACCCCGCACGGGCTGGCCAAGGTTGATCTGCACTGCGCCCCGGAGGGTCGGGCCGGGTTGTTGCTCGGGCACGGTGCCGGCGGCGGGATCGGGGCGCCGGACCTGGTGGCCGCGGCTCAGTCGGCGCGCCGGGCCGGCGTGCACGTCGCCCTGGTGGAGCAGCCGTACCGGGTGGCCGGGCGGCGCGCGCCGGCCCCGGCCAAGCAGCTCGACACCGCCTGGCTGGCCGTCGTGGAGTATCTCGGCGCGAGTGTGCTGGAGGGGTTGCCGCTGGTGTTCGGCGGGCGGTCCTCCGGCGCCCGGGTGGCCTGCCGTACCTCCGAGGAGGGCGGCGCGGCGGCGGTGCTCTGCCTGGCGTTCCCGGTGCACCCGCCGGGCAAGCCGGAGAAGGACCGGCTGCCCGAGCTGGCCGGGGTGGACGTGCCGATCCTGGTGGTGCAGGGCGAACGGGACCCGTTCGGCCAGCCCGCGCCGGCACCGCACCGCGACGTCGTGCTGCTGCGCGGCGACCATTCGCTGAAGGGCGACCTGGACGGCCTGTCCCGCGCCGTCGGCGAGTGGCTGGAACGCATACTCCGCCCGATCAGCTAGCCCGGGTGCCGTAGCCCGGGTGCGGTCCGCACAGACCGGGTGCCGTCCGCGCAGACGGTGCAGGCTCTGTGCGGCCCGCGGCCGGTCTGTGCGAGCGGGCTAGTGCGTTGCGGGCACCCCGGCGGTCACGGTGAACGACGAGATCATCTCGGTGAGGATGTGCTCGTCGACCTCGGCGCGCTCGGTCAGGCAGCTGCCGACCAGTGCGTACACACTGCGCACACCGGTGGGGGACCGGTCCGGCCCCTCGGTGGTGACCGCGAGCTGGCGGACCATCCGGCCCTCCAGCATCAGGTCCGTCCGGCGAGCAGCGCTGGGCAGCTGCTCCTCGCTCTCGGCGCCGTCCATCCCGATCGCCACGATGTCGGTGGCGCCCGCGCCGAGCAGCGCCTCCTCGGCCAGCTCGCCGAGCTCCTTGTCCTCCGGAACCCGTTCACCGAAGACCACCAGGTTGACCCGGAAGTTGTCGCTCGGTGGGGCGAGGAAGGCAATCAGGCCGCCGGCTGGCTCGATCGCCGACCACTCAGCTGGCACATCGATCCGGAATGCGCCGATGCCAGGGGAGACCGAATTCGGCCACCCCACGTTCTGCATCGACCCGTTCGAACTCATCACGCTACCTTAACGTCGTCTTATGATTGATCTTAGCGGACCTGCTGATCCTGCCACAGAGCGTTATATTTTGTAATCTCACCCGGTGACGCCTCCCCCGGGAGTGGACGGGTGTGTGCCCCCGCCGAGCGTCGGTCGAGCCTCGGCGGCCCAGCGGGCAAAAGCCGGTGTACGCACGAGATACGCCAGTCCGAGCCAGATCGCGGCGAGCCCGCCGGCCGCCCCGGCGACCGATCTGTAGTCCAGCGGCGGGGCCACCAGCAGCACGTCCTGCAACCACGCTCCGCCACTGATCGCGGCCGCCACCAGCATGGCACCGAGCAGCGGGCGGGCCGGCCAGCGCAGGCGCGCCAGCAACTCCGAGGACATCACCAGGTCCACCACCAGCGCCCCGCCGAGCAGCAGGAACGGCACCGCGGAACGGGGGAACCCGGTGCCGGCGAGCAGCACCCAGGTGACGCAGCGGTAGGTCAGGTAGGCGGCGGTGACCGCGGTCGCCGACCAACGCCCGCCGATCATCCAGCGGGCCAGCACCAACACCAGCATCGCGGCGGCGAGGATCCACGCCAGGTACACCCAGGCCGGCACCGGCAGCGCGAAGTGGATCAGTGAGGCCCGGTCGACCGGGCGGCCGATCTGGTCGGCGGCGAACTGCAGCAGGCTCGGTTCGGCCTCCGGGCGGCCGGCGTCCCAGGCGGCGACCGCGAACACGCCGTACTCCTGCTGCCCGGCCACGAACATCGTGTTCTCCAGGAAGAACACCCACAGGGCGCCCAGCGTCCAGCGCCGCCACCGGTCCGCCGGCCCGTACAGAGCCCAACCCCGGATCACCCCGGCGAGTATCACCGCGGTGCCCAGGTAGAGCAGTCCGTGGGTGGGGCTCCAGGTGGTGATGTCCAGGCCGTTGACCCGGTGGTTGATCACGTCCAGCGGAATGGCCAGCAGGAAGACGCCCGCGCCGACCTGCATCAGGCGCAGCGCGCGGCGGTCCACCCCGTAGCCGGTGTAGCTGTGGAAGGCGACCAGCCCGACGGCCATCGCGGTGCCCGCCGAGTTCAGCAGGTGCGGCGGTGCCAGGTCGTCGCGCAACCAGCGGAAGTGCCAGGACACGTCCCAACCGGCACCGAGCATCTTCAGCAGCAGGGCCGCCAGCCAGAGTCGGTAGACCGTCACCAGTTCGGTCTCAGGTAGCGGCCTCGGCGCGGTCCCCGGGGTCACCCAGGCGTGCCACAGCTTCCGGGCACGAACCACCGACACCTGCGACATCCGGCCATGATGGTGGCTCTGTGGCATGGGGAGAAGACTAAACGGCCCAGAACCCGTCCCCAGATCGCCTGGATGAGGTACATCCGCGCCGGCCGGGTTCTCAGTATGAGGTAATGGCCGCGACTGTGGCTCCGGTCAGCCGGACCAGGTCGCCCGGCGCCAGCTCCACCTCGAGGCCACGCCGCCCACCGCTGCAGAAGACCGTGTCGAAGTCGGTCGCCGAGGTGTCCAGCACGATCCGCAGCCGCTTCTTCTGGCCGAGCGGGGAGATCCCGCCGGCCACGTAGCCGGTAGCCCGCTCCGCGGCCTTGATCTCGGCCATCCTGGCCCGTTTGCCGCCCACCGCCGAAGCCAGCGCCTTCAGGTCCAGGGTGCCGGTGACCGGCAGCACGCCGACGGTCAGGCCGCCGTCGACCTCGGCCACCAGGGTCTTGAAGACCCGGGCCGGGTCCAGCCCGAGCGCCCGGGCGGCCTCCGGGCCGTAGGCCTCGCCGGCCCGGTGCGGATAGCTGTGTACCTGGTAGGCCACCCGCTGGGCGTCGAGCAGCGCGGTCGCCGGGGTTCCCGCCATGACGGGGGAGAATACGGTGCCGCCGGGGCCGGGGTGGCTCGGCACACACCCGGGGGCGGGGAATGCGCGCCCGCTCCCCGGCGTTCCACCAGACGTGCAACACGCTGTATTGACCCCTCTGACGGGAGAGCTCTTGCCTGATCTCTTGCCGGGTCTCTCGCACGACTCAGATGTGCGCGTCCCCACTCCAGCACCCCCCGGCCGCCACCGGCCGCGGGGCGTATCCTCAGTTTCGATCGATATTGATATCGATGCCGCCGCCATGTCGATGGCGAGCAAGCTGGGGACGCCGCGGAAGCGGCGCGGAGGGAGCTCGGTGCCACCTGAGGGCGAGCCGGCGGAGGTGCGGGCCGTCAGCCAGGCCGGCGAGGTCGAGCGGCCGGCTAATGCGGAGCTGAGCGCTGTCCCGGATGTCGCTGCTCCGGATGTCGCTGCTCCGGACGAGGAGCCGGTGGAGACCGCCGGGATGCTCGCGTCCCGGTTCGAGCGCGATGCGATGCCGTTGCTGGACCAGCTCTACGGTGCCGCGCTGCGGATGACGCGTAACCCGGCCGACGCGGAGGACCTGGTTCAGGAGACCTACCTCAAGGCGTATGCCGCGTTCGGTTCGTTCCGCGCGGGCACCAACCTGAAGGCGTGGCTCTACCGCATCCTGACCAACACCTACATCAACGGGTACCGCAAGCGGCAGCGTCAGCCCGCGCAGCACCCGACCGACGAGATCACCGACTGGCAGCTCGCGCAGGCCGGTGAGCACAGCTCGGTCGGACTGCGTTCGGCCGAGGTCGAAGCGCTGGACCTGCTGCCGGACAGCGCGGTCAAGGCCGCACTGCAGGAGCTCCCGGAGGACTTCCGGATGGCGGTCTACCTCGCCGACGTCGAGGGGTTCGCCTACAAGGAGATCGCTGACATCATGGGCACCCCGATCGGTACCGTCATGTCCCGCCTGCACCGCGGTCGGCGTCAGCTGCGCGACCTGCTGACCGACACCGCCCGTGAGCGCGGGTTCTTGCGTGGGCAGGAGGTAGCCCAGTGAGCTGCGGAGACGAGCACGAGACGGACTGCAACGAGGTCCTCGCCGAGGTGTGGTTGTTCCTGGACCAGGAGTGCAACCAGACCCGCAGGGACCTGCTGCGCCAGCACCTCGACGAGTGCCACCCGTGCCTCGCCCAGTACGGCCTCGAGGAGAAGCTCAAGGAGCTGCTGGCCCGCAAGTGCGGCGGCGAGCTGGCGCCGAACACGCTGAAGGCGCGGCTACGGGACCAGATCCGACTGGCGGTGCTCGAGCAGGCCGAGGTCACCGTGGAGAGCGGGCCGGGCGGCACCACCAGCATCGAGGTACGCAGCACCCGGATCGAGCGGCGCGTCTGAGTAGGCACGGCACCGCTCGTGAAGGACCAGCTCGACGAGGACCAGCTTGATGTGGACCACGGGAAAGGGCCGGAGTGGATGTTCCACTCCGGCCCTTTTCCGCGTCGGCCGGTGCGCGCCATGGACGCGGCACCCGGCTGGCGGCACTCAGGCGTTTGGCCGCTTGCCGTGGTTCGCGCCGCCCTTCTTGCGGTCGCGCCTCTTGCGGGCTCGTCGGGACATGTTCTCGCCTCCCTCCGTCTCGGGTGTGTTCTGCGGTCGAGTCTGTCACGCGTGGTTGGATGACTGGTGATCGCAGGTGGTTCGCCCCCGCGTGAGCAGGGGGCGACGGGGAGGGTGGGCGTGACAGAGGAGATCCGGGCCGAGATGGTTGCCAATGTGATGAGCGTGGTCGTAGCGCCGGGTGCGCAGGTCTCCGACGGCGACACGCTGGTCATCCTGGAGTCCATGAAGATGGAGATCCCGGTGATCACCGAGGTGCCCGGCACGGTGACCACCGTGGCGGTGGCCGAGGGCGACGTGGTGCAGAGCGGCGACCTGATCGCCATCGTGGAATGACCGGAGCGCGCAGCTCCGCGAGGAGCCGCCCGTGTCGACGCTGACGGAGCTGGTCGCCGAACACACCCGGCTGTCCGGCCTGGCGGTGGACCACCTGCAACGGGTGGTCGCCGAATGGCAGCTGCTGGCGGACCTCTCGTTCGCCGACTTCATGATCTGGATACCGCTGCCGGATGTGCCGGTCGACGGGACACCGGGCGACGGGGCGCCGGGGGACGGCAGGTCCGGCCGGTTCCTGTGTGTGGCGCAGGCCCGGCCCACCACCGCGCCGACCGCACACCCGGAGGACGCGGTGGGCAGCGTCGTCGTCGAGCCGGAGCACGCGCCGCTGCGCCGGGCGATGATCGATGCGCGGATCTGCCGCGAGGAGGACCCGCGCTGGCACCACGGGGTACCGGTGCGCCGGGAGACCATCCCGGTGAGCCGGGACGGGGTGGTGCTCGCGGTGCTCTCCCGGGACACCAACCTGGCGGTGGCCCGGGTGCCCAGCCCGCTGGAGATCGCCTATCTCGGCGCCGCCGCCGACCTCTGCCAGATGATCGCCGACGGCACCTTCCCGGCGCCGGACCCCACCGTGGACACCCAGACCAACCCCAGGGTCGGCGACGGGCTGATCCGGCTGGACACCGGCGGGCGGGTGGTGTTCGCGAGCCCGAACGCGCTGTCCGCCTACCACCGGATGGGCCACGCCTCGGACCTGGTCGGCGCGGTGCTCAGCAACGTCACCCGGCCGCTGGTGCGGGACCCGTTCGACGGCGCCGAGGCGGTCAAGCGGATCCGGTCCGCGCTGGACGGCCGCCCCTCGCTGCGGATGGAGGTGGAGGCGGGCGGCGCGGCGCTGCTGCTGCGCGCCATGCCGCTGCGCCCCCGCGGTGCGCCGGCCGGCGCGTTGGTGCTGGTCCGCGACGTCACCGAGGTCAAGCGGCGGGACCGGGCGCTGCTGACCAAGGACGCCACCATCCGGGAGATCCATCACCGGGTGAAGAACAACCTGCAGACGGTCGCCGCGCTGCTGAGGCTGCAGTCCCGGCGCACGCCCAACCTCGAGGCCCGCAAGGTGCTGGACGAGTCGGTGCGGCGGGTCACCTCGATCGCGCTGGTGCACGAGACGCTGTCCATGTCGGTCGACGAGCGGCTGAACCTGGACGAGGTGGTGGACCGGGTCATCCCGATGATGACCGACGTGGCGATCGCCGAGTCCCGGGTGACGGTCCGCCGGGAGGGCAGCTTCGGGGTGGTGCCCAGTGCACTGGCCACGCCGCTGGTCATGGTGCTCACCGAGCTGGTGCACAACGCGCTGGCGCACGCCTACGCCCCGGGCGCCCGGGGCGAGGTGGTGCTCTCGGTGCGCCGCTCGGCCGGCTGGCTGGACGTGGTGGTCAGCGACGACGGGCGGGGCCTGCCCAAGGGGTTCTCGCTGGAGCGCTCCCGCGGCCTCGGCCTGCAGATCGTGCGGACGCTGGTGGACTCCGAGCTGGACGCCTCGCTCAGCATGCGGCCGAGGGAGCCGAAGGGCACCGACGCGGTCCTGCGGGTCCCGCTGCTCCGCGGCTGAGCGGCCGTCGGGCCCCCGAATCGGGGCGAACCGGGGCGATGCGGGGCGAGCTGCTGACCGTTGGGGCCGGGGGCGGCCCGGATGCATGGCGGCTGAGGGTCACCTGATACCGTTCAACGGCTGGCGCTGACCGGCTGACCGTTCACCCGCTCTCTGACCCGTTCACCTGGCCGTTCACCCGCTCGACCGCTGAGCTACCGGTCGAGTTGGTCCGTTGTGCACCAGCCCCGGACAGACCGCGAGCCCGGGGCCAATGTTCTGGCGCCGGGCTCGCGGATCGGGGAGCGCGTAAAAACAGGCTCAGTGGTTGCTCAGGCTCCAGTTCGGGCCCGAGTGCGAGCGTTGCGGCGCTTGAGTGCGCGTCGCTCGTCTTCGCTCATGCCGCCCCACACACCGGCGTCTTGGCCGCTTTCCAGTGCCCACGTCAGGCACTCGGTGTTCACGGGGCAGCGCCGACAGACGGTCTTAGCCTCGGCGACCTGCAACAGTGCGGGGCCGGAAGTCCCTACCGGGAAGAAAAGCTCCGGGTCCTCGTCACGGCAGCTCGCGCGGTGGCGCCAGTCCATGATTGCTCTGCTCCTTGCTCTGCGCGCTGTGGCGCGCACTTATCTCGTCAGTACGGGCGTGTCGCTTGTGAATTCTTTCACGAGCGACGGATCAGTTCAAGGATTCCTGGGCAGTTGGGTGAGAGCTTCCTCACCCGCTCATCGCAGTCAAGGCTACGGCTGCTTACACCGTGTTACCGACTACGCTGAACGGCTGACCCGAACCCGCCGGCCTGTCCCCGTGGCTCCTTGCGGAGCTCCGAGTCCGGGCCGACCGTGCCGGAGGATTTCTCCTCAGCGGTCGTGCTGGCTTCGAGGACAACGTTGAACGATCACGGCCAAAGGCGCGAGTCCCAACGGGATCGACGGTTCAACTCGGTCGGTGAATGGCGGAAAACGGTCTGGACACGGTCACCCGACAGGTTGGTAACTGCGGCGAGCCGCGGTTCTCACACGACGACTCGCAACGCCCTGGGTACCGCGACGAACTCGACCTCGCTGTGTTCTCCCAGGTAGTCGCCATCCACCTGGAGGGCTACAGGGGCGTCACTAATCACTCGAATGAGTGGCAATTCGTCCCGACTCAGGATGTTCGGGCCGTTTGGATCTCCTTGTCTACGCAAAATCTCGCGAATTAACGGGAGCACTGTGCCCGGCCCGAGACTGCGCAACGCGAACAGCGCCAGCCCGTCGGTCTCCCCGCAGCCGGGGTTGGTGCGCACCGGGCGGGACCCCAGGTAGGTCCACGGGTCGGTGGCGCAGACCATCGCCAGCCGGAGCCCGGACACCGGTTCCTCACCGGGCAGCTCGATCGTCAGCGACCGGGGGTTCCGCAGCTGGCGGAGGTAATGGCGCAGCGCGGTGCGGGCGTAGCGGGTCGGGCTGGCCTCATGGCCGCGTGCCCTGGCGCGCTCCACCGAGGCCACCACTTCGGCGTCCCAGCCGAGGCCGGCGTTGAAGGTGAACCACCGGTCGTCCGCCCGGCCCAGCCCCACGGTCCTGGTGCGCCGGTCGGCGAGGGCGTGCAGCACCGCCGACGTGGCCTCCAGCGGGTCCTTGGGCAGTCCGAGCGCCCTGGCGAACACGTTGGCCGACCCGCCGGGAACCACCGCGAACAGCGGCGCCTCCGCGTCGGCCGGGCCCTCGCCGGGCGGGCGTGCCTCCAGCAGCCCGTTCACCACCTCGTTGACCGTGCCGTCGCCGCCGTGCGCGATGACGAGCTCGACGCCGCCCCGGACGGCGGCGGCGGTCGCCTCGGCGGCGTGGCCCCGGTACTGGGTCTGCAGCACGTCCAGCTTCAGCTCACTGGCCAGGGCGTGCGCCAGCACTTCTCGGCCGGCGGCGGTCGTAGAGGTCGCCTGCGGGTTGACCACGAGCAGGGCGCGCACGATGGCAGGGTAACCGCAGTGCCGCCGCTCGTGGGCCGGGAGTGCAGTGGGCAATGGCGCCGACGCGGGCATTACTGTTGCCGGCGTGAGCGCAGGGCCGGACTCCCCCAGGGCGGACGCCCGCGGTGCGCG
>DASYLM010000111.1:0-1680 GCA_036009565.1 Pseudonocardia sp. | reverse complement strand
AGCCCCAGCACCACAGCGTGCCGGTGGTGCGGGTCGCGCAGGCGTGCGCGTTCCCGGCGGTGACCGCGTCCCAGTCGGTGGCGGTGCCGACCTGCTGGGGCGCCGCCTCGGTCGCGGTGCCGCCCGTACCGAGCTGCCCCGAGCTGCCGAGGCCCCAGCACCACAGCGTGCCGTCGGTCCGCACGCCACAGCTGTACATGTGCCCGGAGGTGACGGACTTCCACGTCGTGCCGGCGGCCACCGGCTGCGGTGCAGGCCGGGTGGCGGTCGTGCCGCGACCCAGCTGCGCGGTGGCGGCGTTGCCCCAGCACCACAGGCTGTTGTCGGCGCGGACCGCGCAGGTGTGGTTGCCGCCGGGGGCGACGACGTTCCACATCCCCGGCAGCCCGACCTGGGCCGGGAGGTCGGCCGCGTCGAGGCGGCCGGTGCCGAGCTCGCCGTGCGTGTTGTCGCCCCAGCACCACAGGGTGTCGTCGGTGCGGATCGCGCAGGTCTGGTTGTTCCCCGCGGACACCGTGTCCCAGGTGGTGCCCGCGACCGCGGCCGGAACGTTCTGCTGCGCGAAGAGGCCGATGCCGGCCTGGGCGTAGCCGTTCGACCCCCAGCACGACAGTGCCCCGGTGGCCTGCCGCCCGCAGGTGAACTGGTAGCCCGCGCTGACGGTGGTCCAGTCGGTTCCGGTGCCGACCCGGACCGGGACCCGCTCCGGGGTACCCGTACCGAGACCGTTGCCGGGTGCGCTGCCGGCGCCGAGCTGACCGGTCTCGTTGTCTCCCCAGCACCACAGGGCGCCGGCCTTGGTCCCGCAGGCGTGGAACCCGCCGCTCGCGACGGTCTGCCAGGTGGTGTCGGCGTCGACCTGTCGCGGCTGCGGCTCGGTGGGGTTGGTGCCCACGCCGAGCTGGCCCTGGGCGCCCGAGCCCCAGCACCACAGCGTGCCGGTGGTCTGGACGCCGCACGAGTGCTCGTATCCGGCGGACCCCCGCGCCCAGGTCGCGGTGCCGATCTGGACCGGGGTGCGCTGCTCCGCGGTGCTGTTGTTGCCGATCTGGCCGGCGTTGTTGCGGCCCCAGCACCACAGCGTCCCACCGGTACGCAGGCCGCAGGTGTGGTGGTATCCGGTGGTGACCGTCGCCCAGGTCGTGTCGGTTCCCACCTGGACCGGGCTGGTGTGCTGCGTGTCGGCGCCCAGCCCGAGCTGGCCCTGGGCGCTCGAGCCCCAGCACCACAGCGTCCCGCCGGTGCGGGTCGCGCAGGTGTGCCGGGATCCCGCGGCGACGGTGGCCCAGTCGGTGCCGGTGCCGACCCGGGTCGGGGTCGGCTGGTGGTCCGCGCCTGCGGATCCGAGCCCGAGCTGCCCGTCCTCGTTGTTGCCCCAGCACCACAGGGTGCCGTCCGTGCGGGTGGCGCAGGTGTGGCCGAGGCCGGACGAGACGGTGGCCCAGGAGGTGGCGAGGGTCGCCTCCCGCCCCGGCCGGCGGCCGGCGGCGAAGTTCTCCGTACCGCCCTGGCTGGACCCACCGTCGCCGAACGACTCCAGCACCGTCCAGGACCCGGCGTCGAAGCGGTTGTCCGGGTTGTCCGCGATGCCGGTGAACGCGGCGGCCACGAGCGGGATTCGCGACATCCCGGCGATGCCGGCGGCCGCGATCGAGACGATGGCGAGCAGCGTGAGCGCGG
>DASYLM010000110.1:0-2751 GCA_036009565.1 Pseudonocardia sp. | reverse complement strand
AGATCGCTCACCGCGTCCCTCGAGTGCATCCCCCGCTCGAGGAACTCCCCGTCCCGATCCAACCCCGCGACCAACACCAAGGAGACGAAGTCACATTGGCGCCGCAAATCACGGTGCCACTTCACTCCGTCAATCTGGGACTCCGCATCACCGGTGAGCTCGAGTGCGCGCAACGCGGCCATGGAATCCATGACCACCCGCCGCGCCGCACCAATCGAACTCTCCGACATACCCCGAATTATGGCGAAGGGGTACGACAATTCCGGGGAGATACCGTCGCGCTCCGGAAAAAGATTTCATGATTTTTTGCGAACCCCGCCGGACGTCCCCGACGCGAGTCCCCGACCCAAGCAAAAAGGCGAAACATCCGACGCCTAACTGAGGACTGTCCCGTCCAAAGCTTCGGTAAAACGCACCCCACCACCCCAAGCCGACCAAGCAATTCGAGCCGCCGGGACGCCGCACGCTCCCGACCGGAGCCCAGACCGCAGCCCCCCGAACCACGCAACCCCAGCAGGGAGGACGACCGACGACGCTTTGCTCTGCGCACATATACGCAACAACCCACCAGACCAGCCGACCGCCCGCTGTTGCGTATGCCTACGCAGAGCAAAGCGCCCAGGACCCCCTGGCTGGACTCCGCCGAATGCAAGGCCCTCGACGCTCTCGGCAAGGTGACCAGTCAGGTCAGCGTGCTCATCCGACACCGGGCAGGCGAGCGCGAGGGGCTGACCGCCGACGGCTCGCTGCGCCGCTGGTTCCGGCGCGCCGCACCGGTCGCCGCACCGGTCTGAGCACCTGTCTGAGCACCGGACGCCGCGCCGGTCTGAGCACCGGACGCCGCACCGCGCCGTCCTGCGCGGAACGCCGGGCCGCGCGGAACGCCGTCCGGCACGGAACGCCGGGCGGCGACGTCATCGGCGTGGTCCAGGCACCCGCGGTGCCGTTTCGCCCGGTCAGGCGGAAGCCGCCGGCCACTCCCGAACCGCCGGCGGCCAACTCGGCGCTCCCAGCTCCTGGGAGATGGACCGGGCAGCCGTGCGCACCGCCTCGGTCGCGGCGGCATCCAGGGGCCAGCGGCTGGCCGGCACCACCAGACCCAGCGCGCCGGGCACCTCACCCGAGGCGTCGACCAGCGGCGCCGCGATACCGCACTCGCCGATCACCGCCTCCTCCACCTCGGTGGCGATCCCGGTACGGCGGATCACCTCCAGCTCGGCGCGCAGCTTCGCGGGGTCGGTGACGGTGTCTCCGGTCATGCTGCGCAGCGGCCGCGAACCGAGCTCGTCCGACCCGCCGGCCAGCAGCACCTTGCCCAGCGCGCACGCGTGCGCCGGGATGACTATGCCGACCTCGGGCATCTGGCGGCCGCCGTCGGGGCGGGGTTCGTGGTGCACCACCACCACGTCACCCTGCAGCAACACCCCGGCGCGCACCGCGCACCCGGTGCGCTTGGCCAGGTCCTCGGCCCAGCCGACCACCCGCGAGCGCAGCTCCAGGGTGTGTAGATAGACGTTGCCGAGGCGCAGCGTGGCCGGCCCCAGCCGGTAGCGGCCGGAGTCGCGCTCCTGGGCCACCATGCCGTGCCCGAGCAGGGTGCGGATGATGCCGTGCACCGTGGACGGCGCCAGCTCCAGCTCGGCGGCGATCTCCCCGAGGCTCATCCGCCGCGCGCCCTGCAGCACCATCAGGATGCGCACCGCACGGTCCACCGCCTGGATCACGACTCGTCGCCTCCATCACCCAGCACCTGTATCACCCGGTTACCCGCACCACTCGGCCACTTGCGCGGCCAAGTCTCTTGTGTGCGCCGCCACAGCAGCGTACCGTCCGAGTGTCATTCGACATCATCGAATGCTCTTCGAGAATACAGCGATGTTTGACCGGAGACCAGTATGAAGAAGCTCATCAATGACCCGGCCGATTTGGTCACCGACGCGCTGCGTGGAATGGCCGCGGCGCACAGCGAGCTGCGCGTGGACCTGGACAACAAGATTGTCTACCGGGCGGACGCCCCGGTACAGGGCAAAGTGGGGCTGGTGTCCGGCGGTGGCTCCGGCCACGAACCGCTGCACGGTGGCTTCGTCGGGCTCGGCATGCTGGACGCCGCCTGCGCGGGCGAGGTGTTCACTTCCCCGGTGCCCGACCAGGTGGTCGCCGCGACCCAGGGTGTCAACGGTGGCGCCGGAGTGCTGCACATCGTGAAGAACTACACCGGCGACGTGATGAACTTCGAGATGGCGGCCGAGCTGGCCGCCGCCGAGAACGACGTCGAGGTGGCCGTCGTGGTCACGAACGACGACGTGGCCGTGCAGGACAGCACCTACACCGCCGGCCGGCGCGGCGTCGGCGGCACCGTGCTGGTGGAGAAGATCGCCGGCGCCGCGGCCGAGGAGGGCCGCAAGCTCTCCGAGGTCGCCGAACTCGCCGGCCGGGTCAACGCGAACGCCCGGAGCATGGGCATGGCACTGACCTCGTGCACGGTGCCGGCGGCCGGCAAGCCGACGTTCGACCTGCCGGACAACGAGATGGAGATCGGCATCGGGATCCACGGCGAGCCGGGTCGGCGGCGGGTGCCGATGGCCCCGGCGCGCGAGGTCGCCGAGCAGCTGATCGAGCCGATCCTGGCCGACCTGGACTTCACCGGCGGCGACGGCGTGCTCGCGTTCGTCAACGGCATGGGCGGCACCCCGCTGCTGGAGCTGTACCTGATGTATCAGGAGGTGGCGAGCATCCTGGACAGGGCGGGCG
>DASYLM010000109.1:0-7414 GCA_036009565.1 Pseudonocardia sp. | reverse complement strand
CCAGGGACGCGCCACTCCTGGTGCGCGCATGACGAAGCCCGCACCGGATGGGGTTGTCACCCGGTGCGGGCTTGGGTTCGAGCAATGTAGCGGGCCGACCGGCTCTCTAGGCCGGTTCGTAGGTTTCGTGCTCCGGGGCGGGTCGGTACCGACCGGCCGGCCCGTCGGCCGCCAGCGTGCGCAGCGCGTCGGCCAGCAGGTCGATGTCGGCTCCGGTGCTGTGGCTTGCCAGGCTCGCCCGCACGATGCCGTAGCTGGCCAGCCGGTCGCCGGCGCCGATCGCCGCCTCGATGCGCGCCTGCTCCGCGTCGGACACACCGATCCAGCGCCGCACCAGCCGGTGGTTGCAGATCGTGCCGGCCCGCACCTCGATGCCGTGCTCGTGCTCCAGCGCGGCCGCCACGAGCGCGTGGTGCAGGCCGTCGACGACAAACGGGAAGGTGCCGATCCGGTCGTCGGACCGGTAGTTCGCCGCCGGCACGGTCAGCCGCACCCCGGGGATATTCGACAGCGCCGCCGCCGCATGTTCGACCAGCGCACGCTCGTGGCCTTCGATCAGATCCCACCCGGCCTCCAGGATGGTCGCGCAGGAGGCGCCGAGGCCGACGATGCCGGTGGCGTTCCAGGTACCGGTCTGGTGCCGCTCGGCCGGCGGCGCCCACACCACCGCGCCGGTGTCGGAGAGCATGTCGATGGAACCGCCGCCCGGGTCGACCGGCTGGCGGTCCACGACTGTCCGGGGCAGCGAGAGCACGCCGACGCCGAACGGCGCGTAGACCTTGTGCGCGGAGAACGCCATCGCGTCCACCCCGGCGGCAGTCATGTCGATCCGCCGGTGCGGAGCCAGTTGCGCGGCGTCGACGAACAGTTGCGCGCCGGCCGCGTGGCAGCGGTCGGCCAACCCGGCCAGGTCGGGGCAGAATCCGGTCAGGTTCGACGCCCCGGTGACCGCAAGCAATTTGACCCGGCCCGCGTGCTCGGCGAACAGTTGCTCGAGATGCTCCAGATCCAGCGCACCGGCGTCGTTCGCGCGCACGTCCAACACCCGGGCGGGCGTGTTGTAGCGCCACGGCAGGTTGTTCGAGGTGTGCTCGATCTCCGAGGTGAGCACCACGTCGTCGGAGGTCAGCGGGAGCAGCCTGGCCAGCACGTTGATCGCGGCGCTGGTGTTCGAGGTGAACAGCAGGGCGTTGTCGTCGGGTTGCCCGATGAACGCGCTGATCCGCTGGACCGCCCGCTCCACCGCCTCGACGGTGGCCCGCGCCCTCGGCCCGGCGCCTCGGTGCAGCGCGCCGTAACAGCCGAGGAACTCCTGAACCTCCCGCGCCGTGCGCTCGAACGGCGGCGTGGTGGCCGCATTGTTGAGCTGGACGACCCGGACGTCCCGGCCATCGGCCAGCGTGGTCCGGGAGTCGGCGCCGAGGACCCGGGGCAGGCCGGGCCGGTGTGCGTCCGTCGGGCTAGTTGGTTGGTTCAGCAGATCGGTCACGGCGACATCTTGGCTGAATTAACCAGTTTAGTAGTAATTTCACCCTTCCGAGCAGCACCGTTCGTCCCCGGCGCGACCCGTCGGCACCTGGCATGACATTGCGTGGAGTGACGGGATCCGCGACGTCGACCGAATTGGTTCACCCGTCTGAGCGACCACCGCGCGCGCCTGCCCGACACCGCAGGCCCAAAAAGCTACGTTCCGTGATCATGGGTCGGTGGGATGGGTGGCTGCTGCGGACGGCTGCGACGATCTTGGCCGTATCGACCGCAACCGCGTCCGGTCCGGGCGATACCGAGAACGCCGAGCAGGACGCACAGCCCACCGCCAGCCACTACGTCGTGTCCACCGGAGACAGCGAGCAGCCGGACGCGCAGGGCTATCGGACTGGGTGCGCGGACGGTCGGGCCGGCCGATCCGGGCTGCGGATGCTGCTGTTCGGCACCCAGGAGAAGGACGGCCGGATCCGCCCGCCCGGGACCACCGTGTCCTCCCCCGCCGCCCGGGTCTCCCAGGACTGGGTGATCGGTTCCTCCGTCGGCTGGATGCGGGGCTTCGCCGAGTGCGGCAAGGCCAGCGCGGTGTTGGCGATCGGGGTGAACAACAAGTCCGACGGCGGCGCCGACCCCGCGAAGGCGGGTGCGGACTGGGCGCGCCTGGTCCAGCGGGTGGCCGCGGTCGCACCGCCGGGGCGGGTGGCGGTCGGCGGCGCGATGGACGGCGAGCCGGCGTGGTCGAAGGCGGGCTGGGCGCGCGCCTGGGTCGACGCGTTCGTGCACGGAACACCCCGGGTGCTCTACGCGGCGGGGTCGGCGGACGGCTGCCCGAGCGACGCGAGCAGCCAGTCCTGCTCGCGCGGCTGGACGGTGGGCGACGTCTTCCACATCTCCACCGGAGCGGCGAAGACCGTCGTGGCGCTGCCGCAGATCTATCGCACCGACGGCATCCAGGCCCGCCAGTGGGCGGCGATCAGTGGCTGGGGGGTCCGTTCCGGGGCCGGTCCGCTGCGGGTGGTCGGCGTGCTCAGCCAGCGCGCCGCGTGCCGCCAGCAGTCCGGTTGCACGAACACCGACAACTCCGCCGCCGATGCCCGCGACCAGCTCGCCAAGGCGCTGGCCGCCGACCCGGCCACCCGCACCTCGGTGCCCCTGGTGACCACCGACATGGACTGGCCGACCCCGCCCCCGAGCCCCTGATCGGGCTGGGCTGCCGTGCTGGGGTGCCGTGCTGGGGTGCCGTGCTGGGGTGCCTCCGGCGTCAGGTCACGAATACGACGGTGCAGACCGTTGCGCTGACCAGCCCGACCAGTGCCGCGACCAGCAGCGACCAACCCGCCGGCACCGAGGCGGCGGCGATCGCGGCGGGCGTGGTGACCGCCGCGCCGATCGCCATCGGGCGGTGCGCGGTCAGCCAGGCGCCCAGGTCGACCGGTCCGTTGCGGGCCTGCCGGTGCAGCCGGACCGCCAGCAGGAACGCGAGGCAGGCCAGCCCGCAGAGGCCGTCGCCCAGCGCCTCCGGCGGCTCCAGCACCAGCGCGAGCGTCACGCACAGCACGGCCAGCGCGGCCATCACCCCGGCACGCGGGCGGGCGGTGGCCAGCACCACCCCGAGCGCCCCGACGGCCAGCACCACAGCCAGCAGCAGCCCGGTGCCCCGGCCGCCCCCGGACTCCGGGCCGGGCAGCGCGGTGAACGCGATCGCGGTCGGCACCGCCAGCATCACCGCGCCGGCCACCAGGCACGGACCGGGCCGCCCAGCCCCGGAAGCCTCGAAAGCCCCGGAAGCCCCGGAAGCCCCGGACGGGCCGGGGTCGGGCGAACCGGCACCCGAGACCCCGCCAGTATTGCCAGTCCCGGCGCCGCTCATTTCCGACTCCCGAGCAGCGGGCGGCGGGACATCGGGCGCAGCACCTCGTCCAGCTCGGCGCCGTCGGACCAGGCGCCGACCGGGATGCCCAGCTCCGCCAGCCGGTGCCGGATACCCTGGCGGCCGATCCGCCACATCCGGATCGCGATCGGGTCGTAGTCGGCGCCGGGGCGGGGCTGTGGCTCGACCCGCAGCACGTCGACGACCGCCAGCCCGAACCCGCGGCGGCGCAGGTCGGCCACCGCGCTGATCACCCGCTCGTCCAGCAGTGGGGAGAACACCACCACGGCGGCACCCTGGGGCAGCACCGTCGGAGGGAACCCGCTGAGGTCCGAGGGCGCCGAACCGGTACCCGGCTGCACGTCCAGCAGGGCCTCCACCACCCGGTAGTAGTGCCGCCGCCCGAGGTCCGGGGCCAGCCACCGGACCACGCCGCCGAGCGACACCACGCCGGCCCGGTCGCCCCGGCGCAGCGCGGCCTGCACCACCGCCAGCGCACCGTGCACGGACAGCTCCAGGGTGGATGAGCCGGCCTGGTGCAGATCACCGGTGGCGTCGATCATCGCGACCACCTTGGCGGACTGCTCGGCGAGCCGCTCGGTCACGTGCAGGGTGCCTCGCCGGGCGCTGACCTGCCAGTTCACCGAGCGCAGCGGGTCGCCGGGCTGGTACTCGCGGATCCCGGCGAACTCCACGCCCTCACCCTTGCGCCGCCCGAGGTGCACGCCGAGCAGGTCGGGCAGGTCCATCGGGCGGGGTACCGCGCTGATCCGGTCCGCGTTCGGGAAGATCGCCACCTCGGTCACCGCGCAGTGTGCGTCGCCGATCAGCAGCCCGCCGGCACCCCGGGTGGTCACCCGCAGCCGGATCGCGCACCGGCCCCAGCGCAGCGCGTGCAGCTCCCACTCGCCGCGCATTGAGCCGGGCGTGGACCGGTACAGCCCGCGCTGCTCGGCGCCCAGCTCGGCGCCGGTACTCAGCTCGACGTCCAGCAGCTCGGCACCGGGCGGCGCGGTGAGCTCGACGGTGAGGGTCAGCGACTCGCCCTCGAACACCCGCTGGGCCGAGGTGACGGCCCTGACCTGCACCAGCCGGTCCGGCCGCACGCTCCACCAGGCGCCGGCCAGTGCCCCGAGCAGCGGTGCGCCGAACACCACCAGGTCGAACCGGCCGGCGGCGACCACCGCCAGCGCGGCCAGCACGCTCAGCGAGACGACCGTGATCAGCCAGCCGGCGGGCTCCCAGTCGATCTTGCCGTCGGTCACCGCACCTGCTCCATGCCCCGGTTCGAGGCGGTCCGGGGCGCGGCGACGTGGCTCAGCAGCCGGGCGACGATGTCCTCGGCCTGGATCCGGCGGACCCACATCTCCGGCCGCAGGCTCAGCCGGTGGGCCAGCACCGGCACGGCGAGCGTCTTGACGTCCTCCGGGACCACGTAGTCCCTGCGGTCCAGCATGGCGCGCGCCCTGGCCAGCTGCAGCAGCGCGAGCGAGGCCCTGGGACTGCCGCCGACCAGCACGTCCTTGTCGTTGCGGGTGGCCGCGACGATGCGCACCACGTAGTCGAGCACGTCCGGTTCCACCGACACCGACTCCACCGCCGCGCGCATCCGCAGCAGCGTCTCCGCATCCAGCACCTGGCGCACGGTCGGCTCGGTGGCGCCCCGGCTGACCCGCCTGCTGAGCATCTCGACCTCGTCGGCCGCCGGCAGGTAGCCGATCCGCACCCGCATGCCGAAGCGGTCCAGCTGCGCCTCCGGCAGCGGGTAGGTGCCCTCGTACTCGATGGGGTTGTCGGTGGCGAGCACGACGAACGGCTGGGGCAGCGGGTGCGAGTACCCGTCCACGCTGACCTGTTCCTCGGCCATCGCCTCCAGCAGCGCGGCCTGGGTCTTCGGCGGCGTCCGGTTGATCTCGTCCGCGAGCAGCAGGTTCGCGAACACCGGGCCGGGGCGGAACTTGAACTCGCCGGATACCTGGTCCAGCACGGTGGTGCCGGTCAGGTCGGCGGGCAGCAGGTCGGGGGTGAACTGGACCCGGCGGAACTCCAGCCCGAGCGCGGCGGCGAAGGACCGGGCGATCAGCGTCTTACCCAGCCCGGGCAGGTCCTCGATCAGCACGTGCGCCCGGGCCAACACCGCGGACATGATCAACTCCAGCGCGGGGCGCTTCCCGACGACCACGCGTTCGATCTCGTCCAGCACGGTCGCCGTCCGGTCCGCGACCTCGCTCGCGACAGCACTGTCGGCTGCGCTGCCTGTCGTGCCGGCGGCCCCATGAGTACTCACTGTTGCTCCACTCTCTCCAGAATTCGCAGCAGCGCATCCCGGCCGGCCCCGGGCGTCGACCGGTCCTCCGAGCGCCGCACGTCACGGTCGACCAGTGCCCACAGCTCCGGCCCGAGCAGCTCCTTGGCGCCCGCCCTGGGATCTCCCCCGGCAGGCAGCCGCTCCGCCAGCGCGAGCTCCACCAGCTCGGCGAGCACCGGCCGCACACTGTGGTCCCAGTTCCGGGTGGAACCGCCGGCCCACGCGGCGGCCACCAGGTAGCGCCGGTAGGCGGGCGTCGCCTCCACGGTGTTCGGCTCGAACCGGGGCCGGGACGCCTTGATCCGCTGCCAGCGCATCCACAGGTTCGCGACGAGCACGACGGCGACGACGAGCAGCGCGCCGACACCCATCACCACCAGGCCGGCCACCGAGCCGACCACCGAGCTCGCCGCCTCCGGCGCCACCGTCCGCACCGCCGCGGTCACCGGGCACGCTCCCCGACCGCCGGCAGGCTGGCCAGGATGGCGGTGAGCGCCTCGTCGGCGGCCGCGCGGTCCGGCTCGCCCATCGGGTGCTCGCTGAACCGGGCCTCCCGGAACAACCGCAGCAGGGTGCCGGCCGGCCGCTCCGGGATCGAGGCACCGCGCACCCCCCGGCTCAGCACCTCGGACGGCGTGTCGGCGGCCTTCGGCGCGATGTCGCCACCGAGGCCGGCCAGGGCGCCCTCCATCGCGGCGAAACAGGCCACGATGGCCTGCCTCGGATCGGTGATCGCGCGGTCGAGCACCGCCGCCCGGCCGGCCGCGACGGCCTTGGCCACCGCTTCGGCCGGGGTCGGCTCCTCCTCCACCTCCGCATCGATCACCTGGGTCCGCCGCATCAGCACGATGATCAGCGCGGCCAGGGCGGCGAGCGCGGCGAAGGCGGTGAGGTAGGTGCCGAAGCCGGCCTGCGGTATCTCGTGCGACTGGGCGTTGTGCAGCCCGAGACCGGAGGAGTCCGGCGGACCGACCGGCTGGTCGGGGGCCGGCGGGGGTTGCTCCTTGGCCGGGCTGAACGTCTGCATCAGCAGTTGGTACGCCAGCGCGACCAGGATCCCGATCAGCGTGGCCACCGCGACCCGTTTGCGCTGGCCGGCGCTGAGGCGCGGTTTCGGCCCCGCCGCACCGGCGGCGGCCTGCACCCGGCGGACCCGCCGACCCCAGACCAGCAGGATCAGCCCGGCGGTGACCACCGCGATGCCGATCGAGCGGATCACCCCGAGGACCACGCCGCCGGCGGGACCCGGGACGTGGGGCAGCGTCCCCTCGGCGCGGGCCCGCGCGGCCACCACCGCGAGCACCAGCAGCACGGCGACCGTGCCGATCCGGGCCGACGCGGAGCCGAACCGGGTCGTCGAGCCCGGCCCGGAGGACCCGTGCTGCCCGTCGTACCGCTGCGCCATCGCCCCTCCCGCCCGAGCTGTCGGCTACTTCGCCGGTCAGCCCCGGCGCACGGTGCTGGGTGTCACCGCCGCCACATTGTGGCTGTTGATCGCACATCCGGCACATCCGGCACGGGGCCGGGCCCCGACGGACGTCCGGACAGCGGGTTCCAGGGCACCCCCCTGTGCCGCCCACGCGCGCCCGGCTCGCTGGTAGGGCCCCGAACCTACCGAAGGAACCCGGCGCGGTCGGGCCTCACTGCGCGACGATGGCCTCGCAGCTGCGGACCGCGGCCCGGTAGGCCCGCTCGGTCGGCCGGTCCAGCAGCGGGTGGTCCAACTGGTTGCGCCAGTGCCCGATCGCGTG
>DASYLM010000108.1:0-6292 GCA_036009565.1 Pseudonocardia sp. | reverse complement strand
TGGGTCACCGAGTTCGCGCGGCTGATCGGTGAGCAGCACAACCAGCTCACCGATCTGGACGCGGCCATCGGCGACGCCGACCACGGCACCAACATGAGCCGAGGTATGTCCGCCGTGCTCGCCGCGCTGCCCGACCCCGCGCAGACCCAGCCGGCCGCGCTGCTCAAGAAGGTGGCCGCCACGCTGATCAGCTCGGTCGGCGGCGCGAGCGGTCCGCTGTACGGGACGTTCTTCCTGCGGATGGCCACCGCGACCGGGTTGGTCGACGGGCTGGACGGGCCGGGGTTCGCGAAGGCGCTGCGGGCCGGCGTGGACGGCGTGGTGGCCCGGGGCAAGGCCGAGCTCGGTGACAAGACGATGTTCGACGCGCTGTCCCCGGCGGTGGCCGCGCTGGACGACGCACTCGCCGCCGGCACCCCGCTGGCGGAGGCGCTGCGGGCGGCCACGACGGCGGCGGCCGAGGGGCGGGACGCCACCACGCCGCTGGTCGCGCGCAAGGGGCGGGCCAGCTACCTGGGCGAACGCAGCGCCGGGCACCAGGACCCGGGCGCCACCTCGGCCGCGCTGCTGATCGCCGCGACGTCGGCCCTGACTGCCCCCGGCGCGGGAGGCTGAGCGGCGCGGTGGTCGGGATCGTCGTCGTTTCACACAGCCGTCCGCTTGCCGACGCCGCCGTGGCGCTGGCCACCGAGATGCTGACCGGTCAGCCGGTACCCATCGAGGTGGCCGCCGGGTTGGACGAACACACCTTCGGCACCGATGCGGCCCAGATCGTCACCGCGATCACCGAGGCCGACGCCGGTGGTGGTGGGGGTGCCGGATCCGGTGGCGGTGCCGGGCCCGGTGGCGGTGCCGGGTCCGGTGGCGTGGTGGTGCTGATGGACTTGGGCAGCGCCGTGCTGTCCGCCGAGCTCGCGCTGGAGCTGCTGGACGACGAGCTGCGCGAGCGGGTGCTGCTCTGCCCGGCGCCGCTGGTGGAAGGGCTCGTGGTTGCCGCGGTCAGTGCCGCCGGCGGGGCCAGCCGGGCCGAGGTCGCCGCCGAGGCGTCCGCCGCGCTGGCCGGCAAACTCGCCCAGCTCGGTGAGCCCGCGGGCGGTGGGCCCGCCGACGCGGAAGCGGCGGACGTGGGCACGCCGGCGGACTCGGGGACCGACACGGGCGGCCCGCGGGCCGGGCTGACCGGCTCGTTCACCGTGGTCAATCCGCACGGCCTGCACGCCCGACCGGCCGCGACCCTGGCCAGCCGGGCGCGGGGCTTCGACGCCCGCATCGAGCTGCGCAACCGCACCACCGGCTCCGCCTGGGTACCGGCCACCAGCCTGTCCAAGCTCGGCACCCTGGGCGCGCAGGCCGGCCACCAGCTGGACGTCCGCGCGGAGGGCAGCGGGGCCCGGGAGGCCGTCGACCAGCTGCTCGAGCTGGCCGCCAGGGCGTTCGACGAGCAGCCTGCCGCGGCGGTCGCACAGCGCTCGGCGACACCGGCCGGTGCGGCCCGACCGACCGGCACAGACCGACCGACCGGACTGACATCCGTGTCGGGCCCGGCCATCCCGGCCCCGGCGGGCCGAGGCACCGGTCCCCGAGCACCGATCGGTGCCTCCCCCGGTCTGGGCATCGGCCCCGCCCAGCCCTTCGGCGGCACCCTCGACCCGAGCACCCTCGGCGCGAGCACCCTCGGCGCGGGCACCCTCGGCCCGCGCACCGGAACGGACACCCCCGCCGAGGACCCGGCGACCGAGTGGCGGCGGCTCGAAGTGGCGATGGACACCACCCGCCGGGGCATCGAACGGGTGCGGGCGCGCGCGGCCGACCAGGTCGGCGACCGCGAGGCCGGCATCTTCGACGCGCACCTCGCGCTGCTCGACGACCCCGAGCTGCGGGACGGCACCCGCGCCCGGATCGACGCGGGACAGGCGGCCGGCCCGGCGTGGGCGGCCACGGTCACCGAGGCGCACGACGTGATCGCCGCACTGCCGGACCCGTACCTGAGTGCGCGGGCCGCCGACGTCCGCTCGGTCGGCGACCAGGTGCTGCGCGCGCTGTCCGGCGAAGTGGCCGAGGCAGTCAGCCCGGAGGGCGTGCTGGTGGCCGCGGACCTCACCCCGGCCGAGGCAGCCGGGCTGGACCGCGATCGGGTCGATGCGGTGCTGCTCGCCTACGGCAGCCCGACCGCGCACAGCGTCATCCTGCTCCGCGCGCTCGGCATCCCGGCGGTCGTCGGGGCCGGGCCGGCCGTGCTCGACATCGCCGCCGGCACCCCGCTCGCGGTGGACGGCACCCGGGGTGAGCTGGTCATCGACCCCACCGCCGAGGTCCAGCGCGGCTTCCGGGACCGGGCGCTGGCGCTGGCCGAGGGCCAGCGGCAGGCGCAGGACAGGGCGGCCGAGCCGGCGAGCACCCGGGACGGCACCCCGATTCCGGTCGCGGCCAACCTCGGCTCGGTGGCCGACGCGGTGACAGCGGGCGCCGCCGGGGCCGACCTGGCCGGGCTGGTCCGCACCGAGTTCCTGTTCCTGGACCGGGACAGCGCCCCGGACGCCGACGAGCAGGAGGCCACCTACCGGGAGATCGCGGCCGCGATGGGCGGGCGCCGGGTCACCCTGCGCACCCTGGACGTGGGCGGCGACAAACCGCTGAGCTACCTGCCCACCCCGGCCGAGGCCAACCCGTTCCTCGGGCTGCGCGGGATCCGGCTCGCGCTGGCGCGCCCGGAGTTGTTGGCCGAGCAGCTGCTGGCCGTCGTACGGGTCGCGCACGACACCCCGGTCGACCTGATGTTTCCGATGATCAGCACGCTCGACGAGCTGTCCGCCGCCCGCCGTGCCCTCGACGACGCGATCAAGCGGGTCGGCCGGGGCGAGCCACCGGAGTTGCGGGTCGGCATCATGGTCGAGGTCCCGGCCGCCGCGCTCAAGGCCGCCGTCTTCGCCCCGCACGTGGACTTCTTCAGCATCGGCACCAACGACCTGACCCAGTACGCGCTGGCCGCCGAACGCGGCAACGACGCCGTCGCCGAGCTCGGTGACCCGCTCGACCCGGGCGTGCTGCGGTTGATCGACGCGGTCTGCGTGGCCGCCGGGGACCACACGCTGGTGGCGGTCTGCGGCGAGTTGGCCGCCGACGAACAGGCCGCCGCCCTGCTACTGGGCCTCGGCGTCCGCGAGCTCAGCGTCACCCCGCGCGCCATCCCCCGGGTCAAACAGGCGGTCCGCGCCGTGACCCTGACCGAGGCGCGCACCCTGGCCGCCGCCGCCCTGACCGCGGAAAGCGCGGCCGCCGTCCGCGCCCTCCTCAGCTAGCGCTCACACAGCTCGCGCCCTCACACAGCTCGCGCCCTCACACAGCTCGCGCCACGCTCACACAGCTCGCACCACGCTCACACAGCCGCCCAGGCCGCTGTGTCGAGCCACGAGGGCTGTGTGGGTCAGCGGGTCAGCGGGCAGCGGGTCAGCGGGCGGCCAGACGGGCGGTGATGTCGGCGCGCAGGGCATTCTTATCGATCTTGCCGACCTTGGTGACCGGGAGCTCGGGCACGGTGACCAGCTCCTCCGGCAGCTTGAACCGGGCGACCTCCGCAGCCTCCATGGACGCCCTGATCTCGGCCAGGGTGATCGTGGAGCCGGCGCGCGGCACCACGTACACGCAGATCCGCTCGCCCAGCTCCCGGTCGGGCATGGCGACCGCGGCGACCTGGCTGACCGCCGGCAGCTGGTACACCAGGTTCTCCACCTCTTCGGCGGACACGTTCTCGCCGGCGCGGTTGATCATGTCCTTGTCCCGGCCCTCGACGATCAGGTTGCCCGCCGGGGTACGCCGGCAGATGTCGCCGCTGCGGTACCAGCCGTCCTCGGTGAACGCGCGGGCGTTCTGCTCGGCGGCCCGGTAGTAGCCGCGCGGGGTGTACGGGCCGCGGGTGAGCAGCGATCCCGGCTCGCCGTCGGGTACGTCCCGGTCGCACTGGTCGACCAGCCGGATCTCGTCGTCCGGGCACAGTGGCCGGCCCTGGGTGCCCAGGATGACCGCCTCCGGGTCGTCCAGCCGGGTGTAGTTGAGCAGCCCCTCCGCCATCCCGAACACCTGCTGCAGGGTGGCCCCGAGCACCGGGCGCACCCGCCTGGCCAGCTCGTCGGCTATCCGTGCGCCACCCACCTGCAACACCCGCAGCGTGCGCAGCTGCCCCGCGCCGTGCTCGGTCGCGTACTCCAGCCACCGGCTGGCCACCGCCGGAACCACCGCGGTGTGGGTGACACCCTCGGCGGCGACGGCGGCGAACGCGCGGGCCGGCTCTGGCGTGGGCAGCAGCACCACCCGGCCGCCGAGGAGCAGGGTGCCCAGGATGCCCGGGCAGGCCAGCGGGAAGTTATGCCCGGCCGGCAAGCTGACCAGGTAGACCGTGTCCGCGTCGACACCGCAGACCGGCGCGCTGGCCAGTGCGTTGTAGGCGTAGTCGTCGTGCGTCCTGACGATCAGCTTGGGCAGCCCGGTGGTGCCGCCGGAGAGCAGCAACACCGCCACGTCCCGACTGCTCGGCGCTCCCCCGTCAGGATCCGCGGCCCCGGCATCGGGGTCGGCGTCGGGGTCGGCATCGGGGTCGGCCGGGGTCGCCGGACCGCAGAGCGCGCGCAGGTCGATGCTGTCGGCGGCCAGCTCGTCGCCCGCCACCAGCACCAGCTGAGGGCCGGTCAGTCCGGTGGCCAACTCGTGCGCCAGCTTCTGGTGGTCGAAGTCGCGGATCCGGTCCGGCACCGCGATCGCGGCCGCCTCGGTGTGCGCCACCAGGTGGCTCAGCTCGGTCCGCCGGTGCGCCGGCAGCGCCATCACCGGCACGATCCCGGCGTGCAGGCAGGCCAGCGTGAGCACCACGAACTCCCAGCCGTTCGGCAGCTGCAGCACGACACGGTCACCGGCGCGCAGGCCCAGTGCCCGCAGCCGCCCGGCCGCCGCCCCCGACCGGTCCAGCAGCTCGCGGTGGCTCAGCCGCAGCTCGGCGTCGGCCGGTGCGGCGTCGGTCGGTGCGGCGTCGACCGGTGCGGCGTCGGTCGGTGCGGCGTCGACCGGGGCGGGCACGATGAGCGCGGGCGCGTCCGGGGCCCGCCGGGCCGCTTCCGCCAGCAACTCACCGAGCGTCCGGCCGGCCCAGTAGCCGGCGCGGACGTAGCGCTCGGCGTACTCCGCCGGCCACGGCACCACGCCGTCACAGATCGCGCGGGCCACCGGGTTCCTCCCAACGGCGGCGCGCCTCGGCGGACAGCCCGACCAGATCGGCGCGGCCGGCCAGCACGGCGGTCACCGCCCGGTCGCGGTCGAGCTCGTCGTCCAGCAACAACACGGGCACCCGGTGCCCGAGCCGGGCCTGCTCACAGAGCAGCGTGCGGGTCAACGCGGTACCGCCGTACACCGCGACCAGTACCGGTTCGGCGGCCACCAGGCTGGCGAGCAGCTCGAGCGCGGCCGGCAGCCCGCCCTCGTCGTCCGGCGCGCACAGCCGGGCGCCCCAACGCCGCCCCGGTGGCCCTGTCCCGGGGCGCAGCGCCAGCTCGAAGCCGCTGCCCGGCTCGAGCGCCAGGTCGCCGGCGACGGTCAGCACCCGCCCCTTCAGCGTCACCCCGGCCAGCGTCAGCTCACTGTCCAGCGGCTCCGCACCGTGCCCGTCGGACCAGGCCCGGTGGCTGTCCGCGACGAAGTCCGGAGCGCGGCGGCCCAGCCGCTGATCGGTGATGCTGCGGGACAGGAAGTGGTAGCCGAACTGCCACGGCTCGAAGTTGTCGTGGTAGCGACCGAAGTGCTCCCACCAGCTCAGCGACGGCCGCGCGGAGTCCTGGATGGCGCGCACCGAGGGCTGCGCGGCGGCCTCGTACGCGGCCAGCGCGGCACCGAGGTCGGCCCGGTGCCCGACGACCGCGGCACTCAGCGCGACCGCGTCCTCCATGGCCATCTTGGTGCCGGAGCCGACCGAGAAGTGCGCGGTGTGCACCGCGTCGCCGAGCAGGGCCACCGGCATCGGGGCGAGCGTGCTCCAGCGCTCGGTACGCCGGGTGCGGAAGTTGCCCCAGCGGGAGTTGTTCACCAGCATCCGGCGCCCGCCGAGCTGCTCGGCGAACAGCTCCTCCAGGTACGCCTTGGACGCGAGGTCGCTGGGCCCGGGCGGTTGGCCGACGTCGAAACCGTCCAGCCCGGCCGCCCGCCATGACGCCTCGTCGGTCTCCACGATGAATGTGCTGACCTCGTCGCTGATCGGGTAGCCGTGCACCGCGAAGACCCCATGCGGACCGCGCTGGTGCACAAAGGTGAG
>DASYLM010000107.1:0-3206 GCA_036009565.1 Pseudonocardia sp. | reverse complement strand
CCGGACGTGCGACCGGTCTGGGTGCTGCTGGAGCAGGTCGTCAGGCACGATCCGGCGGTGGCGCGCACCGTGGGCGACGGACTGGACCTGACCGGCCGGGCCAAGGGTTTTCTGCTCGAGTGGCTGCGCAGCTCCCGGGGCGACTGGCTTGCCGTGGTGCATTACGAGGTGCACTTCGCGGACGGCAGGGAGACCACCCAGTGGTGGCGAGACCAGCGGGTACCCGGTTATGCGCTGCTGCCGAGGGAGGAGCGGTGACCTGTGCTGCGCTAGACGTCCGCCCTGGCCCGGTTCAGCGCGATGTCGAGCAGCGCGTCGGTCCGGCACAGCTTGACCCTGGGCCGGCCGTGCGGCTCGCCGGCGGTGCGCTCGGCGGCGTCGATGAGCTGCCAACCCTGCTCGGTGACCAGGTCGGGCTGGCGCTCGGCGAGCCAGTCCTCGATGTCGGCCGAGCCGTCCCGGTCGTGCCGGCGCAGCTGCCCGCTCGCCAGGTCGGCGAGCAGCTGGGTCACCGTCTCGACCGAGTCCTTCCGGTTGGTGCCGATGATCCCGGTCGGCCCGCGCTTGATCCAGCCGACCACGTACTCCCGCTCGGCGCCGACCACCCGGCCCAGCTCGTTCGGGATGACGCCGCGCCGCTCGTCGAACGGCAGGCCGTCGATGGCGATGCCCTTGTAGCCCACCGCGCGCAGCACCAGGCCGGTCCGCACGATCTCCCGCTCGCCGGTGTCGTGCGCGCTGACCCAGCCGTCCTCGGCGGTACGCAGCTCGTTGTGGCCGAGCACCAGCTCCTCGACCCGGCCGTCGCCGCGCAGCTCAACCGGGGAGCGCTGGAAGCGCAGGGTGATGTGCCGCTGCCCGTACTCGGTGTCGCTGTCCGCGTAGGCCCGCATCACCCCGAGGTTCCGCTTGGCCACCTTGGAGAGCGAGTCCTCGTCGATGTCGGCGACCTGCTCGGGCGCCACGTCGACCCCGGACTCGGTGTACTCGGGCAGCTCCTTCAGTTCCGGGGTGGTGAAGGCGGCCTGCCCGGCGCCACGCCGTCCGACCACGAGTACCTCGGTGATGTTGCTGTCCCGCAGCACCTCCAGCGCGTGGTCGGCGATGTCGGTCTTGGCGAGTCGGTCGTACGGCGAGCAGAGGATGCGCGCGACGTCCAGTGCCACATTGCCGTTGCCGATCACCACGGCCCGCTCGCAGCTCAGGTCGAAGGTGAGGTCGGCGTAGTCGGGATGCCCGTTGTACCAGCCCACGAAGTCCACCGCGGCCACGCTGCCGGGCAGCTCCTCGCCGGGGATGCCCAGCTTGCGGTCACCCTGGGTGCCCACGGCGTAGATCACCGCGTCGTAGCGCTCGGTGAGCTCGTCGCGGGTGATGTCTCCGCTGATTCCACCGCCGACCTCGACGTTGCCGAAGAACCGGAACGACTCCTGCGCCGCGATCTTGGCATATACCGAGGACACCGACTTGATCTTCGGGTGGTCCGGCGCGACCCCGAAGCGGACCAGTCCCCACGGGGTGGCCAGCCGCTCGAACATGTCGACCCGGACATCCAGGTCAGGGTTGTCCAGCAGTGCACCGGCAGCGTAGAAGCCGGACGGTCCGGATCCGACGATGGCAACGGTGAACGGGGCCTCGGCCACGGCCATGGGCTTCACATCCTGGGTCACACGTCGAGCGGCCGGGGAGCCCGGCCGGTGGCGGCTCGTGAGTCCCACCTTGCCAGGTCCGGCCCGGTCCGGCCCGCTGGCCCGCCCGGTGGGTGGACCGGGCGGGCCATGTACGGCGGCCGGTTCTCCCGATCGCCCGGCAGCTCACCCGGTGCCGAACGCCTCGCTGACCAGTCGCGCGAGCAGGGCGTCCGGCTCGCCGAGGCGCGCCGGCAGGCCGCGGGCGGCGAACCAGGTCGCGACGTTGTGCACGTCGCGGTGCAGAAACTCCGCGCCGCGCGGGTTGGCCACCACATCGACCACCTGGGGCAGGTCGATGAGGACCAGTCGACCCCGGTGCACCAGCAGGTTGAACGCCGAGAGGTCGCCGTGCGCCAGGCCTTCGCCGGCCAGTGCCAGGAGTGCCTCGGTGAGCTGTGCCCACAGGTCGGCCAGCTGGGTCGGGTCCGGCCGCAGCTGCGCGAGCCGGGGCGCGGCGGTGCCGTCGGGCTCGCCGAGGAACTCCAGCATCACCTCGGTGCCGGCACGCTGGGCCGGGTAGGGGACCGGCGCGCCGACCCGCCACAGCCGGCTCAGCGCCCCGAACTCGGCGGCCGCCCACTGCTCGGCGAGCAGGTTGCGGCCGAACGAGGTGCGGCCGGTCATGGCGCGCATCTCCCGGGACCGGCGCACCCGGCGGCCCTCGAGGTAGCCGGCGTCCCGGTGGAACATCCGGTGCTCCGCCGGCCGGTACCGCTTGGCGGCCAGCAGACAGTGCCGGTCGGTCTCCGGGAGCACCCGCCGGACCAGGTGGACGTCGGCCTCCTTGCCGGTCTTCAGCACGCCCAGCTCGGTGTCCACGGCGGCCAGTTCGGTGATCAGCCAGCCGGGGTGGGGCTCCGGGCCGTGGTCCGCGCCGTCCCAGCTGGACCAGCGGTCACCGTCCGGTGGGCCGCCGGCGGTGTCCAGGTGGTCCTCGCGCTGCTGGGCGAGCCTGTCCCGCTCGGCCTCGGTCAGCCGGCCGCGGCGGGTCGGTTCGGGTTCGGCATCGAAACGCGGGCGCCGGCGCGCCCCGCCGCGGCGGGGCCGGGCCGGCCGCTCACCGCCGAACAGACCGGTGTCGGAGTAGCTGGATTCGTTCGGGTGATCGTTCGGGTGATCGTTCGGGTGATCGTCGTGCGAGCGCACTGGGAGGTCTCCTGACCAGGGGTACGGGTGCCCCACCGGTGCTCGCGTACGACGCGGGAGCTACTCGGGAGGGGCGGGCGGACGGGGACGGGCCACGCCCGTGACGGCAGTCGTTCGCATCGGGCCACCCCCGTCGTCTCCGCCGGTCAACCGGCTCCTGATCACTTCGGGCACCACGGTGCCCCGGATGCGAATGCCTGGCAACCGAGTTTCGCCGCGCCGGCTCAGGCGGCTCAGGTCGCGGTATGCCGAGATGTCTACGGTGTGACTGCCCAGCGGAGACATCTTGGCTGCGATATGAGTGGCGACGAGGAATAGGTATCTGACGTAGAAGCGTCACCATGATGGGACACTGTGGTTATGCGCGTT
>DASYLM010000106.1:0-6936 GCA_036009565.1 Pseudonocardia sp. | reverse complement strand
TGCCGCGTCGGAAGCTACTGCGACGCCGTTCGGTGTGGCCAGGAAGTTTCCGAACCCACGCGGCCCGAGCCGGACCGTCGCGGCTAGGCTGCGCGACCGTGAGTGAGCGGACTTTGGTTCTGGTAAAGCCCGACGGCGTGTCCCGTCGGCTGGTCGGTGAAGTGATCTCCCGGATCGAGCGCAAGGGGCTCGATCTGGTCGCGTTGCGGCTGCGCACGGTGGACCGTGAACTGGCGAGCCAGCACTACGCGGAGCACGACGGCAAGGTGTTCTTCAACGACCTGCTGGAGTTCATCACGTCCGGCCCGCTGGTTGCGGCCGTCGTCGAGGGCCCGCGCGCGATCGCCGCGTTCCGCCAGCTCGCCGGTGGCACCGACCCGGTGGAGAAGGCCGCGACGGGGAGCATCCGGGGCGACTTCGGCCTGGAGACCCAGTTCAACCTGGTACACGGCTCGGACTCGCCGGAGTCGGCCGCCCGCGAGATCAAGCTGTGGTTCCCGGACCTGTGAGCCGATAACCGCTGCCGCTGCTGCTCGGCACCCAAGCGTCGGGCAGCGCGGCGGCCAGCGCGTGCTGCGCCCGCCATCCGGTGCAGTGCCCAGGTACCACCAGTTCGGGCCCGAGCTCGGTCAGCGCGGCGACCGTCGGCGCGATGACCGGCTCGAACGCCGGCCCGCTCAGGTGCAGGCCACCCAGCAGCGCGTGCAGTCGACCGACCCCGGTCAACCGCTGCGCGTGCCGCACGATGTTCACCACGCCGGCGTGCCCGCACCCGGTGAGCACCACCAGGCCGCGACCCCGCACGTGCACGACCAGTGCCTGGTCGTCGCTCACCAGCGGGTCGTGGCGCCACTCGGAGCCGGACCAGGCCTGGTGCGCCGGCGGCATGCCGCGCTCGAACTCGGTGGTTCGATCCACCTCGCCGGTGATCAGGACACAGCCGTCCACCAGCAGTGACGGTTCCCGGCGCTCGATCACCTCGAAGCCCTCGCCGGTCAGCGCCCGCTTGCTCAGCGTGGGCAGCTCGGCATCGTCGCGACCCGGTATCCGCAGCCGGCGCCGCGTCCAGACCAGCGGGTGCACGACCATCGGCAGCACCCGGGGACCCCGCCGCCCGGCCAGCCCGGCGAGCCCACCGGCGTGGTCGAAGTGCCCGTGGCTGAGCACCGCGCCCTGTACGCCGGACAGGTCGACCCCGAGCCGGTCGGCGTTGGTGACCATCGCGGTCGGCGACAGCCCGGTGTCGAACAGCAGCGTCGTCTCGCGCTCGCCCCGGCGGACCGTGACCAACGCCGCGAAGCCGTGCTCGGCGACCAGGCCGACCGTCGTCGTGCCGTTCTCGAACTGCGGCGCGTCGACCCGGGCGGCGCCGGTACCGGGCCTGGTGACCCGTTCGTCGCCGGTCAGCAGTGCGTCGAAGCTGTTGTCCACCAGCGTGGTGATCCGCACCTCGTCCACCGGCTCGAGCGCGATCGGGTCCACCGCCGCGCCGGGGGCCGGGCGGGGAGCCGCGGCGAGCACGTCGGCGGCGGTGCCCGGTTCGGTACACATGGGCCCGAGCCTAGTGCTCGTGAGTGGCTGGCGTTGCTATCGCTACGCTAGCCACTCACGAGGTCTGACCTGGCCTTTTGCCGGGGTGGCCGCCGAGGAAACCGGCGGCCAGCGCGCCGGCCAGGCAGAGCAGCGCGGTGAGCCGGAAGATCTCCCGGTACTGGGTGAGCAGGGCGGCGTCCACCGCGCGGGTGTACGCGGCGAGCTGCTGGGCGTAGGTCACCGCGTCCACCCCGAACGGCAGCGGGGTGTCCAGGGTGGCGGTGAGCTGGGTGAACCGGTGCAGGCCCCAGGCGGACAGCGCGGCGATGCCGATCAGCATGCCGGCGGTGCGGGCCACCACGGTCGCCGCCGAGGCCACCCCGTGCCGGTCCGCCGGCACCGCGCGCAGCACCGCCGCCGCGACCGGCGCCACCACCAGGCCCAGCCCGAGCCCCGTCAAGGCCAGGTCGGCGGTGGCCGCCGGCAGCGTGACGGTGCCGACGGTATGGGTGGCACGCAGCAGGTCGGCCGGCCAGCGCGACATCAGCGCGAACCCACCGGCGGCGGCCAGCATCCCGACCACGCCGACCACGCCGTCCCCGATCCGGGGCGCGGCCAGGCCGCCGAGCAGCGCGCCGACCGGCAGCGCCACGAGGAATCGCACCAGCACGAGCGCCCCGCCGGTGGCGTCCAGCCGCAGCACCGACTCGGCGAACAGCTGCACGTCGACCAGGGTGACCATCAGCGCGGCCCCGACCACCGTGCTGGTCAGCAGGCCGGCGACCACCGGGCGCCCGCGCACGCCGCGCGGGTCGAGCAGCCGGGTGCGGGCGCGCGCCTCCCAACCGAGGAACGCGAGCAGCGCCACGCCGGCCGCCGCCAGGGTGAGCGGGCCCCACGGCGGCAGCACCGCGCGCCGGGGATCCGGGTTGTACAGCCCGACCACGCCGAGGGCGAGGGCCACGGCGAGCAGCGCGCCGCCGAGCAGGTCGACCCGGGTCCTCGGCGCCGGACCGTCCGTGCCGGCGGCCGCGCCCGGTCCGGTTCTCCGGCGGCCGGGCACCGCGAGCCCGACCGCGAGCACCGCGACGGCGGCGAGCGGCAGGTTGATCCAGAACACCCCCCGCCAGCCGAGCAGCGCGGCCACGCCGGCGCCGTACAGCGGCCCGAGCACACTGCCCAACTGCTCCGCGGCGCTCACCGCACCGAGCGCGGTGGCCCGCCGCCGTTCCCCGACCAGGTCGCTGACCAGCGCCATCGTCACCGGTAGCAGCGCGCCACCGCAGACGCCCTGCACCGCGCGGCCGAGCACCACGGCGGTCAGCGTGCCGCCGCTCGCGGTCAGCGCCGAACCGGCCGCGAACCCCACCAGGCACAGTTGGATCACCCGGCGGCGGCCGAACCGGTCGGACAGCTGGCCGAGCAGCGGCATCGCCGCGACGTAGCCGAGCAGGTAACCGGTGACCAGTGGGGTGGCCCGCTCCAACCGGTTCAGCGGGATGCCGAGGTCGCGCACGATGTCGATCAGCACCGTGACCACGACGTAGCCGTCCAGCGCGGCGAGCAGCACGGCCAGGCCGCCGACCCCGATCGCCAGTCCGACCCGGGACCGGCGCGGCGGCGGGGTAGTCGTCGGGGTAGTCATCGAACTGGTCATCGCGTCGGTCAGGACGGCGGGGTGACCGTCACCGGCGCGTTGAAGTCGGACAGCGTGACGGTCACCGGCGCCGGCGCACCGCCAGCCGGGTTCGGCACCTCGATCTGCGCCTTGAGCAGCCGCGAGGTGGCCTGCTCGATCCACACCGTGCCGGTACTCGCCCCGCTCAGCCCGGGCACCACGGCGGAGACCAGGTTCGGGTCGAGGCCGGCCTTGACCCGGTATGCCGGCACCCCGTTGACGTCCTCGCTGGCCTCGGTGGTGCCGTTGTGGGCCGAGCGCAGCAGAGCCGCGATGCCGCGGTCGGGGCTGAGCAGCGCGGTCGGGTCGTAGATCGCGGCGGCGAGTGCGAGCGGCAGCCGCTGGTACCGGCCGGTGGCTCCCTTGAGGTAGAGGGTCCCCTGGGTGATCACGAAGTTGAACTCGACCGACGACGTGCCCTGGTTGAGGGTGGCGGTGCCGATGGCATCCCCGGTGGCGGTGAGCTTGCCGTTGGCCGCGCGCACCGGGATCGTGTTGAGCGCGGGGTCCACCTGCACGTCGATCGTCACGGTCCGGACCGCCGCCATCGCGCTGGCCGACTTCGCCAACAGGTCGGGCGCGGCGGGCAGCGGCGGGGCGGTCGGGCCGCTCGAGCAGCCGGTCACCGCCAGGAGCAGCGCGAACAGGGCCAGCAGCGGAGCGAGCAGCGACATCGGCGTCGCGGATCGGGGGGAGCGGTGAGGCACCGATGCAGTCTAGTGCGGCCGGAATACCGTCCCGGCCGGGTCTCCGGGGCCGCCCGGGGGTAAGTCGCTTCCGTTCTGTCGGGGCGCCCGGTTAGCGTCCCCTCGTGTCCGATGCACTGATCCAAGCCAGCGGGCTTGCCAAGCGCTTCGGCGCGGTGGAAGCGGTGCGCGGCATCGATCTCGACGTGACCCGGGGCGAGGTGTTCGGTTTCCTCGGCCCGAACGGCGCCGGCAAGTCTTCCGCGATGCGGATGATCGCCTGCGTCTCGCCCCGCTCCGCCGGGTCACTGCAGGTGCTGGGGATGGACCCGGACGTCGACGGCCCGGCGATCCGGGCGCGGATCGGCGTGGTCCCGCAGCAGGACAACCTGGATGTCGAGCTCACCGTCCGGCAGAACCTCGAGGTGTACGGCCGCTACTTCGGGCTCTCCCGGGCGGCGGTGCGGGCGAAGGCGGGCGAGCTGCTGGACTTCGCCCAGCTCACCGACCGCGCCGACTCGGCGGTCGACCCGCTGTCCGGGGGCATGAAGCGGCGCCTCACGATCGCCCGTTCGCTGGTCAACGACCCGGAGCTGCTGCTGCTCGACGAGCCGACCACCGGGCTCGACCCGCAGGCCCGCCACCTGCTCTGGGACCGGCTCTACCGGCTCAAGCAGCGCGGCGTCACGCAACTCATCACCACGCACTACATGGACGAGGCGGAGCAGCTGTGTGATCGGCTGGTGGTGATGGACAACGGCCTGATCTCCGCCGAGGGCTCGCCGGCCGACCTCATCGAGCGGTACGCCACCCGGGAGGTGGTGGAGCTGCGGTTCGCCCCGGACGCACCCCGCCCGGCGCTGGGCGAGCTCGCCGGGCTGGCCGAACGCGTCGAGGAGCTGCCGGACCGGCTGCTGCTCTACACGGCCGACGGCGAGGCCACCCTCGGCGCGGCGCTGCGGGCCGGGGCGCGCCCGACGACGAGCCTGGTCCGCCGGTCCTCGCTGGAGGACGTGTTCCTCCGGCTCACCGGCCGGAGACTGGTCGAATGACGGCCGAGTCGGTGACGACCGCGGTGCCCCGGTCCGCGGGTCGGGTCATGCCCGGCTGGCGGGCGGTGCTGGTGGTCATGGAGAGCTTCTGGATCTGGTACCGGCGCGGCTGGCGGGCCACCGTGGTCTCCAGCGTGTTGCAGCCGGTGCTGTTCCTGCTGGCATTCGGGGTCGGCTTCGGCAGCCTGGTGCGCACCGGCGCGGCCACCGGAGGCGCGCCGTACCTGGTGTACCTGGCTCCCGGGCTGCTGGCCATGACGGCGGTGCAGACGGCCGCCTTCGAGTCCACCTACCCGGTGCTGTCCGGGTTCAAGTGGCAGCAGGTCTACTGGGGGATGTCCGCGTCCCCGATCACCCCGGGGCAGATCGCGGTCGGGCACCTGTGCTGGGTGGCGGCCCGGTTGTTGTCCTCGGGCGCGGTGTACCTGCTGGCCATCGTGCTGGTCGGTGGCGCGGCCGGGATCGGCATCGTGGTCTCGCTGCTGGCCGCCGTGCTGTGCGGCTGCGCGTTCTCGGCCGTCACGATGGCGTTCGCGGCCACCATCATGAACGAGGGCTCCGCGTTCGCCTCGTACTTCCGGTTCGTGCTGATCCCGATGACGCTGTTCGCCGGCACCTTCTTCCCGGTGTCGCAGCTGCCGGTGTGGTTGCGGCCGGTCGCCTGGGCCACCCCGCTCTGGCACGGCACCGAGCTGGCCAGGGGGGCGGCGCTGAACACGCTGCGCTGGTGGCCGGCGCTCGGTCACCTGGCGTACCTGCTCGCGCTGCTGGCCATCGGCGTCGCGCTCGTCCGTTGGCGGTTCACCGTGCGGTTGTTCCGGTGAGCGGGGGTACGGTCGCGGCCCCGTCGGCGCCGCTGCTGCGGATCCTGCCGGTGGGCGGGTACGCGGGAAGGTCGCGGGTGCTGCTGGTGCGCTCCGCGCTGGCCTACCGCCGGGCCTGGCTGGCCTTCGTGTCGGGCTTCTTCGAGCCGGTCTTCTACCTGCTGGCGCTCGGCCAGGGCCTCGGGTCGCTGGTCGGCGTGCTGCCCGGGCCGGACGGCACGCCGATCAGCTATGCGGCGTTCATCGCCCCGGGCCTGCTGGCCGCGTCGGCGATGAACGGCGCGGTGTTCGACTCGACGTTCAACGTGTTCTTCAAGCTGCGCTACGCCAGGCTGTACGACGCCATGCTGGCCACCCCGCTCGGGCCGGTCGACATCGCGCTCGGCGAGATCGGCTGGGCGCTGCTGCGCGGTGGGCTGTACGCGCTGGGGTTCTTGGCCGTGATGGCCGGGTTCGGCCTGCTCACCTCGCCATGGGTGCTGCTCGCGCTGCCCGCCGCGCTGCTGGTGGCCTTCGCGTTCGCGGCGGTCGGGATGGCGGCCACCTCGTTCATGCGCTCCTGGCAGGACTTCGACCTGATCCAGCTCGCGGTCATGCCGATGTTCCTGTTCGCCACCACGTTCTACCCGCTGTCGGTCTACCCGCGCGGCCTGCAGCTGGCGGTGGAGTGCCTGCCCCTGTTCCACGCCGTAGAACTGATGCGCGGGTTCACCACCGGCATCGTCGGCCCCGGTCTGCTCGGTCACGCCGCGTACTTCGTGGTGATGGCGGCGGTCGGCGGGGTAGTGGCCGCCCGCCGCCTCAACACCCTCCTCCTGCGCTAACCGGCCGGCGGCTGCCGTCTCCGGGTGCACGCCGCACAGACTGGGTGCGCGGCCGCCGCCGTACCGGGGCGGCGGCACAGACTGGGTGCACGCCGCACAGACTGTGCAACCTCTGTGCGGGGCGCAGCGGGTCTGTGCGAGGCGGGCGTTTGGTGGTGGCGCCGTGTACCCGGTGGGTGCGGGCGGGCGGGGTGCGGCTTAGAGGCGGTCGAGGAGCCAGGAGGGGCCCACCACGGCGCCGCCGGCGGCCAGCACCTGGTCGCGTAGCGCTCGGTCGGCGGTTATCACCGTGGGCGAGCCGCCGGCGGCGACCAGTGCGGTCACCTCGTCAACGATCGC
>DASYLM010000105.1:0-9795 GCA_036009565.1 Pseudonocardia sp. | reverse complement strand
TGGCGTGGCGGCCGACTGTGGCTGTCGGACTTCTACTCCCGGCGGGTCATCGCGGTGCACGAGTCCGGCCGGGTGGAGACGATCGCCGAGGTCGCCGGGCAGCCGTCGGGCCTCGGCTGGCTGCCGGACGGGCGGCTGCTGGTGGTCTCCATGCGGGACCGGCGGGTGCTGCGGCGGGAGCCGGACGGCACGCTGGTGGAGCACGCCGACCTGTCCGAGCTTGCCACCGGACACCTCAACGACATGCTGGTGGACGACGCCGGCCGCGCCTACGTGGGCAACTTCGGCTTCGACCTGATGTCCGGCGCCCCGATCCGCACCGCCAACCTGGTGCGGATCGACCCGGACGGCACCGCCTCGGTGGCCGCCGACGGCCTCGCCTTCCCCAACGGCATGGCGCTGCTGGACGACGGTGCCACGCTCGTGGTGTCCGAGTCGTTCGGCAACCGGCTCGGCGGGTACACCGTGGGCCCGGACGGCGAGCTGACCGACCGCCGCGACTGGGCCAGCTTCGGACCCGCCCCGGCCGGTGACGACCTCGGCGAGGCGCTGGCCTCGGTCAGCGTGGTGCCGGACGGCATGTGCGCGGCGCCGGACGGCACGGTCTGGGTCGCCGACGCCGACAACCACCGGGCGATCCGGGTGGCCGAGGGCGGCAAGATCGTGGACGAGGTGTCCAGCGGCGAGCTGCAGGTGTACGCGTGCGCGCTGGGCGGCGCCGACGGGCACACCCTGTTCCTGTGTGCGGCGCCGTCCTTCGCCGAGCACGAGCGCCGGGACACCCGCGAGGCCGTCCTGCTGGCCGCCGACGTCTGACCGCGTCTGACCGCGTCTGACGCATCTGACGTGTCTGACCCGTCGCACCCGGCGAGCCCGCGCGGGCGCGCGCCACCCGCGCCTGGTGGAATACAGGCTCACCGGCCGCGTCACCGGCAAGAGGAGGCCTCCGTGCCGTTCCGACCCCGACCGGGGCTGTTCGCCATCACCCCGGTACTCGCCCTCGTCGCGATCACCGTCCTGCTCATCTCGATGGGCTGGCCCGGCTACTCCTGGCTGGCGGTCATCATCCTGGCCGGGTTCGCGGTGGCGTCGGTCCGGATCGAGTACCTGCGCTGGCGCGACCTGCGCGACCGCGAACGGCACCAGACACCGCGCCGCTGAGCGCACCGGCACCTCGTTGCTCACTAGCTCTACGGGCCCGCCTGCACGGTCCGGCTGCGTCACGCCGCCCACCTTCGACGACGCCTGACGGCCGGCCCCGCTGAACGCTCCCGGAGCCGGCCTCTATGGTGCTGGACGTGACCCCTCGCCGCTCCCCATGGATCACCATCGTGCTCGGCGCCGTGCTACTCACCGGGCTCACCGGCTGCGACACCCCGCCCAACGTCACCGAGCAGACCGGACCGCCGCCGTCCGCATCGACGGCGGCCACCCCGTCGTCGCGGACCCTGCCGCCGCGACCGGTCGAGCTCCGGCTGGACGGCGTCAACCCGTGCGATCTGCTGACCAAGCCTCAGCAGGCCGAGCTCGCGGTGGGCCCGGGTGCGGCCGACAACGGCACCGACGAGCTCGCCAGTCCCGGCTGCATGTGGACCAACCCGTCCGGCTCCCCGGACAACAACTGGGTGGCGAAGGCGGTCGTCAAGCGCGGCGCCGACGTCTGGTTGCGAAGCTCCACCGGGCCGCAGGTCGTGCTGGTCGACGGTTTCCCGACCGTGCAGACCAGCTCGCAGTTCCTCGACCCGGGGCTCGACTGCCTGCTCTACGTCGACGTGGCGCCCGGTCAGAGCCTGTCGGTCGAGTACGTCAACCGGCGCGGCGACCTGCCCAACGTCAACCATGGCGTCGCGTGCCAGAAGGCCACCTCCGCCGCGAAGCTCATGCTGGCCAACCTGCGCCAGAAGGCCCACGGCAACTGACCCGCCCGCCGGACGGGGCACCGCACCCGCCCGGCGGCGCCATCACCGGGTCCGGTTCCTACCCCTCGCCGCGAGCACCCGAACGCGTCCTCGCGGGGTCGACCTCCCGCTCGGGATGACGGCGGAGGTACTCGCCCTCGAGCTCACCGGTCCGGTTGCTGTGCTCGCGGAGAGCGTGCGGCGCGCCGTGCAGGAACGTCTCGTGGCGGGTCCGGTGCAGGTGTTCCAGCTCGCGGATCAAGTCGGTCTCGGCTAGGTCCTCGGTGCGTGTGGCTGTCACGTCGTACTCCTCTGACTGGAGACGTTCGGCTTACCCATTTCGTCCGCGCGGCGCAAGCCAGAGCAGCTTCCCGGGCGCCGGCCCGCGCGTGCCCGGACCGTCCCGGTGGGCCAGGACAGTGCCAACCGCCGGCAAAATCAACGCTAACGGGACGCCAAATCGCCTGTTCTGAGGGTGTGGCGCCGCCGCCGGCTCCGTAGTGTCCGGGCATGCGCGAGGCCTATCACGGCGAGCTGCGGCGGCTCAGCTCCGATCTGCAAGCCCTGTGCCAGCTGGCAGCCGATGCCATGGCCCGCGCCGCGCAGGCACTGGTGGGCCGGAACCTGTCCCAGGCCGAACACGTGATCACCGACGACGTCGACATCGACCGGGCCTATGCCGGGTTCGAGCAGGCAGCCTGCTCGGTGCTGGCGCTGCAGGCCCCGGTGGCCGGCGAGCTGCGAACCGTGGTCAGCATGATCCAGGTCGGCGAGAAGATCATGCGGATGGGTGATCTGGCCCGCCATGTCGCCGAGGCCGCCCGCCGCCGCCACCCGGCCTGCGCCATTCCCGAACCGCTCATCGAGCGCTTCGCCGAGATGGCCCAGATCGGCGTGTTCATCAACCGCAAGGTCGGACTCGAGATCGACCGGCCGTCCGAGACGTGCATCGCCGAGCTGGAGCTGCTCGACGACCGCGTGGACGAGCTGGAGGCCGAGGTCCTGTTGTGGTTGACCACCGAGGACATCGACGTCCAGACCGGGGTGGACGTGGCGCTGCTCGCCCGCTATTTCGAGCGATACGCCGACCAGGGCGTCGCCGCGGCCCGCAGGCTCCAGTTCGCGGCCACCGGCGACTGGTCGCGGGCCGGCAGCTGAGGCACTAGCCGCCGATCTTGCGGTGGTCCCAGCTGGCGATCTTCCTCGGAGTGACCTTCAGCCAGCCGTGCCGTCCGTCGTAGGGCAGCTGGTCCCCACCGAAGTACTTGCGCGCCATGGACCGCTCCGGGGCGACGAGCTCCGGGCAGTCCTCCCCGACCCTGGGCACCTCGCCGACGACCGTCACCTCGCCGGTGATCTCCACCCCGTGCAGCTCCAGGAACTCGAAGCCGTCGTCGACCAGTACGGCGACCCGTGGGTCGGCGCGCAGGTCGGCCCAACGACGGCTCCTGGTGATCGAGTACAGCCACAGCGCGCCGCCCTCCCAGATGAACCAGAGCGGTGTGACGTGCGGGCCGTCGCCGTTCATGGTGGCCACCCGCGCGGTGCGCTGCACGGCCAGGAACTCGTCGACCTCCTGGGGGGTCATGGCGATTCGGCGACTACGTTTCTGCGGCGCCAGGGACTCGGTCATGTCAGCTCCAGGGGTTCGCGTCGGCTTCGCGACCTACCTTACGGGCAGGCCTGCCGGTAAGTTGGACACGGCCGTGCCCGGAAGACCCCGTCGTCAGGACGCGGCCCGATCCGCGCCGTGCGGAGCCGGAGCCTGGGCCGCCACTGTCGCTGCCGCGCCGGCGCCGGCGGCTGCCGCCGCGGCGCCGGAGCCGGCGAGCAGGTCGAGGATGAGCTCGGCGACCTGTCCGGGGTGCTCGGAGTGCGGGAAGTGCCCGGCCTCGAGCACCGCCAGCCGGCTCCCGGGGAGCGCCTGGTGGGCCAGCAGCGTGTGGCGGTGCGGGATGCAACGGTCGCGGCGTCCGGCGATCAGCAACGTGGGGAGCTCTGCCAGCAGGTACAACAGGTCGGTGGCGTCCAGGCGTTGACCGGACCAGCTGACCGCGCCGCGCAGGGTGTGCAGGAACACCCGCCGAGCGTCCGGGTCGGTCAGTGACCGCAGTATCCGGCCCAACCGGACGAGCTCGATGGGCGGCGCCCATCCCATCCGCATCGCGCCGTAGCGGGCGAGGTGGACGATCCAGCCGGGCGCGAGCGTGGTCAGGCTCTGCGCGGTCAGCGCCACCCCGGGCAGACATGCGGCGCGCAGCGCGAGGCTCAGCTCGGGTCCCAACCCGCCGCTGGAGATCAGCACCAGGCTGTCGGCGCGTTCGGGGAACTGGTAGGCGAAACTCATCGCCACCCCGCCGCCGAACGAATGACCCACCACGGATGCCCGCGTCAGACCCAGCGCGCGCAGCAGGTCGCGCAGCCTCGATGCGTGACCGCCGACCGAGTAGTCACCCCGCCTCGGCGCGCCGGACTGACCGTGGCCGAGCAGATCAGGGGCCACCACAGGTACGTGCGGACCCAGGAGCGCCATCAGGTCCAGCCAGGTTGCGGCGTTGCTGCCGAGGCCGTGTACGAGCACCACGACGGGACCATCGCTGTGTCGCCCGGTCTCGAGGTAACTCATCGGCTGGCCGTGCACGGTGAGCTGGTGCCGGCTGACCTCTGGTTGCACCGCGATCACGGCGGGCGGACCCGGACAGCGGTCAGGCATGTGGGTCCAGCCCCTGGGTTGTCGTCGCCACGTCTTCGCCTCCGGCCCGCCGGTATATCAGCTGTGCTGACCGCCGGGGTCCGGGGCGGGCGCCGTGCAGGGCGGAGATCGGTTGCGTCTCACGCGCGGCTGTGACCTTAGGCTAGCCGTTCGGGCAAGTGGGCCGAAGAGAAGGGCTCACCCGGGGCCGGTCACCGTACCCTCGCTCCAGTCCTCTCCCAGGTCTACGGTGTGGACCTTAACCGCAAGCTCTCGGCAGCCCCGGCGAGCGGGAGGCGTACCCATGGCCACGGTCAGCGTCCGTTACATCGTCGATGACGTCGACGCCGCGATCGCGTTCTACTGCCAGCACCTCGGCTTCGAGGAACAGCTGCATCCCGCCCCGACCTTTGCAATGTTGAGTCGCGGCGACCTTCGGCTCGTGCTCAGCGCTCCCGGCGGCGGCCCGGGCGGCGGGGGTCAGGCCATGCCTGATGGCACGGTGCCCGAGCCGGGAGGATGGAACCGGTTCTCGCTCGAAGTCGCGGACCTGGCGGACCTGGTGGAAAAACTCCGCGCTGCCGGCGTCCACCTACGCAGCAACGTGATCACCGGCGTGGGGGGCAACCAGGTCTTGATCGACGACCCCTCCGGCAATCCCGTCGAACTGTTCGAACCGACGCGCGGCGAGGCGCGCCTCGCCGGCCGGGAGCGACAACAGCCCCGGTGAACTGTCGGGCGCGTGACCGTCGGGCGCTCGCACGCTACTCGTGGGTCCTGAGCCGGGCACCGCCTGAGCCCCGGGCGAGCAGCGCGAGCGCGCCGAGGACGAGCGCACCGACCAGCCAGCTGGCCAGCAGGGCCGGTAGTGGATGACCCAGGTAGAGCTGCGCTATCCCGATGGTGAGCGCGGCGGAGGCCGCGAGCCAGTGCAGTGCATGGCGCAGCGGGGTGCGCACGTGGTGGCGCAGCAGCCAGGCGGCGGCTCCCCAGCACACCACGCTGATGGTGGCTGGCCCAGAAATCGCCGAACCGCCGGCGAGCCCCTTGCCCACCGCCAGACAGACCGCCACCAGAAGAACCGCCGCGCCGGCCCCGAGTAGCGGCCGCCACCGGCCGGCCCGCACCGAGAGCACCGCCGCGAGGGTGAGCAGCAGCGCCGGCGCGATGAGGGTGCCGCCGGCCAGGGATACCCCGTTGGCCACGAAGTGCGGCCAGCGCCAGGCGCGGTCGTCATGCGGGATCGCCGACCGCGCCACCTTGCCACCCAGCAGCGCGTCGTGGCGCCACAGCTGCGCGGCCAGTCCACCCGCCAACACCGCCAGGGCTGCCGCAGCCGTGCGGATCGTGGCGAGCGCCGCATGCGCCGGGGCGGGCGGTGTCGGGCGGTCGGGGGTGGTTGTGGACATGAACTCGAGGTTAACCGCGCAGTTTGTGCATCCCCTGAGAATCCGGTCCGCTCCGATTCACCCGTACCTCGTCAGGAGCCGGGCCGCCCGTCCGGGTCCTTCCGTCCACCCCGGCCGGTGATCCAGGACAGCAGTTCACCCAGTGCGCCGTCGACGGCCGAGCGGCCCCGCTTCACCGAGTCCTTGCCGGTCACCCAGGACAGCAGCCCGCCGAGAGCGGCATCGACAGCCGACCTCGGCCGGTCACCCGCGTTGTTGCTGCTCATCGGAGCCTCCCTGCACGTCAACGAGTAAGATGCTTGACGATCAAACACATCGTCCAACAAGAATGTTTGACTGTCAAACACAACGAGGGTGGGATGGGACGCGAGGCGCTGGAGGGTGAGATAGGTGACGAGCTTGCTGACCTGCAGGCCGCGTACGACGACAGTGATCGAGCGCTGGCGGACCGGCTCGGCATCGGGCGTACCGATCTGCGCTGCCTCGACCTGATCGTCCGAGGGGGCCCGTGCAGTGCGACCCAGGTGGCCGCACAGCTGGGACTGACCAGGGGCTCGGTGACGACCTTGCTCGACAGACTGGAGCGTGCGGGCTACGCAACACGGCAACCCGACCCCGCGCACGGCAAGCGGGTGCTCGTGGTGCCGACGCAACGGTTGATAGAGCTCGTCGCGCCGTTGGTGGAGCCGAGGGCGCGAGCCGGTCGCGAGCAGCTGGCCAGGTACTCCGTCAGCGAGTTGCGGCTCATCAGGACATTTCTGCGGGAGACCCGGGTGCGGCACTGCGACTATGCGGCCGAGCTGCGCGGGACCGCGGGCTGACCGTGCCCGCCGGCAAGCAATCGCTGGCCAGGCGGGTGACGTGCATCCTGAGGGTCTTCGCGCTGGCGGCGAGATCAGCGCCGATTCGGTCCCCCTCTCGCCCCTGGCTGTCCCATCAGCCCCCGGCGATTCAGCCGTCACACGCCGCGGTGCTGGCCGGACTATTGTGGCGGAGTTCGTGCCGGGGGGTCAGAGAGCGAGCCGTGATCGCAAGGGAGCGACACCGGAGATGACCCCGCTGGCATCCGACGCCCTCGCGCCGGGACGGATCGAGTTCAGCACCACCGACTCGGCCCTGGCGATCGAGAACCTGAAGAACCTCTACGGCACGAACTTCGAGGTCAGCGGCGCACGCGACGGCTACCAGTTCGCGCACTCCCGGCTCGATGGCGGATCGTTCGCCCTCGACGACCTCCGGGTGCCGTTGAACGTGCGCGTCCGACAGGATCCCTTCAACTCGCTGGTCGTCGTCCTGCTCCGGGCGGGCCGGTTCGAGCGCGAGTGCGGCGGGATCGACGAACGCTTCCTGCCGGGCGATGTCTTCATCGACGCCGAACCCGGTCTGCCCTCCACCGTGCGACTGCTCCACATCGAATTGCAGACGATGATGCTGGACCTGGGAGTGCTCGCCCAGGTCGCCGCCGCCTCACCCTCCCGCGCACCCGGCCCGGTCCGCTTCACCGGCTACCAGCCCGTCTCTCCGGCCGCCGCCGCGCACTGGCGGAACACCACCCGGTACCTCGGAGAACTGCTCGCCAACCCCGAAGCCGCCGCCCAGCCGCTCATCCGGGGTAACGGCGCACGGATGCTGGCCGCGACCGCGCTGGCCACCTTTCCCAACACCGCGGTCATGGCACCCAGCTGGCGGGACCGCCCGGACGCCACCAGCGCCACCGTGCGGCGGGCCGTCGCGTTCATCGAACAGCACGTCCACGCCGACATCAGCCTCGCGGACATCGCCGCCGCCGCGAACGTCAGCCTCCGCGCCGTCCAGTTCGCCTTCCGCCGCCACCGCGACACCACGCCCATGGCCTACCTGCGCGCGGTGCGGCTGGATCACGCGCACCGTGAGCTGCTCGCGGCCGACCCCAGCGGCGGGCAGACCGTCGCCCATATCGCCGCCCAATGGGGCTTCCACAACCACAGCCGGTTCGCCGCCCAGTACCGCCGCACCTTCGGCGTCACCCCACACCACACCCTGCGCTACAGATAGCGGTCGGGCTCCCGAAGGGTCGCGCACAACGCCGCTGGCCTACACGTTGAAGCGGAACTCCACGACGTCGCCGTCGGCCATCACGTAGTCCTTGCCCTCCATGCGGACCTTGCCGGCCGCCTTGGCCGCCGCCATCGAGCCGGTCTCCACCAGGTCGTCGTAGGAGACGATCTCGGCCTTGATGAAGCCCTTCTCGAAATCGGTGTGGATCACGCCGGCGGCCTGCGGAGCGGTCGCGCCGATGCGGATCGTCCACGCCCGGCTCTCCTTCGGGCCCGCGGTGAGGTAGGTCTGCAGGCCGAGGGTGTGGAAGCCGGCGCGGGCCAGCGCGTTGAGGCCCGGCTCGTCCTGCCCGATCGACTCGAGCAGCTCAGCCGCCGACTCATCATCCAGCTCCAGCAGCTCGAACTCCACCTTCGCGTCCAGGAACACCGAGTCGGCCGGCGCGACCAGCGCGGCCAGCTCCGTGCGCTTGGCCTCGTCGGTGAGCACGCCCTCGTCGGCGTTGAAGACGTAGAGGAACGGCTTGGTGGTCAGCAGCGTCAGCTCGCGCAGCGGCGCCTTGTCGACCCCGGCGGCGAACAGCGTGGTGCCACCGTTGAGCAGCTCGCGTGCCGCCTCCGCCGCCTCCAGCACCAGCCGCCGGTCCTTCTGCATCCGGGCTTCCTTCTGGAGCCTGGGAATCGCCTTCTCCAGAGTCTGCAGGTCGGCCAGGATCAGTTCGGTGGCGATGGTTTCGATATCGGCCTTGGCGTCGATGCGGCCGTCCACGTGCACCACATCCGGGTCGTCGAACACCCGGACCACCTGGCAGATCGCGTCCGACTCGCGGATGTTGGCCAGGAACTTGTTGCCGAGCCCGGCGCCCTCGGACGCGCCCGCGACGATGCCCGCGATGTCCACGAAGGACACCACGGCCGGCACGATCTTGACCGAACTGAACATCTCGGCCAACTTGTTCAGACGGGCGTCGGGCAGCGCGACCACTCCGACGTTGGGCTCGATGGTGGCGAACGGATAGTTCGCCGCGAGCACGTCGTTACGGGTCAGCGCGTTGAACAGGGTCGATTTACCGACGTTGGGCAGACCGACGATGCCGAGGGTGAGACTCACGAGGGTCCAGGGTAGTCGCCGCCGCCGCTCCCGACCCCGGGCACCGGCGCCTACCGTATCCAGGGTGACGGCCCTGATCACGCGCGCGCAGGTTCTCGGCTTCCGGATGCGTGCCCAGCAGCTGGACCGGGATGCCGGCGACCTGGCGGATACGGCGGTGCTGGACATCGGCGTGCAGGACACCGGGCCGGACGGCGGGCGGTGGGCGCTGGCCCTGCGGGGTGTCGGTGTCGGTGTTGGTATCGGTGTTGCCGAACCGAGCGGCCGTGAGCTGGCTCGGGAGCTGGTGACGGTGTGGACGGTCCGGGGCGCGCCGCACCTCTACCGGCGGGCGGACCTGGCCTCGGTGGCCGCCGCCGTCGAGCCGTTCTCCGACGCCGACGCCGGCAGGCGGATCTACGACGCGACCAGGCCACTCAAGGCCGCCGGAATCGCCAACCTCGACGCGCTGGACACCGTCGCGGCGGCCATGCGGTCGGTGGTGACCTCGCCGATGGCCAAGGGTGAGGTATCGGGACGGGTGGCGACCCTGCTGGGCCCGCCCTACCTGCGGTTCTGCCGATCCTGCGACGCCACCCACCTCTACGAGATGCCGTTCCGGCTCGCCGCGCTGCGCGCCGGGCTGGAGTTGCGCCCGGGCACCTCGCCG
>DASYLM010000104.1:0-3645 GCA_036009565.1 Pseudonocardia sp. | reverse complement strand
AGACCGACTTCACCGGCCTGGTCGCCAAGGCGGTGCCGGGGCTCGGGGACATCGCCTTCCTGGTCGGCTTCGTCCTGGCCGCGGCGGTGTACGCGGTGCTGCGGCCGTGGGCCGCGCGCAACCAGGGCACCGCCCCGACCGACGCCTGAGGTCGTCGCCCGCCCGCGCGCCGGGCGGCCGCGCGGGCGGGTCACAGCGCGTGGCCACCGCACTAGGCTCGGTTGCATGGATCTCGACGACGCGCGGAAGTATGTGCGGGACCACCACCACGCGGTGCTGGCCACGCTCAAGTCGGACGGCACCCCGCAGCTGTCCCCGGTGACCGCCGGGGTGGATGCCGCCGGGCACATCCTGGTGAGCAGCCGGGAGACCGCCTACAAGGTGCGCAACCTGCGGCGCGACCCCCGGGTCTGGGTATGTGTGTTCCCGGACGAGTTCTTCGGCCGCTGGGTGCAACTGGAGGGGCGTACCGAGGTCGTCTCGCTGCCCGATGCGCTGCCCGGGCTGGAGGACTACTACCGGGACATCTCCGGTGAGCACCCCAACTGGGACGACTACCGGGCGGCCATGGTTGCGGAGCGTCGCGTGCTGCTGCGCATCGAGCTGGCGAAGGCCGGCCCGGACCGTTCGGGCTGACCACCTGGCACGTTCCCGCCTGACACGTTCCGGCAGCTACCCGGTGCCCAGCGCTGAGGCGAAACCTGCTGGCCGACCCCCCGGGGCGGCCAGCTAACCTCACAAACCGTGATTCGTACCCACCCCGCAGGCGCGCTGCGCGCCGAGGACGCTGGTAGCACCGTGACGATGGCCGGTTGGGTCGCCCGCCGCCGCGATCACGGCGGGGTGATCTTCATCGATCTCCGGGACGCCTCCGGGGTGTCGCAGGTGGTCTTCCGCGAGGGCGAGATGGCCGAGCGCGCGCACCGGCTGCGTGCCGAGTTCTGCGTGCAGGTCACCGGTGAGGTCTCGACCCGCCCGGCGGGCAACAAGAACCCGGAGCTGCCCACCGGCGCCATCGAGGTCACCGCCACCGGGCTGACCGTGCTCAGCGAGTCGGCCCCGCTGCCGTTCCCGCTGGACGAGCACACCGAGGTCGGCGAGGAGATCCGGCTCAAGTACCGCTACCTGGACCTGCGCCGCGCCGGCCCGGCCGCCGCGATCAAGCTGCGCAGCGAGGCCAACCGGATCGCCCGTGAGGTGCTCCATGCCCGTGACTTCACCGAGGTGGAAACACCGACGCTGACCCGCTCCACCCCGGAGGGCGCCCGCGACTTCCTGGTGCCGGCCCGGCTGCGGCCCGGTTCCTGGTACGCGCTGCCGCAGAGCCCGCAGCTGTTCAAGCAGCTGCTCATGGTCGCCGGGCTGGAGCGGTACTACCAGATCGCCCGCTGCTACCGGGACGAGGACTTCCGGGCCGACCGGCAGCCGGAGTTCACCCAGCTGGACATCGAGGCCAGCTTCGTCACCCAGGACGACGTCATCGAGCTGGGCGAAGAGGTCGTGGCCGCGCTCTGGAAGGAACTGGCCGGCTACGAGGTCCCGCGACCGATCGCGCGGCTGACCTACGCCGAGGCGATGGCCCGCTACGGCAGCGACAAGCCCGACCTGCGGTTCGACCTCGAGCTGACCGACCTCACCGACTACTTCGCGAACACCGGCTTCCGGGTGTTCCAGAACCCGTACGTCGGCGCCGTGGTGATGCCCGGTGGCGCGTCGCAGGCCCGCCGCCAGCTGGACGCCTGGCAGGAGTGGGCCAAGCAGCGCGGCGCCCGCGGCCTGGCCTACGTGCTGATCGGCGAGGACGGCACGGTCGACGAGCGCGGCCCGGTGGTGAAGAACCTGTCCGACGCCGAGAAGGACGGGCTGGCCAAGGCCGTCGGCGCCGGGCCGGGGGACTGCATCTTCTTCGCCGCGGGTCACCCGTCGGACGCCCGCGCGCTGCTCGGCGCGGCCCGGGGCGAGATCGCCAAGCGGTGCGGCCTGGTGGACGAGAGCGCCTGGTCGTTCGTCTGGGTGGTGGACGCGCCGATGTTCGAGCGGATCCGCGACGACAAGGGGAACGAGCTGGGCTGGACCGCCGTGCACCACCCGTTCACCTCGCCCAACGAGGACTGGATGGACCGCTTCGAGGAGGCGCCCGACCAGGCACTGGCCTACGCCTACGACATCGTCTGCAACGGCAACGAGATCGGCGGTGGGTCGATCCGTATCCACCGCTCCGACGTGCAGGAACGGGTGTTCGCGCTGCTCGGCATGGACGAGGCGGAGCAGCGGGAGAAGTTCGGCTTCCTGCTCGACGCGTTCAACTACGGCCCGCCGCCGCACGGCGGCATCGCGATCGGCTGGGACCGCACCTGCATGCTGCTCACCGGGGCCGACTCGCTGCGCGAGGTGATCGCCTTCCCGAAGAGCGGTGGCGGCTACGACCCGCTCACCTCGGCGCCCGCGCCGATCACCCCGGAGCAGCGCAAGGAAGCCGGCATCGACGCGGTACCGGCGAAATCCGAACCCAAGCCTGACCAGGGCTCCGGGCCGGCCGCCGGGTAGGACGCCCCGTGCTGCACCTGCGGGTGCTGTGCCCGACCGAGCGGTCCGAGCAGGTGCGCCGGCTGCTGTTCGACGAGCCCGGCGCGACGCATCTGACCGTGCTGCCGGGCGTCGCGGTGCAGCCTCCCGGCGACGTCGTCGAGGCCGCGCTGACCAGGGAGTGCGCCGACCGGGTGCTGGACGGGTTGACCGACCTCGGCGTCCAGCACTCCGGCGGCATCACCCTGGAACCGCTGGACACCGTGCTGTCCGACGCGGCGGATGCCGCCGAGGCGGCGGTGCCGGGCGACCCGGCGGACGCGGTGATCTGGGACGAGCTGATCGGGCGCACCGGCGAGGACTCCCGGCTGACCGTGAGCTTCCTGGCGTTCCTCACCATCGCCTGCCTGCTCGCCGGGATCGGCGCGATCACCAACTCGTCGGTGACCGTGGTCGGCGCCATGGTGCTCGGTCCCGAGTTCGGCCCGCTGGCCGCGCTGGCGGTCGGCCTGGTGGTGCGCCGGGGCGAGCTGGTCAAGCGGGCCGCCCTCGCGCTGCTGGTCGGCTTCCCGGTGGCCATGGTGGTCACCGCGCTGGTCTGGCCGCTGTTCCACCTCGGCGGCCTGCTCGACGGCAGGCAGCTCGACAACCTGACCCAGGTCGACTTCATCTACACCGTCGGCCCGTTCTCCTTCATCGTCGCGCTGCTCGCCGGGGCGGCCGGCATGCTCTCGTTGACCTCGGCGAAGTCCAGTGCGCTCGTGGGGGTGTTCATCTCGGTCACCACGGTGCCGGCCGCCGCGTTCGCCGTGGTGGCCGCGGTCGAGGGGCGCTGGGACCGCGCGCTGTCCTCGGTGATCCAACTGCTGGTCAACCTGGTGGGCATCGTGCTCGCCGCGGTGCTGGTGCTCTGGTTGTCCCGGGTGGGCGGGAATCACGGAAAGGTAGGGCGGGGGCGGTCCGGCGGGTAGGGTCGGTGGCGATGATCCGTCCCGCCGCCGGTCCTCGGCCGGCTGACACGACGACGACCTCGCTGGTCGTGGTACGCGCACTCAACCTCGCCGAGCAGCTCCTCACACGCCGGCACGGGGCGACTGTGACGTTGGCCGACCCGGAGGA
>DASYLM010000103.1:0-18707 GCA_036009565.1 Pseudonocardia sp. | reverse complement strand
ATACGCAACACCGGTGGCGGTCGTGCGCGGTGGCGCTTTGCTCTGCGCATAGATACGCAACACCGGTGGCGGTCGTGCGCGGTGGCGCGCTTTGCTCTGCGCATACATACGCAACACCGGTGGCGATCGCCCGCGGTGGCGCTTTGCTCTGCGCATACATACGCAACAGACCCCCGCGACCCGGCGCACCGCCGGCCACGCTCGCGAGCTCCGCCGTTGCGTATCCCTACGCAGAGCAAAGCGTCGAAACAGGCCAGGTCGAACCTCTCCACGAGGGCTTCTCACGAGGGCTCCCCCCACGAGCTCCGGCCGCCGCGCGCCCGGCCGCCGCTGCGGTCGAGCCGCCGCCTGGCCGCCGCTGCGCCCCGGCGCCAGACCCGACGCGGGGCGTCCCACGGTGGCACCATGGAGCCATGCGGACCCTGCTGAATGTGATTTGGCTGGTGCTGTGCGGGTTCTGGATGGCGGCCGGGTACGTGCTGGCCGGGGTGCTGTGCTGCCTGCTGATCGTGACCATCCCGTTCGGGCTGGCCTCGTTCCGAATCGCCAACTTCGCGCTGTGGCCGTTCGGACGCACCCTGGTGCACCACCCGCACTCGGGTGCCGCGTCCACCATCGGCAACGTGATCTGGCTCGTGGTCGCCGGCTGGTGGCTGGCGCTGGGGCACCTGGTGACCGCGATCTGCCTGGCGGTGACCATCATCGGCATCCCGCTGGCCTGGGCGAACCTCAAGCTGATCCCGGTCTCCCTGGTTCCGCTGGGCAAGGAGATCGTGCCGCTGGACGCGGTCTCGGAGCCGCGCGGCTACGTGGTCCCGGCCGCCTGAGCCACGACCTGCCGTCCGGCGCATGGGATTGATCACCACGCGTGGTGCCGGACGACAGTCGGGGTACCCAGCTAACCTGGCCCCGTGATGGCAGCCGACCCCGGTCCCGAGGGCACCGTGACCGTGCCCGAGGACATCGCGACAGTGCCCGCCGCGGCGGCCGGGCCCTCGGTCGAGCCGGCACCTGGGCCGGCCAGGGAGCGGCACGCCCGGTTGGCCACCGAGATCGCCGACCACCAGTTCCGCTACTACGTGCTGGACTCGCCGGTCGTGTCGGACGGGCAGTTCGACGTGCTGTGGCGCGAGCTCGTGGCGCTCGAGGAGCAATATCCCGAGCTGATCACGCCGGAGTCGCCCACGCAGCGGGTGGTCGGCCGCTTCGCCACCGAGTTCACCGCGCACGACCACCTCGAACGCATGCTCAGCCTGGACAACGCCTTCTCCGCCGACGAGCTGCGCAGCTGGGTGGAGCGGGTGGAGAAGGAGGTCGGTCACGAGCTGCACTACCTGGCCGAGCTCAAGATCGACGGGCTCGCGGTCAACCTGCTCTACGAGAACGGCAAGCTCACCCGCGCGCTGACCCGGGGGGACGGGCGCACCGGTGAGGATGTCACGCTCAACATGCGCACCCTGCACGAGGTGCCCGAGCAGCTCACCGGCACCGAGCAGTTCCCGATACCGGCGCTGGTCGAGGTGCGTGGCGAGGTCTACTTCCGGCTGGAGGACTTCCAGGCGCTCAACGCGCTGATGGTCGAGGCGGGCAAGCCGGTGTACGCCAACCCGCGCAACACCGCCGCCGGCTCGCTGCGCCAGAAGGACCCCCGGGTCACCGCCACCCGGAACCTGCGGCTGATCTGCCACGGCCTCGGCAAGCGCGAGGGTTTCGCGCCGGCACGCCAGTCCGAGGCCTACGACGCGCTGCGGGCGTGGGGCCTGCCCGTGTCCGAACACACCAAGATCAAGCGGGGTGTCGACGAGATCGTCGAGCACGTCGTGTACTGGGGCGAGCACCGCCACGACATCGAGCATGAGATCGACGGCATCGTGATCAAGGTCGACGAGGTTGCGTTGCAGCGCCGGCTCGGCTCCACCTCGCGGGCCCCCCGCTGGGCGATCGCCTACAAGTACCCGCCGGAGGAGGTCACGACCACGCTGAACGACATCCAGGTCAACGTGGGTCGCACCGGCCGGGTCACCCCGTTCGCGGTGCTGGAGCCGGTCGTGGTGGCCGGGTCCACGGTCGGCATGGCCACCCTGCACAACGCCGACGAGGTGCGCCGCAAGGGCGTGCTGATCGGCGACCGGGTGGTCATCCGCAAGGCCGGCGACGTGATCCCCGAGGTGCTCGGCCCGGTGGTCGACGTGCGTACCGGCAACGAGCGCGAGTTCGTGATGCCCACGCACTGCCCGGAGTGCGGGACCGAGCTGGTGCGCCAGAAGGAAGCCGACATCGACCAGCGCTGCCCGAACGCGCGGTCCTGTCCCGCGCAGCTGCGCGAGCGGCTGTTCCACCTGGCCGGCCGGGGTGCGTTCGACATCGAGGTGCTCGGGTACGAGGCGGCCGCCGCGCTGCTCACCTCCGGGGTGGTGACCGACGAGGGCGACGTCTTCTCACTCACCGAGGACGACCTGCAGCGCGTCGAGCTGTTCCGGACCAAGGCCGGCGAGCTGTCCGCCAACGCGCGCAAGCTGCTGGTCAACCTGGAGGCCGCGAAGGACACGCCGCTGTGGCGGGTGCTGGTCGGGTTGTCCATCCGGCACGTCGGGCCGACCGCCGCGCAGGCGCTGGCCAGGGAGTTCGGCTCGCTGGACGCGATCGAGGCGGCCGCCGCCGCTGGTGACGCCGCCGCTGTCGACGCTGCCGCCGCTGGCGCCGCCACCAACGTCGGTGACGACGCCGCCGGTGACGGCACCGCCGGTGACCGCACCGCCGGGGACGACGCCGCCGGGGACGAGGCTGCGCCGAAGGGTGCCGGCGCGGGTGGCGAGGCGCTGGCCGCCGTCGACGGCGTCGGCCCCACGATCGCGGCGGCGGTCCGCGCCTGGTTCACCGTGGACTGGCACCGCGAGGTGGTCGCCAAGTGGCGGGCCGCCGGCGTGCGACTGGTCGAGGAGCGCGACGAATCCGTACCCCGCACCCTGGAAGGCCTGTCGATCGTGGTCACCGGCAGCCTCGAACGCTACTCGCGGGACGAGGCCAAGGAGGCCATCACCTCACGGGGTGGTCGTGCCGCCGGCTCGGTGTCCAAGAAGACCGCCTTCGTGGTCGTCGGGGAGGCGCCGGGCACAAAGCACGAGAAGGCCCTTGAACTGGGCGTCCCGGTGCTGGATGAGGCCGGTTTCACCGCTTTACTGCAACAGGGCCCGGACGCGGCACGGGAACTAGCCCGTTCGGAATAACAAAGCCCAGCAATTCGAAGTAACCCATTACGGCCGTTAGTGGCTTAATCTGAGTAAGTCGGGGAGGTCACGTCGGTGCTGCAAGGATGTTTGAACGGTGCGCGCCCAGCGGACGCGCACCCCGCGCTGCCCGTGACGCCGTATTACCTGGCGCGCGACGCGCGGGCGGTGGCGCGTTACGGCGTCACCTCGGTTCATGTGCATCCGCGTTGCCCGAAGGGCCTGGAGACGCTGGAGCCGCTGCACGTCGGTGACGCGGTGGCCGCGATCCACGCCGAGGTCCCCGGCATGGAGGTCGGTGTCCCGGCCGCGCGCTGGGTGCAGCCGGATCCCAGGCTGCGGGTCGACGCGGTCATCGCATGGGGCCGCCTGGGTGCCGGCAAGCCGGACGTGATCGCGGTCAACGTGCACGACCTCGGCTGGCGGGAGGTCTGCGCCGCGGCCTACTCGCTGGGCATCGGCCTCGAACTGGGGGTCTGGACCACCGCGGACGCGGTCACCCTGCGCAAGGTCGGAGTGCCGCCGGGCACGATCCGGGTGGTCGCCGAGCCGACGGTCAGTGGGCCGGACACGGCGGTCGCCGAGGCGGTCCGCATCCTGCGCACGCTGGGCCACCTCGGGGTGCCGGTACTGCTGCACGGCGAGGAGGACGGCGCCTGGCCGGTGCTGGAGTACGCACTGCGCCTCGGCATCGACACCCGCATCGGGTTCGAGGACGTCCTGGTGCGCCCGGACAAATGGCTGGCCACCGGCAACGAGGACCTGGTCAAGAGCGCGCTGGCGATCAAGGTCTGAGCGCCGCTCCGAATCCGGCCGGCAATCCCTACGGCGGCCCGAGGATCGTGGAGACTATCCCGCCGAGATGGTTGAGCCGAGCCAGCTCCGAGGCCCGGAAGGCCGGACCGCCGGGGCGGCCGACGACCAGCGCCCGGTCCGGCCCGGCGAACGGCGCGGCGGCCAGCTCGGTGTCCAGCTCGAACCAGGGCTCGGGCGCCCAGTGCACCGCCGGGTCGAGCACGATCGGTTTGGTGAGCGGCAGCCAGGGAAGGCTGCCGGCCCTGGTCTCCGGCGACGCCTGGCTCTCCGCGAGCCGGTATGCCCGCCGGCCCTCCTGGATCACCACGAGCGCCCAGCCGGCCCGGAAGATGCGCGGGATGCCGTCGGCGAACAGCTGCAGGCCGCGCTCCGGGTTGGCGCTGATCTCCTCGATGAGCTCCAGCTCGCGGTGGGTGTCGAGCTTGCCGGTGTGCGGGCGGACCGACTCCACGTGCACACCGGGGATCGACTCCACGGCCGTGATCAGCACGTCCGGTGGCCGGCCGCTGGGCATCTCGACAGCGAGGTCGTCCACCGCTATCGAGTCGGCCCGCTCGACGACGTCCACGCCGAGGATGTCGACCCCGGCGTGCCCCAGCGCGGTGGCGATCGCGCCGAGCATGCCTGGCCGGTCCGGGACTTGCACCCGGATCAGGAACGACACTCTCGACACTCCTCCTAGTACTACCGCGACAGCCCGGGGAATTGTGTCAGCACGGTGTTCCGGCTGTGTTGCCCGGGACAGGTTTGGCCGCTCACCAGCGGGTGTACCGGTCGCGACGCCGGGTGCATGGCGCCCGGGCGGCACCCGCTCAGTGGCGCGGACCTAGACTTGAGCTTTGCTGCCCGGGACGCCGCCATGATCATCGCCGCCATGGACGTCATAGCCGTTCCCGTGCCATTCCTGACCAGGAGGGAAATGCCCGAGTCGACGCACGACCCGGCCGGCGGGATCATCTCCCGCGCCGAGGTCGAACACCTCGCCCGGCTGGCCCGGCTCGCCGTCACCGACGAGGAACTCGACCGCTTCGCCACCCAGCTCGACGTCATCCTCGCCTCGGTGGCCCAGGTCGGCGAGGTCGCCGCGGCTGACATCGAGCCCACCTCGCACGCGGTCCCGCTGACGAACGTGTTCCGGCCGGACGAGATCCGCCCCGGACTGACCCAGGAGCAGGCGCTGTCCGGCGCCCCGGCGAGCGAGCTGGGCCGGTTCCAGGTGCCGAGGATCCTGGGGGAGGAAGCATGAGCACCGAGCTGATCAGGCTGACCGCCGCCGAGCTGGCCGCGAAGATCCACTCCCGCGAGGTGTCCTCGGTCGAGGTCACCCGGGCGCACCTGGACCGCATCACCCAGGTCGACCCGGCGGTGCACGCATTCCTGCACGTCGCCGCCGAGCCGGCGCTCGCCGCCGCCGCCGAGGTGGACGCGGCGCTGGCCGGGGGCAAGGCGCCGGCGTCGCCGCTGGCCGGCGTGCCGCTCGCGCTGAAGGACGTGTTCGCCACCTCCGACATGCCCACCACCTGCGGGTCGAAGATCCTCGAGGGGTGGCGGCCGCCCTACGACGCCACGGTTACCGCGCGGCTGCGCCGGGCCGGCGTGGTGATCCTGGGCAAGACGAACATGGACGAGTTCGCGATGGGCTCCTCCACCGAGCACTCCGCCTACGGCCCGACCCACAACCCCTGGGACACCACCCGCATCCCCGGCGGCTCGGGTGGCGGCTCGGCGGCCTCACTGGCCGCGTTCGAGGCACCGCTGGCCATCGGTACCGACACCGGCGGCTCGATCCGCCAGCCGGCGGCGGTCACCGGCACCGTCGGGGTCAAGCCGACCTACGGCGGGGTGTCCCGCTACGGCCTGGTGGCGTGTGCGTCCTCGCTGGACCAGGGCGGCCCGTGCGCGCGGACCGTGCTGGACGCGGCGCTGCTGCACGAGGTCATCGCCGGGCACGACCCGCTCGACTCAACCTCGATCGACTCGCCGGTGCCGGCCGTGGTCGAGGCGGCCCGTCGGGGTGCCGGCGGCGACCTGCGCGGGCTGCGTGTCGGCGTGGTGAGCGAGCTGGGCGGCGAGGGCTACCAGCCGCAGGTCGAGGCCAGCTACCGGGCGGCGCTGAGCACCCTGGAGTCGCTGGGTGCCGAGCTGGTCACGGTGAGCTGCCCGCACTTCCGGTACGCGCTGGCCGCCTACTACCTGATCCTGCCCAGCGAGGTGTCCTCGAACCTGGCCAGGTTCGACGCGATGCGCTACGGGCTGCGGGTCATGCCCGCGCCCGACGCCTCGGCCGAGGAGGTCATGGCGGCGACCCGGGAGGCCGGCTTCGGCGACGAGGTCAAGCGCCGCATCATGCTCGGTACCTACGCGCTGAGCTCGGGCTACTACGACGCGTACTACGGCAAGGCGCAGCAGGTGCGCACGCTGATCGCGCGCGACTTCACCGCCGCGTTCGGCCAGGTCGACGTGCTCGTCTCGCCGACCGCGCCGACCACCGCGTTCCCCATCGGGGAGAAGGTGGACGACCCGCTGGCGATGTACCTCAACGACCTGTGCACCATCCCGGCGAACATGGCGGGCAATGCGGCGATGTCGGTGCCGTCCGGGCTGGCCGAGTCCGACGGCCTACCGGTGGGGCTGCAGATCATGGCGCCGGCGTTGGGTGAGGCGGTGATGTACCGGGTGGCCGCCGCGTTCGAGGCCGCCCGCAACGCCGCCGACGGAGGCCCGCTGATCCAGCGGGTGAACGGGCTGGAGGCAACCGTATGAGCGCGCCTGTGACGCCGGAGCTGGTCGACTACGACGAGGTCGTGGCGGGCTTCGACCCGATGCTCGGGCTCGAGGTGCACGTCGAGCTGAACACCGACACGAAGATGTTCTGCGGCTGCCCGACCGAGTTCGGTGCCGAGCCGAACACCCAGGTGTGCCCGACCTGCCTGGGGCTGCCCGGCTCGCTGCCGGTGGTCAACGAGCAGGCGGTGCGCTCGGCGATCCTGATCGGCCTGGCGCTGAACTGCGAGATCGTGCCGCACTGCCGGTTCGCCCGCAAGAACTACTTCTACCCGGACATGCCGAAGAACTTCCAGATCTCGCAGTACGACGAGCCGATCGCGGTCAACGGCTGGTTGGACGTCGAGCTGGACGACGGTTCCGTCGTGCGGGTGGAGATCGAGCGCGCGCACATGGAGGAGGACACCGGCAAGTCGATGCACGTCGGCGGCTCGACCGGTCGCATCCACGGCGCGGAGTACTCGCTGCTGGACTACAACCGGGCCGGCGTCCCGCTGATCGAGATCGTCACGAAGCTGATCCCGGGCACCCGCGAGCGGGCTCCCGAGGTGGCCCGCGCGTACGTCAGCACGCTGCGCGACCTGCTGCGCGCGCTGAACGTGTCCGACGTGCGGATGGACCAGGGTTCGATGCGGTGCGACGTGAACCTGTCGCTGTCGCCGCGCGACTCGGGCGTGCTCGGCACCCGCAGCGAGACGAAGAACGTCAACTCGCTGCGCTCGGTGGAGCGTGCGGTGCGCTTCGAGATGACCCGGCAGGCCGGCGTGCTGCGGGTCGGGGCCGAGGTCGTGCAGGAGACCCGGCACTTCGACGAGTCGGGCGGCACGACGCGCCCGGGCCGCCGCAAGGAGTCGTCCGAGGACTACCGGTACTTCCCGGAGCCGGACCTGGTGCCGGTGCAGCCGTCGCGGGACTGGGTCGACGAGATCCGCGCGACCCTGCCGGAGATGCCGGCCCAGCGCCGCAAGCGGGTACAGGCCGAGTGGTCGCTGTCCGACGAGGAACTGCGTGACCTGGTCAACGCCGGCGCGCTCGACCTGGTCGCGGCCACCGTCGCGGCCGGTGCGCCGTCCGGTGAGGCCCGCTCGTGGTGGGTCTCGTACCTGTCGCAGCAGGCCAACAACACCGGCGTCGCGCTCGACGAGCTGGCGATCACCCCGGCGCAGCTGGCCAGGGTGATCGAGCTGGTCGCCGGCGGCGAGCTGAGCAACAACCTGGCCCGCCAGGTGGTGGACGGCGTACTGGCCGGCGAGGGCTCGCCGGACGAGGTGGTGGCCGGGCGCGGCCTGAAGGTGGTCTCCGACGACTCCGCCCTCATCGCCGCCGTCGACGAGGCGCTCGCCGCGCAGCCCGACATCGCCGAGAAGATCCGCGGTGGCAAGGTGGCCGCCGCCGGCGCTGTCGTCGGCGCGGTCATGAAGGCCACCCGGGGCCAGGCCGACGCCAAGCGCGTCCGCGAGCTGGTCCTCGAACGCTGCAACTAACCCCGTGAGTGGTATTGGTCGCTATAGCGACCAATACCACTCACGGGTTATCCACAGGCCGTCGTGTAGGGGTGGCCGTACGCGGCCGAGGGCGATCACAGTCGAGATATGGCTGGTCTTCGTCGCCAAGCACCCCCGCAGGTTTCCCCGCCCCAGTACCAGGGCTGGCAGTCCACGTTATCGGCGCAGCAGGTTGGCCGAGCGCCGGCCGCGCTGGTACCGGCAGGAGCTCGACCAGGCGGCTGCCCGGGTACAGGCCGGTCCCGCTCACCGTGCGGCTGGATGGTCGCCGCCATCTCGAACCCGATGTGGCATTGCGGGATCGTCGGCGTGACAACGCGGCCGAGCTGGCAGGACGCTCCCGGCTGGTGTTCGGCTGGACCGAGGTGAGCGCCCGACCTTGTGTTGTCGCCACGGAGGTCGCCACAGTCCTGCGTCGTCATGGTTGGCAGGGCCCGCTCCTGCGCTGTCCACGATGCACTAACTCTGTGAGTGGTATTGGTCGCTAGGGCGACCAATACCACTCACGGGTCAGTCGGGACCCCCTCCGCCGCCGGCCGAGGGCGGTTGGATCCGGAGTACGCGGTCGTCGCTGCTCACGATGGGGCCGCCGGCGCCCTTGTTCGTGGTGCCCAGCCAGAGCAGTCCGTCCGGGGCGAGTGCGGCCGGCCCGAGGCGGCCGTAGGCGCCGGCGAGCAGGGTCCGGGGAGCGCCGGTGAAGGCGCCGGGTGTCGTGGTGTGCAGTAGGAACAGGGCGGACGCGCCACGCTCGGCGACCACGATCGCGCCGGGCGGCGCAACGCAGCCGGTCACGCCGGGGCGGTCCGGCCAGCTCCAGGACGGGTCGCCGACCCGACTGGGCACCACCCGCTGCAGCACGTCCCGGTCGGCGAGGTGGTCGGTCACCCAGGCGGTGCCGGAGTCCGGCGCGGTGCACATGCCACCGGGCGAGCGCAGCCCGCTCGTGTAGATCGGTGAGCGCGGGTCCGGGTTGTCCTTGAACGGGCGCCCGAAGGTGTCGATCCGCAGCACCTTGCCGGCCAGCGAACCCGGCGCGGGGTCGGGACCGTCCGCGCCGGTGGCCACCAGCAGCGCGCCGTCGCGGCCGACGCCCAGTGCCCCGCCGTCGTTGCCGGGCGTGCGGGGGATCCCGGTCAGGATCGGCACCGGCGGGTCACCCTGCGCGATCCGCAGCACCCGGTGGTCGGCGCCGGTCGCCGCGTAGGCATAGAGCAGCTGGTCCTCCCGGTAGCTGGGTGAGAGCACCAGACCGATCAGCCCGCCGCCCGCGGCGTCCACCCCGACCGTGGCGATGAGCTCCGGGTCCTTGCCCTTCTGCACCCGGAGCACCCGGCCGGTGGACCGTTCCGCCACCAGGGCGCTCTGCGCGTCCGGCAGCACGGCGACGGCCGAGATCGGGTCCAGGCAGGTGGCCACCACCTGCGGGTCCGGGTCGACGCAGCCGTTGGGACCGGCCCCCTGGCCGGGCGGCGCCGGCGGTGGCGGTTGCTCGGAGTCCGGCGGCTGGTCGGGCACCCGGGGTGGCGCGGCGAGCGGGCCGCCGCCCTCGACCTTGTCCCGCCACTGCTTGGGACCGTTGTCCGGGAAGGACGCGCAGCCGCCGAGCACAGTGACGAACACCAGGGCGAGCGCGAGGACCGGGAGGAGCCCGCGCCAGCGGGCGCGCGCCGCCGGCCGGCGCGCCGAGACGCGGGACGGCGATCGGGACACACCGGCAACCCTAGGGATCACGCCGTGAACCGCGGGTGAGTACGGAGCTTCGGCGCGCCATCGAAGGAGATCGGGCCGCCGGAACTACCCTGCGTTGGTGAGCCGCGCATATGGCTCCGGTCGCCGTGGCTATGACGTGGAAGCGCCCACCACCGCGATCGAGGCTGAGGGCGGGCGCCCCCGGCACCCGTTACGGCACCCCCTGCGCTGGCACCACGGCGCGGACCTCGGGTTGCTGATCCTTCGACTGGTGCTGGCGGCCGCGTTCATCGGTCACGGCACGCAGGTGATGTTCGGCGCGTTCGGCGGCCCTGGGCTCGCCGGCTTCGGCCAGTTCCTCACCGTCCAGGGCTTCGGGCAGAGCTCGCTGCTCGCCGGCCTGACCGCGATCACCGAGATCGGCGGCGGCATCCTGGTGCTGTTCGGGCTGTTCGCCCCGGTCGCGGCCGCCGGGCTGCTGGCGGTGATGATCAACGCGGTGTGGTTGAAGTGGGGTACCGGCTTCTTCGTCCGACCGAACGGCGCGGGCTTCGAGCTGGAGTTCGTGCTGGCCGGCATGGCCGCTGCCGTCGTGCTGACCGGCGGCGGCCGGCTCGCGCTGGACCGGATGTTCCCGCTGTTCTGCCGCCCGCAGGTGACCGGGCTGCCCTGTCTGGTCCTCGGGACCGGGGCGGCGCTGCTGGTCAGGTTCCTGGCCCACGGCTGACGGAATCCCCGACTCGCGCTGACAAGAACCCCGACTCGCGCTGACGAAATCCCCGACTCGCGCTGACGAAATCCCCGACTCGCGGGCGAGGGGTCAGCGCACCTCGCGGACGGCGCCGGTGGACGCCGAGGTGGCCAGCGCCGCGTAGGCGCGCAGCGCCTTGGACACCACGCGCTGGCGGTCGACCGGCTGCCAGGGGCGCTCGGACGCGTCCATCTTGGCCCGCCGCTCGGCCAGCACGTCGTCGTCGACGAGCAGCTGCAGTGCGCGGGTGTGCACGTCGATGCGGATCCGGTCGCCGTTCTGGACCAGCCCGATCACGCCACCGTGCGCCGCCTCCGGCGAGATGTGCCCGACCGAGATCCCGCTGGACCCGCCGGAGAACCGGCCGTCGGTGATCAGTGCACACACCGCGCCGAGGCCGGCACCCTTGAGGAACGCCGTCGGGTGCAGCATCTCCTGCATGCCGGGCCCGCCGGACGGGCCCTCGTAGCGCACGACCAGCACGTCACCGGGCTGGATCTGCTTGCCGAGGATGACCGAGACGGCCTCCTCCTGGCTCTCCACCACGCGTGCCGGGCCCTCGAAGTGCCACAGCTCCTCGGGGATGCCGGCGTTCTTGATCACCGCGCCGTCCTCGGCCAGGTTGCCGTGCAGCACCGCGAGGCCGCCGTCCGCGCTGTAGGCGTGCTCCTTGTCCCGGATGCAACCGCCGGCGGCGTCGGTGTCGAGGGAGGACCAGCGGTTCTCGGTGGAGAACGCCTCGGTGGTGCGCACCCCGCCCGGCGCGGCGTGGAACAGCTCGAGCGCGGTCGCGGAGGTGGCGCCGGAGCGGATGTCCCACTCGTCCAGCCAGGACTCCAGCGACGGGCTGTGCACGGTGTGCACCGCCGTGTTGAGCAGCCCGGCCCGGCGCAGCTCGCCCAGGATGGCCGGGATGCCGCCGGCCCGGTGCACATCCTCCATGTGGTAGTTCGAGTTGGGCGAGACCTTGCTCAGGCAGGGCACCCGCCGGGAGATCGCGTCGATGTCGGCGAGGGTGAAGTCGACCTCGCCCTCCTGGGCGGCGGCCAGCGTGTGCAGCACCGTGTTGGTGGAGCCACCCATCGCCACGTCCAGCGCCATCGCGTTCTCGAAGGCCGCCCGCGACGCGATCGAGCGGGGCAGCGCCGACGCGTCGTCGTTCTCGTACCAGCGGCGGCACAGCTCCATCACCGTGGTGCCGGCCCGCTCGAACAGCGCGCGCCGGGCGGCGTGGGTGGCCAACGTGGAGCCGTTGCCGGGCAGGGCGAGGCCGAGCGCCTCGGTCAGGCAGTTCATCGAGTTGGCGGTGAACATGCCGGAGCAGGAGCCGCAGGTGGGGCAGGCCGAGCGCTCGACGATCGACAGGCCGTCCTCGTCGACCTCGGACGAGGCGGACGCCGAGATCGCGGTGATCAGGTCGGTGGGTGCCTGCGCGACCCCGCCCACCACGACCGCCTTGCCGGCCTCCATCGGGCCGCCGGAGACGAACACGGTCGGCACGTTCAGCCGCATCGCCGCGTTCAGCATGCCGGGGGTGATCTTGTCGCAGTTGGAGATGCAGACCAGTGCGTCGGCGGCGTGCCCGTTGACCATGTACTCCACCGCGTCCGCGATCACCTCGCGGGACGGCAGCGAGTAGAGCATGCCGCCGTGGCCCATCGCGATACCGTCGTCGACCGCGATGGTGTGGAACTCGCGCGCCACCCCGCCGGCCTCCCGGATCGTCTCCGCGACGATGTCACCCATGTTCTTGAGGTGCACATGGCCGGGCACGAACTGGGTGTAGGAGTTGGCGATCGCCACGATCGGCTTGCCGAAGTCGTTCTCGCCCATGCCGGTGGCGCGCCAGAGCGAGCGGGCGCCCGCGGCGTTGCGGCCGTGCGTGGTGACGCGGGAACGAAGTGCGGGCATGACGGTCACTCCTCGGGCGACGCGGGTGTTGCCGGTGCGGTGGAATCTCCCGCGGTGTGTTCGGGCTCGGTGTGTTCGGGCTCGGTGTGTTCGGGCTCGGTGGGTTCGGGTGCGCCGGCTTCGGCGCTCGGGTCGGGCAGCCGCCCGCCGCTCATCATGGCGAGCACGGGGAGGTCTCGGACGTGCACGGCCGGTAGAGGTAGCTCCGTGCCGCTGTTGAGCACCGCGCTGATCCGGGATCGTGTCCGCAAGCGCAACGCGGTGACGTCAGACCAATCTACGCGCTGCGTGCGCAACGTGCCGCGCGCCGCGATCGTGTCCGCATCCACCGTCGTGCGCACCCGCAGCACCCAGAACACCATCCCGATCGGGATCAGGTAGAGCACCGTCATGCCGGGAACGGTGAGCGCCACCGGGGTGAAACACACCATGAAGGCGATGGCGGCGAGCACGGCGAGCGGCGAGCTGCGGAACACGACAGGACCATCCACCCGGCTATCGTCGCAGGTGGCCGGTACCGGCCGGCGACCAGCCGGCGGTGCCGGGCGACCGGCCGCGACTTCCCCGCCGGTCCCAGGATCCGAGATCGCGGTCTCACTAAGTTGACCGTCGGGGAGCGGCCGGTTACCGTCGCCGTGTGCGCATTCTCGTCGACCTCGTAGTACTTCTCAGGCGCGTCGACGCCTGAATAGTTCTTCGTCGACGCGCAACCCTCGTTCCGCCGGTCCCGGCGGCGGGGGCTTTTTTGTGCCCGAGGTTTTGTGCCCGAGGTTTTGTGCCGAAGGTTTTGTGCCCGAGTGACTGACCAGAGCAATGATCCTTACCAGATACCCGACCGAGCAGACACGAGGCAGAGCTCAAGATGACCACCGCGACGCCCCGACCGGCCCCGGTTCCCGGTCCGCCGAAACCCACCCCGCCCCCCGCGCGCCCGCTGCGCACCGCGACCGAGCCGGTCTCCGTGACCGGCGCGCAGTCGCTCGTGCTCTCGCTCGAGGCGGTGGGCTGTGAGGCGGTATTCGGGATTCCCGGTGGCACCATCCTGCCCGCGTACGACCCGCTGCTCGACTCGACCATCGTGCGGCACGTGCTGGTCCGCCACGAGCAGGGCGCCGGGCACGCGGCCACCGGGTACGCGCAGGCCACCGGCAAGGTCGGTGTCTGCATGGCGACCAGTGGCCCGGGTGCGACGAACCTGGTGACACCGATCGCGGACGCCTACATGGACTCCGTCCCGGTGGTGGCCATCACCGGGCAGCAGTCCCGCGCGCTGATCGGCACCGACGCCTTCCAGGAAGCCGACATCACCGGCATCACGCTGCCGATCACCAAGCACAACATGCTGGTCACCGACCCGATCGACATCCCGAGGGCGATCGCCGAGGCGTTCCACCTCGCCTCCACCGGCCGCCCCGGCCCGGTGCTGGTGGACATCCCCAAGGACGTGCTGCAGGAGCAGACCACGTTCTCCTGGCCGCCGGAGCTGAAGCTGCCCGGCTACCGGCCGACCACCCGCCCGCACGGCAAGCAGATCAGGGAGGCCGCCCGGCTGATCGCCGCCGCGCGGCGCCCGGTGCTCTACGTCGGCGGTGGCGTGGTCAAGGCGGCAGCTGCCGCCGAGCTGAAGGTGCTGGCCGAGCTCACCGGCGCCCCGGTGGTGACCACCCTGATGGCGCGCGGGGCATTCCCGGACAGCCACCCGCAGCACCTCGGGATGCCCGGCATGCACGGCACCGTCACGGCCGTGGCCGCGATGCAGAAGGCGGACCTGCTGGTCGCTCTCGGCGCGCGGTTCGACGACCGGGTCACCGGCCAGCTGTCCACGTTCGCGCCGGACGCGGCGATCGTGCACGCCGACATCGACCCCGCCGAGATCTCCAAGAACCGCCGCGCCGACGTGCCGATCGTGGGGGACTGCAAGGAGGTCCTGGTCGACCTGATCGACGCGGTGCGCGGCGAGCAGGCCGAGGCCGGCGGCAAGGCCGACCTCGCCGACTGGTGGACGGTGCTGGACGAGTGGCGGGAGACCTTCCCGCTCGGCTACGACTGGCCGTCCGACGGCATGCTCTCCCCGGAGTACGTGATCGAGCGGATCGGGGCGATCGCCGGCCCGGACGCGGTCTACACCGCCGGGGTCGGCCAGCACCAGATGTGGGCCGCCCAGTTCATCCGCTACGAGAAGCCGCGGTCCTGGATCAACTCGGGCGGCCTGGGCACCATGGGCTTCGCGGTGCCCGCCGCGATGGGCGCCAAGCTCGGCCTGCCGGACACCACGGTGTGGTGCATCGACGGTGACGGCTGCTTCCAGATGACCAACCAGGAGCTGGCGACCTGCGCCATCGAGGGCATCCCGATCAAGGTCGCCATCATCAACAACGGCAACCTCGGCATGGTCCGGCAGTGGCAGAACCTGTTCTACTCGCAGCGCTACTCCAACACCGACCTGGGCACCCACAAGCACCGCATCCCCGACTTCAAGCTGCTCGCCGAGGCGATGGGCTGCGTGGGACTGCGCTGCGAGAGCCGGGACAAGGTCGACGAGGTGATCAACCAGGCGATGCAGATCAACGACCAGCCGGTTGTGATCGACTTCGTGGTCGGCGCGGACGCGCAGGTCTGGCCGATGGTCGCCGCCGGCAAGAGCAACGACGAGGTCAAGACGGCGCGGGGGATCCGACCGTTGTTCGACGACGACGACGCGGCCACCGGCGAGGTGATCGAGCACGGTGTGCTCGACCACGCCGAGGTGCAGCGGCACGACACCCACGGTGCGCCGAGCGTGCGCACCGGGGAGACCGACTCAGCGGGGGAACGGTAGATGAACAGGCACACCCTCTCGGTGCTGGTCGAGAACAAGCCCGGGGTGCTGGCCAGGGTGGCCGGGCTGTTCAGCCGGCGTGGCTTCAACATCGAGTCGCTGGCCGTGGGCCCCACCGAGGTCTCCGAGGTGTCCCGGATGACCATCGTGGTCGCGGTCGACGAGCTGCCCCTCGAGCAGGTCACCAAGCAGCTCAACAAGCTGATCAACGTGATCAAGATCGTGGAGCTCGAGCCCGCCATCTCGGTGCAGCGCGAGCTTCTCCTGGTCAAGGTCAGGGCCGATGCGACAGTCCGCAGCCAGGTGCTGGAGACAGTCCAGCTCTTCCGGGCCAAGGTGGTCGACGTGGCGCCGGAGGCGGTCACGGTGGAGGCCACCGGAACCACGGACAAGCTGACCGCGCTGCTCCGGATGCTCGAGCCCTACGGCATCCGCGAGATGGTCAAGTCCGGCATGGTCGCGGTCGGCCGGGGACCCCGGTCGATCACCGCCGCGGCCGTCCGGTAGGCCGGGCCCGGGCGCGCCGGTCGAGGGTCGGCACCCCAGCGGTGCCGGTAGCCAGATGTACACCACACAACGTCACAAGCTTTGAGAAGGGATTCTGAGCAGCGATGGCTGTCAACATCTACTACGACGATGACGCTGATCTGTCGATCATCCAGGGTCGCAAGGTGGCCGTGATCGGCTACGGCAGCCAGGGGCACGCCCACGCGCTCAGCCTGCGCGACTCCGGTGTCGATGTCCGGGTCGGGTTGCCCGAGGGCTCGAAGTCGCGGCAGAAGGCCGAGGACGAGGGGCTGCGGGTGGTGACCCCGGCGGAGGCTTCCGCCGAGGCCGACCTGATCATGATCCTGGCGCCGGACACCAAGCAGCGGTTCATCTACGCCGAGGACATCGCGCCGAACCTCAAGAGCGGCGACGCGATCTTCTTCGGGCACGGGTTCAACATCCGCTACGACCTGATCAAGGCGCCGGCCGATGTGGACGTGGCCATGGTCGCGCCGAAGGGCCCGGGGCACCTGGTGCGCCGGCAGTTCGTGGACGGCAAGGGTGTGCCGTGCCTGATCGCGGTCGAGCAGGACGCCTCCGGCACGGCCAAGGCGCTGGCGCTGTCGTACGCGAAGGGCATCGGCGGCAGCCGGGCCGGGGTCATCGAGACCACCTTCAAGGAGGAGACCGAGACCGACCTGTTCGGTGAGCAGTCGGTGCTCTGCGGTGGCGCCGCGGCCCTGGTGCAGACCGGTTTCGAGGTGCTCACCGAGGCCGGTTACGCCCCGGAGATCGCCTACTTCGAGTGCCTGCACGAGCTCAAGCTCATCGTCGACCTGATGTACGAGGGCGGCATCACCGGCGAGCGCTACTCGATCTCCGACACCGCCGAGTACGGCGACCTCACCCGCGGCCCCCGCGTCATCACGCCGGCGGTCAAGGACGAGATGCGCAAGATCCTCGGCGAGATCCAGGACGGCACGTTCGCCCGCGAGTGGGTGGCCGAGGACGACGCCGGGCGGCCCAACTTCACCCGGTTGCAGAAGCAGGGTGTCGACCACCAGATCGAGGTGGTCGGCGCGAAGCTGCGCGGCCTGATGTCCTGGGTCGCACCGCCCGCCTGAACCACCCGCGTCTCCCACACAGTCCACCGCCCCGCCGGGCCACCCGGCGGGGCGGTGCCATGTCCGGGGCTGGTGGTCGGCGCGGCCGGTGAACTCCGGTCCGGCCAGTATTGAACCGCTCGGCCCGAGCGTCCGTGTCTAGGTCGGGGAGCGGAGGTGCGTTGTGGTCGTCGACGATCGGCTCATCCGCGCCCTGTACTCCGAACACGGCACGGCGTTGGAGTCGTACGCGCTGGGCATGACCAATGGTGACCTGGGCCGGGCCCAGGACGCCGTCCAGGAGGTCCTGTTGCGAGCATGGCGGCACCCCGAGTCGCTGGATCCCCAGCGTGGCAGCACGCGGGGGTGGCTACTGCGTACCCTGCGGAACGTGTTGATCGACGAATGGCGGGCCCGCTCGGTGCGTCCTGAGACGATCACCGATCAACCCCCGGAAACCGGCGTGGCCGATGGCGTGGACGCCGCGCTGCAGGCCTGGCTGGTGGCCGAGGCGGTCGGCCACCTGACCCCGCCGCACCAGGACGTCATCCGGGAGTGTTTCTTCGACGGGCGCTCGGTCGCCGAGGCCGCCGCGCGGCTCGGGGTGCCGGCCGGCACCGTCAAGTCCCGCACCCACTATGCGTTGCGCGCACTGCGCGCCGCACTGGTCGAGATGGGAGTTACGCCGTGACGCACATGTCACCGGAGGGCTGCCCTCGCACCGAAGAGGCCGGCGCCTACCTGATCGGCTCGCTGCACCCCACCGAGCGGGCCGACTACGCCGAGCACCTGCCGAACTGTCCGTACTGCCTCCGCGAGGTCGGCCAGCTCGCCGGCCTGCCCGGACTGCTGGCCCGCAGCCCCGGGCCGCCGTCGGGTAGCCAACCCGTCCCGGCGGCACCGCCCGTCCCGGCGGGTGGCGGGAGCGACCCGAGCCCGGTGGTCGCCGCGCTGCGCGAGATCCGCCGCCAGCGGGCCCGGCGGCGCGGTCTGGTGGCGGCGTCGCTGGTGCTCGTCGGTTTGGTCGGCGTCGGTGGCACCGCGCTGGCGACCGGCGCCCTGCGGGGACCGAGCACCGGGGTCACCGCGGCGGCGGCACTGCCGCTGCAGATGGAGCCGGAGGGCGGCGCGGAGGCCACCGCGGCGGTCGCGCTGAACGCCAAGGCATGGGGTACCGAGGTGGTCATGCGGTGCCGCTACAAGGGCACCAAGGACTGGGTATCGCCGGTGTACACCCTGGTGGCGAAGGGCGTGGACGGCTCGAACACCGAGTTGGCCCGGTGGACCGCGATACCGGACAAGGACGTCGTACTGGCCGCCGCCACCGACCTGACCCGCCAGCAGCTGGCCGGCCTCGAGGTTCAGGACGCGCGCGGCGACGTGGTGCTGCGCACCGTCCACATCTGATCCCGGCGCGGGGCCGGATCTCGAGCCGGGCACGCCCCGGGCGGCCGGGTCCACCGCTATTGCCCTGGTCACGGTGCCCGGGAGTGCCCGGCGCCACGCCACTACCATCGGTGCCGACCCCCGCACCTCTATACCTGGGAGCACCGTGAGCACCGCCGCCCGCCGTCCCGTCGTACTGCTCGCCGAGAAGTTGGCGCCCTCCGTCCT
>DASYLM010000102.1:0-8206 GCA_036009565.1 Pseudonocardia sp. | reverse complement strand
CCGGGCCGCCGCCGATGACCAGGCAGCCGCGCAGCGCCGGCGCGTGCTCCCGGGCGGCGGCCAACAGTCCCGCGAAGGTGGAGTCGACCACGGCGGCGACCGCGCCGCTGTCCGCCAGCGCGTAGCCCACCTCGGGGGGCGCCAGTCGGAAGTTGATCGGCACGCCGATCGCGCCGAGCCGCACCGAGGCCAGGTAGGACTCGATGAGCTCGATCGAGTTCAGCCCGAGCACCGCGACCCGGTCGCCGACCCCGACGCCTCGGGCGCGCAGTGCATTGGCCAGCCGGGTGACCCGTTCGTCCAGCTCACGGTAGGTGCGGCCGGAGTCGTCGAACCGCAGCGCGACGTCATCACCGATCTTGCGGGCGTGCCGGGACAGCTGGTCGCTGGCGGTCATTCCGCGCGCGGAAAGGTGGGAGGTGGCGAGGTGGGACTCGGTGGCGGCCATGGCCACATCGTGCTTGCCGCGCTACGCACGGTCAACGCCCGGGTGCGCCGGTACTCAGCTGTCGGGGGCCTCGGCGGCGGGCGTCGTCGGCTTCCGCCGCGGCCCCCGGTCCCGGATCAGGCCGGCGTGCTGCAGCCGCAGTTGGTGGCGCAGCCGTCGGTGCCCCGCAGTGACATCATCTGGTTCCTCCCGTCAGGTGGCCAATACCTACTGTTTAGGTGAGTAATACCGACCGTAGGGATGCCGGCTCCCCGACTTCAAGCCCGACTACCCGCCAGGAACACGCTTCGCCCGGATGCCGCGGCGCCGGTCGCGCTGGGTCACCGAATGCGACGATCAGGTCAGTACGCGTCCAGCCCGAGCTTGACCGCCAGCCCGAGGCCGGCCACCGCGATCCCGATCCGCAGCAGGTTGGCCGGCAGCCTCCGGACCACCGGCGGGCCGAACCAGGAGCCCAGCAGCAGGCCGATGGTCAGTGGGACGACGGCGAGCCAGGACACCGGGCCGAACATCGCGAAGCCGACCGCCGCGATGACATTCGCGAGCCCGAGCAGGACGTTCTTCAGCGCGTTGACCCGCATCAGCGTCTCCGGGAGGACCGCGATCAGCAGGGCCAGCATCAGCACCCCGGCCGCCGCGCCGAAGTAGCCGCCGTACATCGAGACCGCGAGCACGCCGACCAGCACGCCGGGGCGCCGCCTCGGTGGGCCGGGAGGGGCGGGCATGGGGGTGCCGAGCGGGACCGGGTTGCGCCGACTGAGCAGCAGCAGCACCGAGGAGCCGCCGACCAGGAACGGCACGATCCGGGTGAACAGCCCCGGCGGGGTGAGCAGCAGCAACCCGGCGCCGGCCGCGCCGCCCACCGCGCAGATCGCGCCGAGCTTGCGGGCCGTGCCGGCCTGGCCGACGAGCTCCGGCCGGGAGCTGGTGATCGAGCTGACGCTGCCGACCGCGAGTGACACGGTGTTGGTGACGTTCGCCGAGGTCGCCGGGAGGCCGGCGGCGAGCAGCGCCGGATAGGAGAACAGCGAAGCCAGGCCCGCGATGGACCCGGACAGCCCGGCGGCCACGCCCGCGCCGACCAGCAGCGCGAATACCCCCGGAGTCACCGGTGCAGCCTCGCACCGGCCGGCCGCGGACAGCTAGCTGACCGGCCGCGATGCGGGGCATCTCACGCCGCCGGGTCGGGTCGGTGCTGTTGATCGGGCGCTGTTGATCGGGTGCTGTGGGTCAGCGGTTGGCCCGGTCCAGCTGGGCGAACAGCTCGGCCTGGTCCCAGAGCAGCCGCCGGCCGGCGATCCGACCCTGCCGGAACCGGGCGATCTCCACCACGAGCAGCGCCACGTCCGCCCCGGTGGCCGCCCGCCCCGGCGCGAGCCACGGCATCGGCCGGTCGTGCCGCAGCGACCACACCGACTCCTGTACCAGGCGGAACTGGTCGACCGTCCGGCTGACCCTGGACCGCCGCAGGGTCTCGGGCAGGTGCGGTACGAGCTCGGTGGCGTAGCACGCGCCGACCTCGGCCAGACCGACCCCGCCGACCCCGGTGGGCAGGTGGCGCACCTCGACGTCGTCGGTCAGCCCGGCCAGCGCGGCCGGCACGTCCCGGCGGTCCCAGAGCGCGCCGGTGTGCTCGTCCCAGGCGCGCTCCAGTGCGCGCATCACCGTCTGGATCCCCGGTGTCATAGCGGCAGCCTGCCACGGCGGCTACCCTCCGCCCAGCGACGACGGGGCGGGAGTCGATGGCGAGGGCGAATCGAGCGGGCTATCTGGAGTCCGCGCTGGAGGTGCTCGCCGAAGCAGGCAGTGAGGGCCTGACCGTGTCGGAGCTCTGCTCCCGGCTGGGCGTCACCAAGGGATCGTTCTACCACCACTTCTCCGGCATGCCCGAGCTGGTGACCGCCCTGCTCGGGTTCTGGGAGGAGGAGCGCAGCCGGCGGCTGATCGCCGCGTCGGCGGCCGAGCCGGAGCCGCTGGCCCGGTTCAAGATGCTGTCGAACATCGCGGCCGAGCTGCCGCACGAGGCGGAGGCGGCGCTGCGTGCCTGGGGGCGCAGCAATGCCGAGGTCCGGGCGGTCGTGGAGCGGGTCGACCAGGAACGTGAGCGGCACCTGACCGAGTCGCTGCAGCTATTCGGGCTGCCCGCGGACCGAGCCCGGCTGCGAGCCAGGACCGCGATCGCCATTCTGGTGGGCACCCAGCAGCGGGAGTACCCGGTCGACGTGGCGGGCCTGCGCGCCATGCTCGAGGATCAGAACGACACGCTGGACCTGCCCCGGACCTGAGCGAGCCACTTTCAACCAACCATACCGTCAGGTATGTTCCACCCCGGCAGTGCAGCCGGTGAATGGGAGCTGAACATGACCATGTCGGTTGAGCAGGCCGGGTTGACGGTGGTCGACCCGAGTGCCTACGCGGAGGAACACCGGCTGCACGAGGCGGCGGCGCTGCTGCGCCGGGAGTCGCCGGTGCACTGGGTGGACGCGCGGCCGGAGTACAACCCGTTCTGGGTGATCACCCGGCGGGCCGACATCCTCGAGGTGGAGAAGAACCACGAGGTGTTCCACAACCACCCGCGCCCGCTGCTGGTGCCCGCCGTCGAGGATCAGCGGCAGGCCGAGCAGGGTCAGATGCTGCGCACCCTGATCCACATCGATGACCCGGACCACAAGGCCCTGCGGCCGATCGCGGCGGACTGGTTCCGGCCCAAGACGCTGCGGACCATGCAGGACAACGTCAACCGGCTGGCCCGCCGCTACGTGGACCTGATGGTCGAGCGCGGCGGCGAGTGCGACTTCGTCGCCGACGTGGCGGTGCACTACCCGCTGTCCGTCATCCTGACCCTGCTGGGGCTGCCGGAGAGCGACTTCGGCCGGATGCTGCAGCTGACCCAGGAGATCTTCGGCGGGGACGACCCGGAGCGTCGCCGCGGCGAGAGCCCCGAGGAACAGATGGCCGTGGTCCTGGACTTCTTCGCCTACTTCCAGCGGCTGATCAACGACCGGCGGGAGAACCCGACCGAGGACCTCGCCTCGGCCATCGCGAACGCCCGCATCGACGGCGAGCACCTCAACGACCTGGACGCCGCGTCCTACTTCGTGATCATCGCGACCGCCGGGCACGACACCACCAGCTCGACGATCGCCGGCGGCATGCATGCCCTGGTCCAGAACCCGGAGCAGCTGGCCAAGCTCAGGGCCGACCCGAGCCTGCTGCCGAGCGCGGTCGACGAGATCATCCGCTGGGTGACCCCGGTGAAGGAGTTCATGCGCACCGCCACCCGCGACTACGACATCGGCGGCACCACCATCAAGGAGGGCCAGCAGCTGCTGCTGCTCTACCCGTCGGGCAACCGCGACGAGACCGAGTTCGACCGGCCCGACGAGTTCGACGTGACCCGCAAGCCCAACCGGCACGTCGCCTTCGGTGCCGGGGTCCACTTCTGCCTGGGCGCGCAGCTGGCCCGGATGGAGACGCAGGCCCTCTTCGCCGAGCTGTTGCCCCGGCTGGAACAGGTCGAGCTGGCCGGCACCGTCGAGGGCGTGAGCAGCACCTTCGTCAGCGGCCTCAAGCGGCTGCCCATCCGGTACCGGTTGGCCGAGGCGGTCACCGCCTAGTGTCGGCAGCGCGCAACCGGATCAGGCCTCCAGCTGGTCCCGGAGTACCCGCTTGAGCAGCTTGCCGGAGGCGTTGCGGGGGAGCTCGTCGACCAGGTGGACCCGCTTGGGCACCTTGAACCCGGCGAGCCGGCCCCGGGTGTAGGTGATCAGCTCCTCGGGTAGGACCGGGTCGGCCCCCTTCAGCACGACGAACGCGGTGATGGCCTCGATCCAGCGGTCGTCCGGCGTGCCGATCACCGCCGCCTCGGCCACCGCCGGGTGGGTGTACAGCGCGTCCTCGACCTCCCGGGAGGCCACCAGCACGCCGCCGGTGTTGATCACATCCTTGATCCGGTCCACCACGGTGATGTAGCCCTGCTCGTCGGCGCGGACCAGGTCGCCGGAGTGGAACCAGCCGCCGTTGAAGGCCTCCTCCGTCTCCTCGGGTTTGTCCCAGTAGCCCTCGCACAGCTGTGGCGACCGGTAGACCACCTCGCCGAGCTCACCGGCCGGCACCTCGTTGCCGTCGGTGTCCACCACCCGCAGCTCGACGAACAGCACCGCGCGCCCACAGGAGGCGGGGCGGTCGGCGTGTTCTCCGGGGCCGAGCACGGTGGCCAGCGGGCCGATCTCGGACTGCCCGAACAGGTTGTAGAAGCCCAGCTCGGGCAGCGCCTTCTGGAGCCGCTCCAGCACCGGCTGGGGCATGATCGAGGCGCCGTAGTACGCCTTGCGCAGCGAGGACAGGTCACGGGCCGCGAAGTCCGGGTGGTTGGACAGCGGCACCCACACCGTCGGCGCCAGGAACAGTGCCCCGATCCCGTCCGACTCGATCCGGCGCAGGATCTCCGGCACGTCCGGCGACTCCATCACGTGGTTGGTCGCGCCGACCGCGAGGTAGGGCAGCATCATCACGTGCATGCCCGCCGAGTGGTAGAGCGGCATCGGGTGCAGCGGTTCGTCGTCGGGGTGGCAGTCCATCGCGACGATGCAGGACAGGTACTCGTGCACCAGCGCGCGGTGGGTCATCATCGCGCCCTTCGGCCGGCTGGTGGTGCCTGACGTGTACAGCAGCTGGACCAGGTCGGACTCCGCGATCTCGACGTCGACGGTGGGTACCGAACCGGCCTCGCAGCGGGCCAGCAGCGAGTCCGGCGCGTCGCGCAGGGCGAGTACCAGCTCCGGCGCTCCGGTCAGCTCGGCCACCCGGGCCGCCAGCCCCGGGTCGACCAGCACCGCCCGGCTGCCGGACTGTTCGAGCAGGTAGGCCAACTCGTCGCCAGCCAGGTTGTAGTTGATCGGTACGTGCACCAGGCCGGCCCGGGCGCAGGCCAGGAACCCGATCACGTAGGCGTCGGAGTTCTTGCCGTAGGCGGCGACCCGGTCGCCCTTGGCCAGGTCCAGCCCGAGGAGTACGGCGGCCGCGCGGCTCACCGCGTCGTCCAGCTCGCGGTAGGTCCAGACGCGATCGGCGAAACGCAGCGCGACCCGGTCCGGGGTACGGCGGGCGGTGCGGGCGACCACATCGGCCACGGTGCTGGAGCGGATGGCCGTCATGGGGCGTCCTCCTCGGTGCGGGCGGGTTCCGGCGGAGCTGGGCTCGGGGCCAGCTGGGTCATCGTGGCAGACCCGGCCGCGGTCCGTGGCGGATGCGGCCCTGGTCGGACGCCCGCTGGGCGTTTCGCCCGGGTCGGAGACGACGCAGCCAACCGATCAGCGATACCGTCGTGGCATGTCGTCACCTCCGCCGCCCGGCCCTGAGCGGCCCGGTGCGGATCGGAACCCCGAGCCATGGCCCGGCTTCGCTCAGCGCCGTCCTCCGCGCGCGCGGATGGCCGCTCCGCTCAGCGATCCGCTGGTTCCGCCTGACCTCCGCGGATGGGTCGATCGCGTGATCACCGTGGTGCGCCGCAGCCTGGTCCCACTCCTGATCATCCAGGTGGGCGTGGCGGCGATCAGTGCGCTGGTCTCGTTCACCATGAGCCCGACCCTGGCCGCCCCGACCGACCCGACCGGTTTCGACAGCACGCTGGCCCTGCTCGGACTGCTGATCGCTATCGCGGTCAGCGTGTTCGCCCAGGGTGCCTCGGTCTACGTGTCGGTTCAGGACGCCGCGGGGCACCAGCCCACTTCGCGGGAGACGATGCGGTTCGCCGCGCTGCGTGCGCCCGCGCTCATCGGCTGGGGGCTGGCGGCCGGCATGCTGATGCTGTTCGGCCTGCTGATGTTGGTCGTCCCGGGTCTGTACCTGGCCATCGTGTTCGGCGCCGCCCTGGCCGGGGTGGTCACCGTCGAACGCGGCGGCATCGCCCGCTGCTTCGAGCTGGTCAACGCGCGGTTCTGGCCAACCGTCGGGCGGATGGCGCTGGCGGTGGCGGCCGGTGCCGTCTACACGGTCGTGTCCGGCTTCGTGGTGAGCGCGCTGAGCTCGCCGGGGTCGTTCAACGAGGACGTGCTGCAGGCGTTCGTCCAGATCCCGGTGGGCATGGTTGCGGTCGGTGTTGCCGTGGTGACGTACGCGGAGCTCCGCTTCCATGAGCGCGGCGAGGTGTTCACCTCCACGCTGGCCGCCGAGCTCACTCGCTGACCCCGCCGGAAGGGTTGTGGCGGCCGCCACCTACCATCGTCGGGCCGGGGCGCTCCCCAGATCCCGGGCGGGTCACGAGTTCCGCTCGGCGGTAGTGCATTCGGCGGCCGTTAGTCCCCGGTAACAGGTACGGCCGCCGTCGCAGCGCGTTACAGCGCAGTGAGCGAGGTCGACAGCCGATGCCTTCCAAGGTGACGTCCAAGCCGGCCGAGGTGGCGGATCCCGCCATCGAGGACACGGCCGAGAGCACAACCGCCGACACGGTGGCCGCAGACGCAGTGGCCGCCGACACGACGGCCGAGTCGGACACTGTGGCCGGGTCGAGGACGGCCGTGTCGAGGACGGCCGGGTCGAGGACGGCCGAGTCGGTGGACGCGGCCGCCGCCCCGGCCGAGGTGGCGACCGAGACCGCCGCGACCGAGACCGCCGCGACCGAGACCGCCGACCAGATGGCTGGGTCCGACGCCGCCGATCCGGCGGCGCGGGCGATTCCACGCCAGCGGCGCCGGCCGTCACGGTGGACGATGCTGGTCGCGGGCCTGAGCGTGCTGGTGGTGGCGCTGTGGGTAGCCGGCGGACTGCTGTTCGCGCACAACCGGAGTGCCAGTCAGCTGGCCGCGCAGCGCCAGGACGTGGTGGCCGCCGCGCAGAAGGTCGCCGGCGACCTCACCTCCATCAGTTCGAGCAATGCCCCGGCGCAGATCCAGAGCCTGACCAACGAGTCGACCGGCGGCTTCCGGGACCAGATCAGCACCTATGCCCAGGCGCTGCAGGCGATCCTGCAGCAGAGCGGGGCGGGCTCCCAGGGCACGGTGAGCGCCGCCGGTATCGAGCGGATGGACGCGAACACGGCGTCGGTGCTGGTCGCGGTGACCGCGACGGTGTCGAACAACAAGCTGCCCAACGCGCAGCCGGTGAGCTACCGGCTCGGCGTGCAACTCCAGCGTGAGGGCGACCGGTGGTTGGCCTCGGACGTGACCTTCGTCCAGTGAGTACCCAAGACAGTGATTCGGAGACCGCGGTGACCTCGACGCCGGCTACGACCTCGACCGGGCCGACCGAAGCCTCGGCCAAAGCGGAGCCAGCTGAGCCAGCGGAGCCGTCGAGCCCGACGCAGGCCAAGGCCTCGCCGGCGGCCGACGACTCGACGCTGGCCAAGGACTCGGCCGAGCCGGCTGTCGACGCCGAACAGCCCACGGCAGTGCCGTCCGACAAGCCGGCCGCGACCAGGAAGCCGGCCGCGGCGAGGAAGCCGGCTGCACCGAGGAAGCCGGCTGCGGCGAGGAAGCCGGCCGCGGCGAGGAAGCCGGCCGCGCCGAGGAAGCCGGCCGCACCGAGGAAGCCGGCCGCGGCCGGCAAGTCGGCCGAAGCGGGGAACCCGGGTGCCGCGGTCAAGCCGGTAGCGGCCGACGCGGAGACGCCGGCCGTAGCCGTGGCTGACAAACCGGTGGCAGCCGTGGCCGAGAAGGCAGCGGTGGCCGAGAAGGCAGCGGTGGCCGAGAAGGCAGCGGTGGCCGAGAAGGCAGCGGTGGCCGAGAAGGCAGCGGTGGCCGACAAACCGGCCGAAGCGGG
>DASYLM010000101.1:0-33255 GCA_036009565.1 Pseudonocardia sp. | reverse complement strand
CTCGGATCGGTGCCGGGACGCCCTGGGTCGGGGGCCAGCTCAGGTGAGGGTGGTGAGGGCCTGGCGGACGAGGGTCAGCGCGGTGGCCGGGTTGTCCCAGAAGACCATGTGGCCGGCGTCCGGGATCTCCACGAACGTCGCCCCCGCATTCGCCGCCCGTGCCTCGGCGACACCGGCCGCGGTCACCACGGGGCTGGCCGCGCCGTGGAGCAGGACGGTCGGCGCGGGCACCTTCGGCCACGCGTCGAAGAAGTCCTCGGACTCGAAGCCGGCGTGCGTGGCGGCGATCGCAGCCTCGTCGCAACTGGACAGCCAGCGCGCCCGCAGCTCCTGTTCGCGGCGCGGCCAGCGCGGCCAGGACCTGGCCACCTCGTCGGCGTCGGTACCCCGCTGTGCCTCGGCGAGCTGGCCGAGGAACGCAGCCAGCGTGGTCGGGTACGGCGCGCGCCCCGGTCCGCTCATCGGCGGGTCCACCAGCACCGTGCCGCGCGCATCGGCACCGCCGGAAGCGGCCACCACGGCGGCGATCCGAGCCCCCATCGAGTGCCCGAGCAGCAACGGGCGGTCCAGGCCCAGCCCGGTCACCACGGCCAGGGCGTCGGCGGCGTAGTCGTCCAGGGTGTACGACGGCCCGGAGTCGGACAGCCCGCGACCGCGCACGTCCAGCACGATCGGGCGCACCAGGTCGGTCAGCTCGCGGGCCACGAAGTCCATGGTGACCGCCGGGCTGGTGATCCCGGGCAGCACCACCAGCGGCACCCCCGCCCCGCCGTAGTCCAGCACGTGCAGCCGCAGCGCACCGGAGTGCACCCAGCGGCTGCCCGCCGGCACGTCGGCGAGGTCGGCCAGCGCCGCCTGCAACACCGACCGCCCGGTCATACGGACACCGCCGAGGTCAGCCCGGACAGGTAGCTGATGGCCTCGGACAGCTCGATCACGTCGCCGTACTTGGCCTGGATGTCGAACAGGTTCGCCTCGTGCGGGCCCTGCGCCCGGTCGCCGACACACTGCCGGGGCACCAGCACGGTGAACCCGGACTGCACCGCGTCCACCGCCGTGGCCCGCACACAGCCGCTGGTGGTGGCACCGCAGACGAGCACGGTGTCCACCCGCAGCGCGGTCAGCAGCGCGGCCAGCCCGGTACCGAAGAACGCCGACGCGCCCTTCTTGAGGATCAGCTGGTCGTCCTCGGTGCGGGGCAGCCGGGCGTCGATCTCGACGGCCCTCGAGCCGATCCGCAGTGACGCCATCCCGGGTGCCTTGCGCAGCCAGGCCACCCCACCGGCCAGTTCGGCGGCGGTGAAACCGATCGTGGTGAACACCACCGGCACGCCGGCACCGCGGCCGGCGGTGATCAGCTCGGTGGTCGCGGCAACCTCGGCGGACAGCTCGGCGCCGGTGTCGGCGGCCGGGTCGGTGAACCCGTTGGTCAGGTCCACCACCACGATCGCCGGCCGGGTCCCGGGTTCGACGGGCGCACCGAAGCCGGCGCGCGCGTAGGTCTGATCGGTGTCGGTGCCGTGCAGGCTCATGCGTTGCTCCTCCGTGCCGCGGCGCAGTCTGTCCCGTTCGAGGCGATGCGGCGCCGCGTGGCGCAGCTGTCGATGGCCTCGACGATGGTCTGGTAGCCGGTGCACCGGCACAGGTTCGAGGCGACCACTTCCCGGATCTCCTCCTTGGTCGCTCCCGGCCGCTCGGCGAGGTAGCCCTCGGCGAGCATCAGGAAGCCCGGGGTGCAGAACCCGCACTGCAGCCCGTGGTGCTCGGTGAAGGAGCGCTGCAGGTCGCTGAGCTGGCCGCCCGGCTCGGCCAGCGACTCCACGGTGCGGATGTCGGACCCTTCGGCCTGCGCGGCGAACATCAGGCACGCCCTGGCCGGTGCCCCGTCCACCAGCACCGTGCAGGCCCCGCAGATGCCGTGCTCGCAGCCCACGTGGGTGCCGGTCAGGCCGAGGTCGTGGCGCAGCACGTCGACCAGGGTGCGGCGCGGCTCGAGGCCCAGTTCGTGCCGCTCGCCATTCACCGTCAGCTCGATCAGCTGAATCTCAGTCAAGGTAGGTCCCCTCCAGCGCCCGGTACACCGACTCGCGCCGGATCGGCGTGTTGTCCAGCTCCACCCCGGTGCCGCGCAGCGCGTTGTTCACCGCGTTCAGCACCGCGGCCGGCGCGCCGATGGTGCCGCCCTCGCCGGCGCCCTTCGCCCCGCTCTCGGTGAACGCGCACGGGGTCTCCAGGTGGTGGATCGCCACGTCCGGGATCTCGGCGGCGGTCGGCACCTTGTACTCCATGAAGCTGGGGCACAGTGGCTGCCCGGTCTCGTCGTAGTTGACCTGCTCGAACAGCGCGCCGGCGATGCCCTGCGCGATGCCGCCCCGGCACTGGCCCTCGACAACCCGCGGGTGGATGGCAACCCCGCAGTCCTCCACGCACACGTAGCGCAGGATCTCGACGCCACCGGTGCCCCGGTCCAGCTCGACGACCACGCCGTGCGTGGCGTTGGAGAACGTGCCGTCGCCCATCACGTCGAAGCTGGCGGTGGCGCTCAGCCCGGGCCCGACGCCCTTGGGCAGCAGGTGCGCCTGCAGGTAGGCGACGTCGGCCAACGCCGCGAAGGTCATCCCGCGATCCGGGGTGTCCCGCAGCCGCACCCCGCCGTCCCCGTCCAGCTCGGTGTTGTCCAGGTCGGTGTCCAGCAGGTGCGCGGCGATCTCCCGCAACTGCTCGCCGAGCCTGACCGACGCGGCGGCGACCGCGCTGCCGCCGATGGTGATCGACCGGCTGGCGAAGCTGCCGAAACCGTAGGTGATCCGGTCGGTGTCCCCCTGGACGATCTTGACCTGGTTGATGTCGAGGCCGAGCCGGTCCGCGACGATCTGCGCCATCGTGGTCTCGTGGCTCTGCCCGTGGCTCATCGTGCCGCTGGTGACCACCACCGTGCCCGAGGTGTCCATCCTGATCTCGGAGATGTCGAAGCCGGGCACCACGGACATCTTGCGTGCCGCGAACGCTCCGGAGCCGTAACCGGTGCGCTCGGAGAAGCAGGAGTACCCGATACCGATCACCCGGTCCGGCGACTCGTGATTGTCCGAGCGCACCTTGTACCAGCCCTCGTCCCGGAGCACCTGCTCGCACAGGTCCAGCGACTCCAGGTACGAACCCGGGTCGTAGGTGATGTTGTTGACGCCCCGGTACGGGAACACGGTGATCACGTTGCGCCGGCGCAGCTCCACCGCGTCCATCTCGAGCGCTTTCGCTGCCTTTTCCATCAGGCGTTCCATCACCATCACGCACTGCGGTCGGCTCACCCCGCGGTACGGCCCGGTCGGCGCCTTGTTCGTGGTGACCGCGCGGCCGCGGACCCGGTACGCCGGCAGCCGGTACACCCCGGGCATCTCCGCCGAGGCCATCAGCGGCTCGATGCCGGCGGTGAACGGATAGCAGGAGTACGCGCCCATGTCGCAGACGAGGTCCACGTCCAGCGCCAGGATCGCGCCGTCGGCGTCGAAGGCGGCGCGGGCGTCGTAGCGCTGCTCACGGGCGAGGAAGGCGGCGGTCAGCGCATCCCGGCGGTCCTCGATCCACTTGACCGGCCGGCGGAGCGTGAAAGCGGCGGCCGCGGCGGCGATCTCCTCCCGGCCGACCACACACTTCTGGCCGAACCCGCCGCCCATGTCCGGCACGGTGACCCGGACCTGGCGCTCGTCCAGCCCGAGGCAGCGCGACAGCACGGTGCGCACCTGGTGCGGGATCTGCGTGCAGGTCTGCACCCGCAGCTGCTCGTCGCGGTCGTCCCAGTCGGCCACCACGCCCCGGGTCTCCAGCGGCAGCGCGTTCTGCCGGCCGGTCTTGGCCTGTACCCGCACCACTGCGCCGGTGCGCTCCGCCTGGGCGAACACCTCGTCGATGCCGTCGGTGGCGAACAGGGACACGTCGACCAGGGTGTTCGCCGGTGCCTCCGCGTGCACCAGCACCGCGCCCGGGGCGAGCGCCGCGGTGTCCGACATGACAGGTGCGAGCTCGTCGTACTCGACGATCGCGGCCTCCACCCCGTCCTCCACCGCGTACGGGTCGCGGGCCACCACGATGGCGATGGGCTCGCCGACGTAGCGCACCTTGTCCCTGGCCAGCACCGGCATCGCGGTGGGCACGAACTCGTGCGGCGGCCGGTCCAGTACGGCGGTGATGTCGCCGAGGTCCAGGTCGTCGGCGGTGTACGCGGCCACCACGCCTGGCGTGGCCCGGACCTCCGCCAGGTCGATACCGGTGATCCGCGCGTGCGCCACGCTGGCCCGGACGAACTGGGCGTGCAGCAGGCCGGGCAGCGTGATGTCGTCGACGAATCGGCCCCGGCCGGCGAGCAGCCTGGGGTCCTCGCGGCGGGGCACCGAAGCGCCCACCCAGCTGCCGTCCCGGCGGAAACCCGGCTCCCGCGTCGCACTCACCTGATCTCCTCGGCCTCGGCGCACGCCCTGGTCACGAGCGTGCGTACCAGCCCGCGCCGGTAGTGCGCGCTGACCCCCGGCTCGTCCCGTACCCGCACCGCCGCGGCCGCCTCCTCCGCAAGTCGTGAGTGGTATTGGTCGCCAGGACGACCAATACCACTCACAGGTGCGACGAACGGGACGGTGGCCACGCCGCCGAGCACGATCCGGGGCAGGTCCAGGTCCACCGCGGCGGCCACGATCGCGAAGTCGCCCCGGCGCTCGGCGAACTCGGTCAGAGCCGCGCGTGGCGCCGGGCGCGGGAACACCACCTCGACGATCAGCTCGTCGGGTTCCAGCGCGGTGGTGAACACACCGTGGAAGAAGTCGGCGGCGGCGACCGAGCGGCGCCCGGCCGGCCCCTCGGCGACGATCACCGCGTCCAGCAGCACCGCGAGCAGGCACCACTCGGCGGTGGCGTCGGCGTGCGCGAGGCTGCCCCCGATGGTGCCCCGGGTGCGGATCGGCAGGTGCCCGACCCAGCGCATCGCCCGCGACAGCACCGCGAACTCGGCACCGAGCGACGCGATCTCGACCGCGTGGTGGGTGACCAGCGCGCCGATCCGCAGGCTGTCCCCGTCGCGGCGGATCTGGTCCAGCCCGGGCACCCGGCGGATGTCGATGAGGTGCTCGGGGCGGGCCAGCCGGAAGTTCATCATCGCAACCAGGCTCTGGCCGCCGGCGATGAGCTTCGCGTCGTCGCCGAGGTCGCGGAGCAGGCCCACCGCACCGGCGACGGAGCCGGGGCGGTGGTAGGTGAAGGCGGCGGGCTTCATGTGCTCAAGCCTGGACAGCCGCGTCGTCCGAGTCCAACGCAGGCAGCGAACCGGGTACCTCGTCCGGGGTGATCCGGTCCAGCTCGCGGCCCCGGGTCTCCGGGCCGACCTTCGCCATCCAGACCACGGCCACCACTACCACCGCGGCGAGCACACCGAAGGTCAGTGGCAGGCCCAGCACCGGCCACAGCAGACTGCCGAAGATCAGTGGGGTGAACCCGGTGACCACCCGGCTCGCCGAGGAGGCCCAGCCGAAACCACTGGCCCGCAGCTCGGTCGGGTACAGCTCGGAGACGTAGGCGTACATCACCGGGATCACCATCAGGATCAGGAAGCCGAACACCGCGATCATGCTGATCGCCGCCGTCGGCACCCCGAGGACCAGCGCGAACACCACCAGGGCGAGCGAGGCCAGCGGCGCGGTCACCCCGATCACCCACTTGCGGCCGACCCGCTCGACCAGCACCATCGAGACGATCACACCGAGGATGCCGACCGCGTTCATCACCGTGGTGCCCGCGAACGCCGCGTACTCACCCATGCCCTGGGCCCGCAGGATCGACGGCATCCAGCTCAGCGCGGCGTAGTAGACCAGCAGCACGGTGCAGAACAGCAGCCACACCATGCCGGTGAGCACCGGGTTGACCGCCCACACAAGGCGCAGCTGCTCCAGTGCGGCACCCGGTCCGCGCGGGCCACGCCGCTGCGGGACGGTCGGGATCCGGTACGGCTCGGCCGCGGCGCCGGTCCGCAGCACCAGCTCGTCGATCACCGCCCGCGCCTCGGCCTCCCGCCCGGCCCTGGCCAGGAAGATCGGCGACTCCGGCACGCCCCGGCGCAGCCAGAACAGCAGCACGGCCGGCAGGATCATCACCGCGAGCATCCACCGCCAGTTGCCGTGCAGCGGCAGCATGGCGGTGGCCACCACCCCGCACAGGGTCCCGCCGATGGGCCACCAGCCGTCCATCGCGGTCAGTACCCGGCCGCGTTGGGCGCGCGGGCTGAACTCGCTGACCAGCGCGTAGTCCACCGGGATGCAGCCGCCGAGGCCGACCCCGGCGATGAACCGGAGCACCAGGAACACCCCGAAGTTCGGCGAGAGCGCGCCGAGCGCGGAGAACAGCGCGAAGATCAGCAGGGTCAGCCCGAACGCCCGCTTGCGCCCGAGGCGGTCCGCGATGGTGCCCCAGGTGATGGCGCCGGCGGCGAGGCCGATCAGGTTCGCGGTGGCCACCAGCCCGCGCTCAGCGGTGCTCAGGTGGAACGCGGTGCCCAGCAGCGGGGTGAGAAATCCGTTCAGGGTGACGTCCCAGGCGTCGAACATGTAGCCGAGCCCGCCGATGATGAAGATCTTGCCCTGGACGCCCCACTTCCACGGGAGGTCCTGGACCACCTGGTCTCCGGTACGCATGGTCGGGCTCCGTCCTCGAAGGGTGCGGTTCTCGCGGCGCGGTCAGCGCACGAACGGGTAGTGGAAGGACTCAAGGTCGGGGTCGTTGAGCGGTGTCCCCTGCCAGAGCCAGTCGTACGACACGTCGGATTCGCCGTTGAACTCGCGCAGCTTGCGGTCGCGCTCCTCCTGCTCGGGGCCGTCCGGCAGATGGTAGAAGCGCATGTTCGCCCAGGAGGCGTCCTGCACCATGCCGGCGTGCTTGGCACGGCGGCCGACGTAGCGGACCAGCGCCTCGGCGATGCCGTCGCGGGTGACCCCGCCCAGCTCCTCGGCGAGCACGGCGGCGTCCTCCATCGCCTGCGAGGCACCCTGTGCCTGGTACGGCAGCATGGCGTGGCAGGCGTCGCCGAGCAGCGCGACGTGCCCGTCCACCCACACCGGGTCGCGGCGGCGGCGGAACAGCGCCCAGCTGGACGCGTCCCCCTCCGCCTTGGACAGCATCGCGGCCACCCGGTCGTCCCAGCCGGCGAACGCCTCGACCAGCTCGTCGGCGGTGGCCGGCGCCGTCCAGGTCTGCTCGACGTCGAGGGTGTTGGGCACGATCGCGACGACGTTGAGGAACTCGCCGCCGCGGATGCAGTAGTGCACGAGGTGTCGGTCCGGGCCGTACCAGATCGTGGAGTGGTACCGGTCCAGCAGGAACCGGGTCGCCGGGTCGGCAGCGATCTTGTCGCCGGGGATGAGCGCGCGGTAGGCCATCTCGCCGGAGAAGACCAGCGTGTCCGGCAGGCCCATCGCGTCGCGCACGCTGGACCGGATGCCGTCGGCGCCGATCAGCACGTCACCGGAGAACCGGCGGCCGTCCTCGGTGACCGCGACCGGGCGGGCCGGGTCGGCGCTGTCGATGTCGATCACCTTGGCGTTGGTGTGCACCTCGACGACCGGGCCGGGGCCCTCGGCGTCCAGGCAGGCGTCCAGCAACACGCGGTGCAGGTCGGCGCGGTGGTAGTGCCAGTACGGCGCGTTGAACTCCCGCTTGACCCGCTCGCCGAGGGACAGCTGCGCGATGATCGCGCCGTCCCGCCAGCGCCGGCGCACCTGGTCCAGGGGCTCGGTGCGGATGGCGGCGAGCTGGTGGCGCAGCCCCAGGCCGAGCAGGATGCGGCTCGCGTTGGGGGCGGTCTGGATGCCGGCGCCGACCTCGCCCAGCTCCGGCGCTGCCTCGAGCACGGTGACCCGCAGCCCGCGCTGGCGGATCGCCAGTGCGGCGGTCAGCCCGCCGAGACCGCCGCCGGCGATGGTGACCGTGTACGACTGGCTGGACGGCACAGCTTCCTCCACAGTGGTTGCCTTCGCACGCTCGTCGTCGAGCGCGCCGGACTTTCCCCTGACCGTCTACTGTGGACGCTCTGTCAGGGCGCTCCGTAACCGGTCTCTCAGCAGCTCAAGGCGCCTCACTCGGCGCCCATCGGAGATAATCCGAACACTGACGATCTGAAAAAGCAAGAGGCACGGCCAGCTTTAACGCGTCAGAAACCCGCTTGGCGGATGGATTCGCCGGTCAGCGGCGCCCGAAGGGGCCGAACAGAGCAGAGCTCAGTCGTCGACCAGGCTCTCCCAGTGCTCGGACAGCGCGGTGAGCTCGCGCAGCAGGGCATCCTGGCGCACCGGGTCGTAACCCTTCATCAGCAGTACGTCGAGCTCCCTGGCCCGGCGGTCCGCGTCCCGCAGCGTCTCGATGCCGTCCTCGGTGAGGAACAGCAATCGCTTGCGACCGTCCTCGGCCGGCGTCTCGCGGGTGATCAGGCGTCTGTCCTCGAGCCGGCGCACGATGCTGGCCATCGTCGAGCGGTCCAGCGCCACCGACGAGGCGAGCGAGCCCTGCTCCACGCCGGGATAGGCGTTGACGGCGGTGAGTACCGCGAACTGCGGCCCGGTGAGGGTGGCGTCCACCAGTCGAACCCAGGCCGCCACGTATGACTGATGCAGTCGCCGAGCCACATAGCCCGGTGCCGCCAGCAGCTCAGGCGGGGCCGGCAGCGACCCGGTACCCCCCGTTTGCGCAACTCCACCCACGTAACAACTCAACCACGCTCGGTATCCGGTTGTCTTCAGGGGTTGTCCTCAGGGGCTCCCGCCCGGCGTTTCGCCACCGGTGCCGACACCGACCTCGGACCCGCCGCCCGGACCGAAGCCACCGGCCTCCCGGGCGGCCAGCCCGACCAGCTGGTTGACCAACGCCTGGGTCAGCGTCTGGCGGAACATCACCCGCGCGTCCGGCGCACCGAACTCCGCCATCACGGTGGCCACCGCATGCGTCGGGTTGGCGTGCGGCCACAGCCCGGCCAGCAGGACACCCACGGTGCCGACGAACTGCGCGGCGGCGGCCGCGCTCAGCTCGGGCAGGCGCCGGCGCACCAGCACCTCGGCGCGCTCCGCATTGACCCTGGCCCGGCCCTTGAACGTGCGCGCGAAGTCCACCGAGATGTTGCGCTCCAGCACGCCGGCCATCGCCGCGAGCAGCTCGCACAACAGCGGGTCGCGGACCAGCGCGGCGGCGACCACCGAGGCGACCTCGACCTCTCGCCGATAGCCGTCGGCCGGCGCGTGCAGGGTGTCGAACTCGGCCTCCAGGGTGTCCAGCCAGTCGGTCCACACCTGGTCCAGCACCTCGAGGAAGATCGCTTCGCGACTGTCGAAGTAGCGCAGCACGTTCGACTTCGCGAGGCCGATCCGCTCACTCAGCTCGCGCAGGCTGATGTCCGCCACCGGACGCTCGCGCAACATCGACACGGCGGCGTCCAGGATCGTCGCGCGGCGCGCCTCGACCTGCTCAGGGCGTCGGGCCCGCCGGAATCCGCACTGCCCGGTACTCACCCGACGAGGCTATCAGCCCGCTCGTGCGTTATTTAGAGACCAGTGTTCTATTGTTTACGGACCGCCGGGCTGTTAACTTCGGGCGCATCGGCGCAACCCCTGGGACCCCGATGAGCGGTACCGCGGAAGTCCCCCGAGGTGGCCCTCGAGCGGAGCCGGAACGCAGGGTCGGGATGGCGAGCGATACGAGCACGGTGCTCGCACTGACAAATCCCCCGACTCACCCTGACAAAATCCCCGACTCGCCCTGACAACCACGCTTGCGCCCCGGCCCTACCCGGCCAGGTACACCAGGCTGCCGAGGCCGGCGACCAGGCAATAGATGGCGAACGGCTTCAACGTACGGGTCTCGAAGTACGAGGTGAGGAAGCGCACCGACAGGTAGGCGCAGCCGCCCGCGACCAGGCTGCCGGCCAGTGCCGGGCCGAGTACCGAGTGATATTGCGGGGTGAACAGGCTCGGGACCTTCAGTACCCCGGCGGCCAGGATGACCGGGGTGGACAGCAGGAAGGCGAACCGGGCCGCGTCGTCGTGGCGCAGGCCGCGGCACAGCCCGCCGACGATGGTGATCCCGGAACGGCTGATACCGGGCAGCAACGCCAGGATCTGCGTCGCGCCGATGAGCACCGCCTCCCGCGCCGAGAGCCGGGCCAGCCGCCGGTCGGCGTCACCCCCGGCGGTCAGGGTGTCGACCAGCCCGCTCAGCACCACGGTGTCCGGGCCGGACATGTCGATGACCTGGGTCGGGGCCCCCGGGTCCACTTCGGCGTCCATTTCGGCGTCCATTTCGGCGTCCGCGCCGGCAGCCACGGCGGCGTCCGTGCCGGCGGCCACGGCGGGCCCGGCCGCGCCGCCCCGTCGCATCCGCTCCGCGGCGTAGAGCACCAGGCCGTTCAGCGCGAGGAAGATTGCCGCCGGGGTCGGCTTGCCGAGTGTGCTCCGCAGCGCGTGCTCCAGCACCAACCCGGCCAGCCCCACCGGGATCGTGGCCAGCACCAGCAGCCAGACCAGCCGTTCGTCCGGGGTCCGGATGCGCCGGCGCCGGATCGAGCCGAACAGCGCACCGACCAGCCGCACCCAGTCCGACCAGAAGAACACGACCAGGGCCAGCGCGGTGGCCACGTGCATGGCGACCAGCACCGCCAGGTACGGCGAGTCGTTGCCGACGACACTCAGGTCGGTGGCCCACCGCCCGCCGACCAGGGCCGGAAACAGCACACTGTGCCCGAGGCTGGAGACCGGGAAGAGCTCACTGACGCCTTGCAGGGCCCCGATGACGATCGCCTCGAGATAACTGATTGTCGACATTGCCCACTTTCACGTCGCGGCCGTTGGCACCGGCTGCCGATCCGGCCGCCGCCACGCTAGGCGACCGCGCGGCGCGGCGACGGCACCGACTGACAACGTCTCAGATCGGCAGCCGCTGGGACCGGCCGATCGCCAGGCCGGTGGCCAGCAGCAGGATCAGCGTGCCGAGCACGAACCACGGCTTGCTGACGTCGGCGTGCACCTTCTGGTAGCCGATCTGCTCGCCGAGGGTGTCATAGACCTGGTGCAGTTCGGCGTTGCTCTGGGCCGGGTAGAACTGGCCACCGGACATCTGGGCGACCTGCGCCAGCGACGGGTCGTCCACCGGCACCGGGATCTGCCGTCCCTCGAGGTCGATGGAGCCGTACGGCGTGCCGAAGGAGATCGTGCTGATCGGGACCTGCCGCTGCCCGGCCCGGGCGGCCGCCGCGAACTCGTCCTGGCCGACGGTCTGCTTGCCGTCGCTCATCAGCACGATCCGGGCCGGTGGCGGCCCACCCTCACTGCCCGGGATCTGCGCATTGAACGCGTCGATCGAGTTCATCGCGGCGGCGAGCGCCTCACCGGTGGCGGTCGACTCGGCCAGCTTCAGGGTCTGGATCTGGCCCACCACCGCGTCCCGGTCGGTGGTCGGCGGTACCAGGACCGCGGGTGTGCCGGCGAACGACTCCAACCCGAGGTTGATGGTCGGGGGCATGCCCCGGACGAACTTCGCCGCCGCGTCCTGGGCGGCCGCCAGCCGGCTCGGCGCCACGTCGGTGGCCTGCATGGACAGCGAGACGTCGATCACCAGCAGCACGGTGGCCCGGTTGCGTGGCACCTTGGTCTCCGCCGTCGGCCCGGCCAGCCCGATGGTCAGCAGCAGCAGCGCCACCGCGAGCAGGGCCGCCGGGATGTGCCGCTGCCAGCCGGTCAGCCTGGTCGCGACCCGCTCGAGCAGCGCGAGGTTGCTGAACCGCAGCGCGGCGCGCTTGCGCCTGCGCTGCGCCCACAGATACCCGACGACCAGGGCGGCGACCGGTACGAGCAGCACCAGCCACCACGGCTGGGCGAACCCGTCGATGGCCATGCCCTGAGTGAACCCCCTCCGGCATGTAACCCGAGTGAAGGCCCGGGCCCGGAACCGGCCATGCTCTCAGCCAACCGGTGCGGCCCTGCGCGACAGCGACAGCGGCCCCGGGGAGACTCGGGGCGGCCCGCCGCGACCGGACCCGTCCCAGAACCCGGAGGGTAGATGCTCCCGTTGACCACCGACCCGTCCAGCCGACCGGGCGCCCCGGCACCGCGCCGACGCCGCCGGGCCCGTTGGGTGGCCGCGGCGCTCGGTGCGGCCTGCGCCGCGGCGCTGCTGGCCGGCTGCGGCCACGGCGGGACTGGCGGCGCTGGTGATCTATCGGAGTCCGCGAGCCCGACCGAGGCCGCGCCACCCAGCCCGGCCGAGCCCACCGGCCCGACCGCCACCGCGCCGGACGGCCGGGGCGCGATCCGCCCGATGGCCGTGCTGGTGCAGCCGGCCGGCTGCACCAGCACGGTCGGCGACAGCGACGCGATGAAGCAGGCACTGGCCGCCGCCCGGCCGGGCAACACGATCTGTGTGCTCGGCAACCTCGGCGACGCCCGCCTGTCGATCAAGAACTCCGGCACCGCGAAGGCCCCGATCCGCGTCGTCGGCGACGGTAAGACCGTCGTCAAGGGCATCACGGTGGCGGCCAGCTTCGTCGACATCAACGGCATCAACGCGATCAACCCGCACGCCCCGGGCATCTCGCTGGCCGGCAACAACATCACCCTGGAGAACTCGACCTCGATCAGCCCGCACGGCGACGACGCCGACGGCATCCGGTTCTGGGGCAGCAACATCGTGATCCGGCACAACACCGTCCAGCACACCACCAACGCGCACAAGGCACACGCGGACTGCATGCAGACCTTCGCCACCGACGAGGAGAGCCCCGCGAGTCAGCACATCCTGATCGACAGCAACCGTTGCGAGGACATCTCCAACACCTGCCTGATCATGGAGGGTCCGAACAGCGAGGCGGGCGACGGCAGCGGGATCGGCGCGACCAACGACGTCACCTACGTCAACAACTACTGCCAGAACCACGCCGACGAGGCACTGCAGATCGATGACGTGCAGAACCTGACGATCAGTAAGAACGAGATCGTCGGCGACATCAACCACGCGTTCGCCCTGCAGAACATGACCACCGGCGCGAAGGTCGACGGCAACAAGATCAACCCGGATATCCGATACGAGGTCGGCGTGGACGACTCGTCCAAACCGGGGTACCAGGGTCCGCCGTCCGGCGGCAATCCCTGAGCGGGCCGGCGATCCCGGGGCCCACCGCGGTGGCGAATTCCCGGCTCAGAACGTTTCGGAGCCCGGTCTACCGCCTATTCACGTGGTGCCCGCCACGACTGCGCCCCGGAGCTTGCATCCGTGCGCCCGGCCCCCCACCATCACTTAACCTACTCACAGTAAGAGGGTGACACGCGGTGCGGCAGGACTGGGACGACGAGAGGGCTGAGCAGGCCACCGGTGTGACCGCGTCCTGGGCAGCGGTGTTCCGCGACGTCCGCAACCTCGCGCTCGACCTGACCGTCGCCAGCGCCAACATGGCACGGCAGGTGCCTCGGGTGCCGATGCCGCCGATCAACGAGCTGACCACCGGCTGGACCCGCATCGAGGACGCCGTCCTGCGGGAGATCAAGACCCGGCTCGACCAGGTGGACGCGACCGGCCACCACCGCCCGCGCCTCGGGCACGCGGCGGCGGGTCCCAAGCCCACCCCGGCCCAGCTGCTGGACGACCTGCTCGGTGCCTCCATCGACGCCGACTCCGCCGGCAGCCGCGACGAGCTGTACCGCGCACTGCTGCTTCGCCTCGTTCCCGACGAGGCCCGGATCCTCGCCGCGCTGTCGGACGGCACCCCGTACCCGCTGGTCCACGTGCAGGCGCGGGCCAACGGCGGCCGCACCGTGCTGTCCAACGCCTCCACCGTCGGCCGCGCGGCCGGCGTCCAGGTGCCCGACGCGGTGAGCACCTACGTCGCCCACCTGCGCGCCCTCGGGCTGGCCGAGGAAGGCCCGTCCGACGACTCCCAGAGCGTGCAGTACGACATCCTGCTCGGCGAGCCGGAGGTCCGGGCCGCCGAGAACGAGGCCCGCGACGCCGGTCGGCTCGGCGCCCGGGTGGTCCGCCGGACCCTGCGTATCTCGCCGCTGGGCCGTGAGCTGTGGAAGGCCTGCCGGCCCGAGGACCTGCCCGAACCAGGTCCGGCGAGCGTCTCCGACGCCGACCTGCTCGATTCCGACGGCGTGGCCCCGGCATCGGGTTCGGCGGTGTCCGGGGCCACGTTCAACCCGGACACCGAGTACCGACCCGACTCGGGAAGCCTCAACGGCAGCCACACCTCGGGAGTTGCCGGCCGCTGAGCGCGCCCGCCGCCGGTCGGAGCGCGTCCGGGACGCGCCCCTGGGAACGAGCGTCCGTCAGTCCTGCTTGGGCTCCTGCGGCAGGCCGATCGCCCGGGAGAACTCCGCCTTGGGCTCGTGGATCTGCTCCAGGGAGACCACTTCGCGGCGGAACAGCAGCGCCTGCGTCCAGTCCGAGCAGATCCGGAACTTGCGGTTGAAGGTGGGCATCCGGCTCAGGTGGTAGGTCCGGTGCATGAACCAGGCCACGACGCCCTTGAGCTTGACGCCGTAGATCTCCGCCGCGCCGTTGTAGAGCCCGAGGCTGGCCACCGAACCGGCGTAGCTGTGCTTGTACGGCTTGACCGGCTCGTCCCTCAGGTGCGCCACGATGTTGTCGGCCAGCTGTTTCGCCTGGCGGACCGCGTGCTGGGCGGACGGGCTGGTCTTGGCCTCCGGGTCGTCCTTGGACAGGTCGGGCACCGACGCACAGTCCCCGGCGCTGAACACCTCGGGGCTGCCCTCGACCTGCAGCGCCGCCGAGCAGACCACGCGGCCTTTGTCGTCGCGCGGCAGGTCGGTGTTGGCCAGCATCGGGTTCGGCTTCACCCCGGCGGTCCAGACGATGGTGTCCGCGTCGAACTCGGTGCCGTCGTCCAGTACGACGTGCCCGCCCTCCATGGTCTTGACCCGGGTGTCCAGGAATACCTCGGTGCCGGCGTCCAGCAGCTGCTTGACGGTGTACTCGCCCATCGGCGCACTGACCTCGGGCATGATCCGCCCGGACGCCTCGACCAGCACCCAACGCAGATCGGACGCATCGATCGTTTCGTAGTAGCGGCTGGCGTAGCGGGACATGTCGGCCAGTTCGGCGAGCGCCTCGACACCGGCGTAACCGCCGCCGACGACCATGAAGGTGAGCAGCTTGCGGCGCAGCGCCGGGTCGAGCGTGCTGGTCGCGTCGTCCATCCGGGACAGCACGTGGTTACGCAGGTAGATCGCCTCGGCGACGGTCTTGAACGAGATGCCCTGCTCGGCCAGCCCGGGGATGGGCAAGGTGCGGGCCACCGAGCCGGGAGCCACCACCAGCACGTCGTAGCCGATCTTGCTGATGTTCCCGGTGGACGCCTCCACGGTGACCTCGCGGGCCTCCCGGCTGATCGCGGTGACCCGCCCGGTGAGGACGTGGCACTTGCGCAGCGTCTTGCGCAGGGGCACCACCACGTGCCGGGGCTCGATCGAGCCGGCCGCCGCTTCCGGCAGGAAGGGCTGGTAGGTCATGTTCGCCTGCGGATCGATGACCGTCACCGACGCTTCGTTGGCGCCCAATTTCTTCTGCAGGCGCAGCGCGGTGTACATGCCGACGTAGCCGCCGCCGACGATCACGATTCGTGCGTTTCTTGCCATACTTGTTATGTTCCCATCAGCCGGGCAGACAACACACGTCCATTCCGGGTGAGCCTCGTCGCGTGATCGGGGCTACTTTTTTAACTTAATTACGAGGATGTTTCTATTTCCGTTATTCGGGGCGCAACCCGGCCAACCGGGCCGCATTGGCCAACACCGACCGCACCATCGCCGGGGTCAGACGGCCGGTGAAAGTGTTCTGCTGGCTGACGTGGTAGCAGCCGAGCAGGTGCAGCGGCCGGCCGCCCGGGCCGCTGGGCGCCAGCTCCACGTGCGCCCCGTGTCCGAAGACAGGGCGCGGCCGGGGGATCGTCCAGCCGCTCTCCGCGAGCACCGGTAGCAGCGCCTGCCAGCCGAACGCGCCGAGCACCACCACCGCGCGCAACGTCGGGGCGAGCAGCGCGAGCTCCCGGAGCAGCCACCGCCGGCAGGCGTCCCGCTCGGCCGGTTCGGGCTTGTTCGCCGGCGGCGCGCAGTGCACCGGCGAGGTGATCCGGGTGCCGTAGAGGGTGAGCCCGTCGCCGAGGTGCGTCGCGGTCGGCTGGCTGGCCAGGCCCTCGGCGTGCAGTGCGGCGTAGAGCACGTCGCCGCTGCGGTCGCCGGTGAACATCCGGCCGGTGCGGTTGGCGCCGTGCGCGGCCGGGGCCAGCCCGACGACGAGCAGCGCGGCGTCCGCCGGCCCGAACCCGGGGACCGGGCGCCCCCAGTAGATCTGGTCGGCGTAGGCGGCCCGCTTCTCCCGGGCCACCTGCTCGCGCCAGGACACCAGCCGGGGGCAGCTGCGGCACTCGCTGATCGCGGCGTCGAGTTGACCTAGGCTCGCAGGCATGAGCGAGGACCGGGCCGACGCAGTGGCCGCCGACCGCACACCCCGGGACGAGCCCGCCGACGACCTGGTCACCACCCGGCACACGTTACGCACCCCGGCCGGGGAGCTGGCCTACACCGCGACCGCGGGCCGGATCGTGCTGCGCCGCGAGGAGCACACCGACGGTGTCTTCGACGGCCACAAGCCCGGGGCCGAGGTGTTCGTGGTGGCGTACACCGCCGACCGTGCGGCGGGCTCCGACCCCGCCGACCGGCCGCTCACCGTGGCCTTCAACGGCGGCCCGGGGTCGTCGAGCGTGTGGCTGCACCTGGGGCTGCTCGGGCCGCGCCGGGTGCTGTCCGGCGACGCCGGCGACCCGGTCCCGCCGCCGTACCGGCTGGTCGACAACGCCGAGTCGCTGCTCGCCCAGTCGGACCTGCTGTTCGTCGACCCGGTGTCCACCGGCTACTCGCGCGCGGTCACCGGCGGCAAGCCGGCCGATTTCCACGGCTTCGGCGGCGACCTGGACGCGGTCGCCGAGGTGATCCGGCTCTGGGTGACCCGGCAGCAGCGCTGGCTGTCGCCGCTGTTCCTGGCCGGTGAGTCCTACGGCACCCTGCGGGCCGCGGCGCTGGCCGGGCGGCTGCAGGAGAAGTTCGGCATGTACCTGAACGGGTTGATGCTGATCTCCACCGTGCTGGATATGACGAGCATCCGGTTCCACGAGGGCAACCTGCTGCCGTACTCACTGTTCCTGCCCAGCTACGCGGCCGCCGCGCACTACCACGGCCTGCACGGCTCCCGGGAGCTGAGCGACGTGCTCGCCGAGGCGGAGGAGCTGGCCGAGCGGGACTACCCGTGGGCGCTGGCCCGGGGCGCCCGGCTCGCACCGGGGGACCGGGAGCGGATGGTGACCCGGCTGGCGGCGGTCGCCGGTCTGTCCGAGGACTACGTGCGCCGCACCCGACTGCGGCTGGAGAACCAGCGGTTCTTCCGCGAGGTGCTGCGCGACCGGGGGCTCACGGTGGGTCGGCTGGACGCCCGGTTCACCGGTTGGGAGCCGGACGACGCCGGCGACCGCAACAGCTACGACCCGTCGATCGCGGCGGTCGACGGGGCGTATGCGGCGGCGCTGAACGCGCACGTGCGCGGCACGCTCGGCTACGCCAGCGACCTGCCGTACGAGATTCTCACCGACCGGGTGCACCCCTGGTCCTACCAGGAGTTCGAGGGCCGCGAGGTGACCGTCGTCGGCACGCTCGGCGCGGCCATGCGGGCGAACCCGCACCTGCGCGTGCAGGTCGGCTGCGGCTACTACGACTGCGCGACGCCGTACTACGCCGCCCAGCACACCATCGCCGGGCTGGCCATCCCGGACGAGCTGCGCGACAACATCGAGATGCGCTACTACGAGGCCGGCCACATGACCTACGTGCACGAACCGTCCCGGCTGGCCCAGTCCGCCGACCTGGCCGCGTTCGTCACCGCCGGGTAGCCGCGGCGGTAGCGGGCCGGCCCGAACAGACTGAACAACGGCAACACGCACAGGAAGAGGTGCGCCCGGTACCAGCGGCTGTACAGCCTGACGACCCGGCGGGGTCGCTGGGCGGAGGTCCGTTCGCTCACGAAGGGTGATCGTACGGAGCACGCGGAGGCGTCCGTCGCGGAACCTGGTCAGACCAGCGAGAGCGCGATCCCGTCCAGGATGTCGTGCTCGCTGACCACCAGCTCGGTGATCCCGGCCCGCTTGGCGAGTTCCTCGGCCAGCACGGTCACGATCAGCGCGCCGCCACCGATCACGTCCACCCGGCCGGGGTGCATCGCACCGAACTCCATCCGCTGGTCCCGGGTCCGGGTCAGCAGCTCGTCGGCGACCCGGTGCAGCTCCGGCAGGTCCAGCCGGGACAGGTGGATCTTCGCCGGGTCGTACTCCGGCAGGTTCATCGACACGGCGGACAGCGTGGTGACGGTGCCGGCCACGCCGACCCAGGTCCGGGCGCCCTCCACCGGCACCACCTCGAACGCCTCGGCGAGGACCTGCTGGGCCAGCTCACGCCCGGCGGCGCGCTCGTCGTCGGTGGGCGGGTCCGAGGTCAGGCAGCGCTCGGTGATCCGGACGCAGCCGATGTCCACCGAGCGGGCGGCGTGCACCTCGACGCCGCCCTCGGTCCGGGAGCCGACCACCACCTCGGTCGAGCCGCCGCCCACGTCCACCACGACGAACGGGCCGTCCTCGGCCGGCAGATCACCCACCGCGCCGGTGAAGGACAGCCGCGCCTCGGTGTCACCGCTGATCACCTCGGCGTCGGTGCCGAGCGTCGCGCGGACCATGCCGAAGAAGTCCTCCCGGTTGGCCGCGTCCCGGGTCGCCGAGGTCGCCACCATCCGCACCCGTTCGGCGCCGGCACCGCGCAGGATCTCGGTGTAGTCGGCCAGTGCCACCCGGGTGCGCTCGATGGCGTCCGGATCGAGCACGCCGGTCGCGTCCACGCCCTTGCCCAGCCGGACGATACGCATCTCCCGGTGCACGTCGGTGAGGTGCTGCCGACCGTCCGGACCGGGTGCGGCGTCCGCCACCAGCAACCTGATCGAGTTGGTCCCGCAGTCGATGGCGGCCACTCTCGGCATGCGTGCTCCTCGCTGGTCGCCGACGGTCGTTCGACCGGTCCGGGCTCCGATGCGGGCAACGTTACCGAGGACGGCGCGGACCCGGACTGCGGCGGTGCGGAGTCGACCTACCCCGGCTGCCCGGAGTTCGCCGGGTAGGCGACTCCCGGGTAGTTGCCCGGCGCGGTGCCGTTCTGGCCTGTGCCCGCCGGTGCGGCCGGACCCGGGTTCCCCGCTGTTCCCGGCGCGGCGACGTTGGGCTGTCCGGTGTACCCGGGCGCCGCGGTGTTGGGCTGGGCGCCCGTGGCCGGCGCCGGGGAACCGGCGGGCGAGGAGCCCGACCCGGCGGTCTCCGGGATCACGATCACGTAGCCCGTCCCGGGCGGCGAGCCAGCCGACCCGCCCGACCCGGCTCCCTGCGTCGGCGCCTGCGTCGAACCTGACGCGGGCATCTGTCCGGCGGGCTGCGTCGGCACCTGCCCGGCCCCCTGCGTCGGCACCTGCCCGGTCCCGGCCACCTGCCCGGTCCCGGCCACCTGGCCGGTTCCCGCCACCTGCCCGGTTCCGCCCGCCTGCCCGGTCCCGCCCGCCTGCGCAGGCCTGCCCGGCACCTGCGCCGAGTACGGCGCCACCCGTCGCGCCGAACCGGGCAGGTTCTCCGCGGCGGCGGGCGCCGGCCGGGTCGTCGGGGCGGCCCGCACGTCGGGGGCGGCGCGGGACTTCGAGGCAGCCCGCGCACTCGGCGCCGACCGGGTGCCCGGAGCAGGTCGGACGGCCGGAGCGGGGCGGACGGCCGGGCGGTGGCGCGGCACCGGGCGGGCCGGCTGGCGAACCACCGGCGCGGGCCCGGAAAGCGGGCCGGCCGCACCGGGAGCGGCCAGTACGACAGGGCGTTTCGGCGCCGGGGCCAGCAGGGGTACCGGGGGCGCACCCCCGGCGTAACCGGCCGCCCAGGTGCGGACCGCCGCCACGTAACTGGGTGAGTGCCGGTACCGGAACAACGCGGTCGCGAGCTGCTCGGGGTCGCCGAGGTTGGGCCCGCCCGCACACAGGTAGCGGCCCGCCGTCAGTGCGGCGTCGAAGAGGTCGTTCGGATCGGTACGGCCGTCCCCGTCACCGTCCGCCGCGTAGCGCTGCCACACCGACGGCAGCAGCTGCATCGGCCCGACCGCGCGATCCCAGAGCGGGTCCGAGTCCAACTGCCCGTGGTCGGTGTCCGGCACCCGGCCCAGCCCCGGCGAGCCGTCCAACTCGGGCCCCAGGATCTCCCCGATGGTCCGGCCGGTGCCGTCCACCCGGCCGCCGCGGGCATTGTCGGACTCGGCGCGCCCGATCGCGGCGAGCACCGGCCAGTGCAGCTGGCAGGCCGACTGGGACAGCCCGAGAACCTGCTCGGCGTGCCGGTAGGCGGCCAGCGGGACACCGGGGACACCGTTCGGCCCCGACGCGGCCGTTGCCGGGGCAGCGTCGGCCCCGGGCGGCGGATCGGTGATCGTGAGCTCGCCGGCCGAGGAGCTGCCGGTGGCCGACTCCTCGGGCAGCGGCTGGGGTATCGCGGCCAGCGAGACGGACCCGGGAAGCGGCACCGAAGCGCGCGCCGGCGCCTGCTCGTGCGCCGCCGGGGCCACCGCCGGTTGCCCGTGCGCGTGGACCTCCACCGCCACCCCGCCCACGGCAAGAGCCGCGACCAGCAGCAGCCAGGCCACCGGTCGCACCCCACCACCCCGGAACGGCACGGCAATACCCTGCCTGAGAGGGGCTGTGGGTGTCACTCAAACGCTATTACTCTCAGGTCATGACCGACCTTCTGGACCAGCGTGGTGTTCCAGCCAGCAATGTTGATGGCGCCGAACGGGTGGCGGGTAACCCGGCCGTGGCGCCCGGATCCAGCGCCGACAACCGGTTCCGGACCCATCAGGTAGCGAATCAGGTGCCGCCGCTGGACGGGTACGACCCGCTGGCCTGCGATCCGGCCGTCGCCGACGCACTGACCAGGGAGGGCGCCGCCGCCGCGCTGCCCGCGCTGGCTGACACGGCCACGATCGTCGGATCTGCCGAGGGACGTGAGCACGCCCGGCTGGCCAACGAGAACGAGCCGGAGCTGCGCACCCACGACCGCTACGGCAACCGGATCGACGAGGTCGAGTTCCACCCGTCGTGGCACTGGCTGATGGACGTCTCGGTGCGCGCCGGCAACACCGCGGCGCCCTGGGCACCGGACGCCGGCCCGGCCGCGCATGTCGCTCGCGCGGCGTCGTTCTACCTGATGAGCCAGCTGGAGCAGGGCCACTGCTGCCCGGTCACCATGACCTACGCGGCGGTCCCGGCGCTGCGGCACAACGCCGCACTGACCGCGCGCTACGAGCCCGGGCTGCGCTCGCGGGTGTACGCCCCCGGACTGTCCGAACCCACCGGCAAGGCCGGGCTGCTGGCCGGCATGTCGATGACCGAGAAGCAGGGCGGCTCCGACGTCCGGAGCGGGACCACCACGGCGACCCCCAGCTCGGACGGCAGCTACACCCTGGTCGGGCACAAGTGGTTCACCTCGGCGCCGATGAACGACCTGTTCCTCACCCTCGCGCAGGCACCGGGCGGACTGACCTGTTTCGTGCTGCCCCGGATCCTGCCGGACGGAACGCGCAACCCGATCCGGCTGGAGCGGTTGAAGGACAAGCTGGGTAACCGGTCCAACGCGTCGGCGGAGATCGAGTACCAGAACGCGGTGGGCTGGCGGCTCGGTGAGGAGGGGCGGGGCGTCCGGACGATCATCGACATGGTGTCGGTGACCCGGCTGGACTGCGTGCTCGGCTCCGCCGCCCTGATGCGGATCGCGCTGTCCGAGGCGGCCCACCACGTGGCGCACCGGTCCGCGTTCGGCGCCCGGCTGGCCGACCAACCGCTGATGCGCGCGGTGGTCGCCGAGCTGGGTGCCGAGGTCGAGGCGTCGACCCGGCTGGCGCTGCGACTGGCCGGCGCGTTCGACCGCGGTGAGTCGGCTCAGGAGGCGGCACTGCTGCGCCTCGCGCTGCCGGTGACCAAGTACCTGGTGTGCAAGCGCACCTCCGCGGTGGTCGCGGAGGCATCGGAGTGCCTCGGCGGCAACGGCTACGTCGAGGAGTCCGGGATGCCGCGGCTCTACCGGGAGGCGCCGCTGAACTCGATCTGGGAGGGCTCCGGCAACGTCAACGCGCTGGACGTGCTCCGCGCCATGGCCCGCTCCCCCGAGTCGGTGGAGGCGCTGCTCGCCGAGGTGGACGCCGCCACCGGTGCCGACGCGGGGTTCGACGCGGGGGTTGCCGCGCTGCGCGCCGAGCTGGCCGCGCCGGACGAACGGCGGGCCCGCCGGCTGGCCGAGCTCGCGGCGACCTGTCTGCAGGGCTCCATCCTGCTGCGCCAGGCGCCGAGCGAGGTCGCCGAGGTGTTCCTGGCCAGCCGGTTCGGCGACGGCGCCGGCTGGCGCACGGCCGGTACGCACACCGCCTCGGACGCCGCGACCGCCGCCGTGCTGGCCCGGGTCACCCCGAGGGTCTGACCGCTCGGCACGGCCAGGGCTTCGACCGTGCACCGTGCTGGCACGCCGCACACCCGCCGCGGTGGGTGTGCGGCGTACCGGGTGGGTGTGCGGCGTACCGAGCTCGCGCTCGGTAACAACGGCGCGGGAGGCCGCGGAATGTCCCGACTCGCTCGGACGGAATCCCCGACTCGCGCTGACAAAAACCCCGACTCGCGCTGACAAAAACCCCGACTCGCGGGGGGCGGGGGGTGGGTGCGGAGCGAGCCGGTTGCTAGGGGTGGACGCAGGGGCCGGGGCGCCACCACTCGCCCAGTTCGGCCAACGCCTCGTCGCCGAACGGGTTCACCCCGGGGCCGGCGGCCAGTGCGTGCCCGACGTGCACGTGCAGGCACTTGACCCGGTCCGGCATGCCGCCGGCGCTGACCTCGGTGCCCAGCGGTTCGAGGGCGTCCCGCTCGGCCAGGTACTCCCGGTGCGCACGGAGGTAGGCGGCGGCGAGCTCGGGGTCGGCAGTGAGCCGCTCGGTCATCTCCCGCATCCGCCCGCCGCCCTCCAGCCCGCCGACCAGCGAGCACAGCCGCGAGCAGGTCAGGTAGTACAGCGTCGGGAACGGAGTGCCGTCCTCCAGCCGCGGGTTCGTGCGCACCACGGACGGCAGGCCGCACGGGCAGCGGTGCGCCACCGCGCGCACCCCCCGGGGTCGGCGACCCAACTGGGCGGTCACCGCGTCCCGGTCCGCCTGCGCTACCTCGTCCACCGGGGTGCCACTCACCTCTGTACTCCTCGCACATCGCTCCACAGCACGTCGAACCACGGTGCCCCGCCGCCGTCGCCCGCGCCAGTGGGCACCGCACCGGCGTCGTTGGGCAGCTGCACCACGTACGGCACCTCGCCGGGGCGCACGTAACCCAGCCGGTCCCGTGCCTCCGCCTGCACCTGCCCGGGATCACTCAGCTGGTCGCGCCGGCGGGTGAGGTCGTCCACCTGACCGGCCAGCTGGTGCTGCTTGGCCTGCAGCGCGGACAGTTCCTGGCGCTGGGTCAGGTAGTTGCGCAGCGGTACCGCCACGGTCAGCGCCAGCGCGCAGACCACCAGCGCCAGGATCGCGGCCCGCCTGGTCGAGGACACCCCGAGCATTCCGGAGGTGGCCAGCGCCATCCGGTGTGCCCTGCTGACCCGGATCGTGTCGGAGGCCGCCCCGGAGGCACCGACCCGGACCTTCTCCCCCGGCGCCGGCGGGGCACCGCGCCCCGGACCGGCCGCGCCGCCGTCGCCGCGGGCACCACCGGGTGGCCTGGTCCCCGGTGCCCGGGCCGCCGAGGACCGGGCCGCCGTCGAGGACCGGGCCGCCGTCTGGGACCGGGCCGCCGTCGACCGGGACCCGGCCGGCCGCTCGCCGCCGGAGGAACGGCTCCGGCCGGCTCGGGCCCGGCCTGGGTCGCCAGCAGGACACACCCTTTACTCAGTCCTCCGCGGTGAAGCGCGGGAAGGCGAGTTCACCGGCGTAGCGGGCGGCGTCGCCCAGGGTCTCCTCGATCCGCAACAGCTGGTTGTACTTGGCCACCCGCTCGGACCGGGCCGGCGCGCCCGTCTTGATCTGGCCGCAGCCGGTGGCCACCGCCAGGTCCGCGATCGTGGTGTCCTCGGTCTCACCGGAACGGTGGCTCATCATGCAGCGGTAGCCGCAGGAGTGCGCCAGGGTGACCGCGTCCAGCGTCTCGGACAGCGTGCCGATCTGGTTGACCTTGACCAGCAGCGCGTTGGCGATCTGCCGCGAGATGCCCTCCTCGAGGCGCTCCGGGTTGGTCACGAACAGGTCGTCGCCGACCAGCTGGACCTTCGCCCCGAGCGCGGCGGTGAGCGCCTGCCAGCCGTCCCAGTCGTCCTCGCTCAACGGGTCCTCGATGGACACCAGCGGGTAGGACGCGACCAGCTCACCGTAGAACGTGCTCATCTCCTCGGCGCTGCGCTTGGCGCCCTCGAACGCGTAGCCGCCGTCGGAGAAGAACTCGGTGGCCGCCACGTCCAGCGCGAGCACCACGTCCCGGCCGAGGACCAGCCCGGTCTTCTCCACGGCGGTGCCGATGAGGTCCAGCGCGGCCCGGGTACCGGGCAGGTCGGGCGCGAAGCCACCCTCGTCGCCCAGCCCGGTGCTCAGTCCCTGCGCCTTGAGCACCGACTTCAGCGAGTGGTAGGTCTCGGCGCCCCAGCGCAGCGCCTCCCGGAACGACTCCGCGCCGATCGGGGCGATCATGAACTCCTGCACGTCGACCGAGGAGTCGGCGTGCGCGCCACCGTTGATGATGTTCATCATGGGAACCGGCAGCACGTGCGCGTTCGGGCCGCCGATGTAGCGGAACAGCTCCAGCCCGGACGACTCGGCGGCCGCTTTCGCCACCGCCAGCGACACGCCCAGCAGCGCGTTCGCGCCGAGCCGGGACTTGTCCGGAGTGCCGTCCAGATCGACCAGCTTCTGGTCGACGATCCGCTGGTCCACCGCTTCCACGCCGATCAGCTCGGGGCCGATCTCGTCCAGTACGCCGGCTACCGCTCGCTCGACACCCTTGCCCCCGTAGCGGCGGGCGTCGCCGTCGCGGAGCTCGACCGCCTCGTGCTCCCCGGTGGATGCTCCGGACGGCACCGCGGCCCGGGCCAGCGTCCCGTCGTCCAGGGCCACCTCCACCTCCACGGTGGGGTTACCCCGAGAGTCGAGAATCTCGCGAGCACCGACCTGCTCGATGACGGCCACATCTGCTCCTTGCCTGGCACGGGGCCTGCGTCGGGATGTTCTGCGCCGGCGGTCGCCGGCCGAGGCATCAGCGTCCTCCGAAGCCTAACCGCCGAGGCGGGCTCGCGGTTCACCGCCGCGCCACCTAACCTTGGCACGACCATGACGAGCGCTCCCTTCTCTGATCCCAGCCGCCGTGACGACGGCCACCCGCCGGAAGGCCACCGCGACGGCGAGTCCACCTTCGCCTCCTACCGCCGGGCGGAGACGCTGTTGTCCCAGCGCCGCCCGCTGGACGCGGTGCAGGCGCTGCTGCCGGTACTGGCCGCGCAACCCGACGACGCCTCGGTGCAGCTGCTCGCCGGCCGGGCGTTCCTGGACTCCGCCCAGCTGCGCAGGGCCGAGACCGCGTTCACCCGGGTGTTGGAGATCGACCCGGCCGACCACTACGCGCGGTTCGCGCTGGGCAAGTCCCTGCAACGCCAGGGCCGTTTCACCGAGGCGCTCGCGCAGCTGCGGATGGCCTTCGCCATGGAGCCCCGGCCGGAGTACCAGGACGCCATCGGCGAGGTCCGGGCGCGGATCGCGATCGGCGATCCCGACCCAGCCCCGGAGGCCTGAGCCGACCGGTCACGGCCGTCCCGAAAACGACGACTTGGTTCCGGACACTTGTCAAGCCTGGATTCTCAGCAATCTGCCAGGTTAGGCTGTGCACCATGAGGTTAGCCTGCCCTAGCGCAGCGGTGCGGATCGAACCGTCCCGGCCGCGGCCCCACCCGGACCGACCCGTTCCCGGTGCCGCGGGGTGCTGAGCAACGCCCTGATCGGCCTCCGCGAAGGGCTGGAAGCCGCGCTGGTGGTCACCATCCTGGTCGCCTTCCTGGTGCGCAGCGACCGGCTGCGGGCGCTGCCCTGGGTATGGGCCGGCGTCGCGGTCGCGGTGGTGATCAGCATCGCCGTCGGCGCCCTGCTCACGTTCACGTCCAACGCGATGTCGTTCGAGGCCCAGGAGGCGTTCGGCGGCGGCATGTCCATCGTCGCGGTCGGCTTCGTCACCTGGATGGTCTTCTGGATGCGGCGCACCGCACGCGCGTTGTCCGGCGAGCTGCGCGGCAGGTTGGAGCAGGCACTCCAGATCGGCTCGTGGGCCGTCGTGCTGATGGCATTCCTGGCGGTCGGGCGGGAAGGGCTCGAGACGGCCGTGTTCTTCTGGGCCGCCGCACAGGCCGCCGGATCGACCGCTTCGCCGCTGCTCGGCTTCCTCATCGGCATCGCGGTCGCGGTCGGGTTGGCCTACCTGATCTACCGGGGCGCGGTCCGGATCAACATGGCGAAGTTCTTCAAGGTCACCGGCGTCCTGCTGATCTTCGTCGCGGCCGGCATCCTGGCCTACGGCATGCACGACCTGCAGGAGGCGAACATCCTCCCGGGCCTGAACACACTGGCGTTCGACATCAGCGCCGCCGTCCCGGCCGACTCCTGGTACGGGACGTTGCTGAAGGGCATCTTCAACCTCTCCCCCCGGACCTCGGTGCTCGAGGCCGCCGTCTGGGTGCTCTACGTGGGCGTCGTGCTCACGCTGTTCCTGCTCCCGGGCCGCGCCCGCACCGCGGCCACCGCCTCGGCAGCGGCCTGACCCGCAGTACCCCGAAGCAGCACCCCCGCAGCGTCAAGGAGTTCACCGTGCCCCGCCCGACCGCACGCTCCGTACCCGTCTCGCTAGCGTCTCTGGCCTCGCTCGCGCTGCTCGCCGGCTGTTCCGGCGGCGGCCCGGAGAGCTCAGGTGGCGGCACCGCCGAGGGTGCCGGTTCCATCACCGTGAACGCCTCGGACACCGCCTGCGAGCTGACCGAGCAGGAGGCGCCGGCCGGCAAGATCACCTTCGAGATCGCCAACAAGGGCAGCAAGGTCACCGAGTTCTACCTCTACGGGACCGGCGACCGGATCATGGGCGAGGTGGAGAACATCGGCCCCGGGCTGACCCGGCGGCTGATCGTGGAGGCGCCCGACGGCGGCACGTACACCACCGCCTGCAAGCCGGGCATGGTCGGCGACGGCATCCGCGCCCCGTTCACGGTGTCCGGCCGGGCGAACCGGTCGGTGGACACCAACGCCCGGCTGGCCGAGGCCACCGCGAGCTACAAGCGCTACGTGACCTCGCAGATCGAGGCGCTGGTGCCCAAGACCGAGGAGTTCGTGACCACCGTCAAGGCCGGCAACGTGGCGGCCGCGAAGGCGCAGTTCCCGGTAGCCAGGACGTACTGGGAACGGATCGAGCCGGTCGCCGAGTCGTTCGGTGACCTGGACCCGAAGATGGACGGCCGGGAGGACGACGAGCGGACGCCCGGCGAGCAGTTCACCGGTTACCACCGGCTGGAGAAGGACCTCTGGGTCGACGGGCTGAAGGCCGACTCCCCCGCCATCGCCGACCAGCTGCTGGCCGACATGAAGGTCCTGCAGGCCCGGGTCGCCGGAGTGGAGCTGACCCCGGTGCAGCTGGCCAACGGTGCCAAGGAGCTGCTGGACGAGGTCGCCACCGGCAAGATCACCGGCGAGGAGGACCGCTACTCGCACACCGACCTGTGGGACTTCAAGGCAAACGTGGAGGGCTCCCAGGCCGCCGTCGCAGCGCTGCGCCCGGTGATCGACGAGAAGGACAAGAACCTCGGGCCGACGCTGGACCAGCGCTTCGCCGCGGTGGACACGCTGCTGGAGGGCTACCGCGACGGCGACGGCTTCAAGCTGTACACGCAGCTGACCTCCGACGACACGAAGAAGATGGCCGCCACCGTGGACGCGCTCGGCGAGCCGGTCAGCCAGGTCGCGGGGGTGGTGACGGCACCGTGAGCTCGCCCGGGCCCGACACCACCGGCACCCCCGGACCCTCGGGGATGTCCCGCCGGCGCCTCTTCGGGCTGGCCGGCGCAGGGGCGGCGCTGGCCGGCGCCGGCGCCGCGATCGCCGGCAGCGTCGTGTCGCGCTCGGCCGAGCCGGCGATGCAGGCCGCCGCCCGGGAGGAGGCGGCCCGGGACCCGGTGCCGTTCCGGGGCCAGCACCAGGCCGGCATCGTCACCCCGGCGCAGGACCGGATGCACTTCGTCGCCCTCGACGTCACCACGACCGACCGCGCCGCCCTCGTCGACCTGTTGCGCCGGTGGACCAGGGCGGCCGAGCGGATGACCGCGGGCGCCGAGGTCAGCCCGCTCGGCGCGCTCGGGGGCAACCCGGACGCGCCGCCGGCGGACAACGGGGAGGCGCTCGGCCTGCCGGCGTCCCAGCTCACCCTCACCCTCGGGTTGGGCGGCTCGCTGTTCGACGGGAGGTTCGGGCTGGCCGGCGCGAAGCCGGCGGGGCTCGCCGAGCTGCCCCACTTCCAGCTGGACCAGCTCGACCCCAGGCGCAGCGGCGGCGACCTGTGCATCCAGGCCTGCGCGAACGATCCGCAGGTAGCGGTGCACGCGATCCGACACCTGGTCCGGATGGGGTTCGGCACGACGTCGGTCCGGTGGTCCCAGCTCGGCTTCGGCCGGACCTCGTCCACCTCGACCGCGCAGCTCACCCCGCGCAACCTGTTCGGGTTCAAGGACGGCACGAACAACATCAAGGCGGAGGACCCGGCGGCGCTGCGCGACCACGTCTGGGTGGCCCCCGGCGACGGGCCGGACTGGCTGACCGGCGGCAGCTACCTGGTTTCCCGCCGGATCCGGATGCACATCGAGATCTGGGACCGCACCTCGCTGACCGAGCAGGAGTCCATCATCGGGCGCCAGAAGGGCAGCGGGGCGCCGCCCGGCAAGCCGGGCGAGTTCGACCCGAGCGACTTCGCCATGGCCGCCAACGACGGCCGCCCGCTGATCGGCGAGAACGCGCACATCCGGTTGGCCTCCGCCGCCGCCAACGGTGGGGCCCGGCTCCTGCGCCGCGGCTACAACTTCGTGGACGGCGCGGACGGCAGCGGGCACCTGGACGCCGGTCTGTTCTTCATCTGCTTCGCCCGCGACCCGCACCGGCAGTTCGTGCCCATGCAGCGCGCGCTGGCCAGCCAGGACAAGCTGATGGAGTACGTCGAACACACCGGGTCCGGGCTGTTCGCCGTGCCGCCCGGCGTCGGCCCCGACGGCTTCTGGGCCGAGTCCCTGTTCGGCTGAGACCCCGTGGGCGGCGAGTGCACGCAGCCCGACAGGCCGAGCTGGACGTCTGGCCGGCGCCGGGTGACGGCATCAGTCGCGCCGGTGATCGGCAAGCTCAGAGGCGCTCCGCAAGCTCTGCCAGTCGGTCGAGAGAGGCCCGCAAGCTGTCGGCCGTTGTGCTCTGTGCGCGGGCAAGGCGTTCTTCTTCGGTCAGTCGGGTCCAGTCGTAGGTGTGGGTGACCAATGTGCGGGTTTCATTCACCGGTGTGAGCTCCCAGCGCCAGAGATGGCCGGGCGGTCGCTGGCCCGGGTCCGAGGGAAACCAAGCGATGCGACGCGCTTCGACGAACTCCACGACGTGGTTCTCTCGGACGCCACCCGTGGTGAGCGTCATCGTGAACACATCGCCGATGCCCCGGATGCGCTGCTCCTCGGACGCCTCGCGGAGGTTCTTGTTGCCATCCCATCGGGGCTGCAGCGAGGGGTCAGCGATCAGCGCGAAGATCTCTTCCGCGCTGGCCGCGATCTCCCGGCTGGCGCGCACCACCCGGGGCACCTCGGCACTGTCTGACATGAGGCCAATTGAAGCAGTCGAGGGGCGTGGGCTCCGCGTTGCCATTCGACGGTCCTCGTCCGTACCTGTGCCACGGGGTCATCTGAGCAGGGCGCGCAGTACGCGGGCGACGTCGCCACTCAGGACTCGAAGAGCTGCTTGCCCCAGTAGCTGGTGGCGTCGGGCACGCCGGTCGGGCAGGCGAACAGGCCGGAACCGACGTGGCGGATGTACTCGTTGAGCGCATCCTGGCTGCCCAGCTTGCGCTGCAGGGTGACGAACTGGGCCGGGTCCTTCATGTACGCGATGAAGAACAGCCCGGCGTCGAGGTCCCCGGTGCGCTCGTCGATCCCGTCGGTGAAGGAGTAACCCCGGCGAAGGATGCGCAGCCCGTCGTTGTTCTCGAACGCGGCGAGCCGGATGTGCGCGTCGTCGGCGATCGTGGTCGTGCCGTCCGGGCCCTTGGCGGCGAAGTCCGGGACGTCGAACTCGGCCTTGCCGGTCAGCGGGGCGCCGGTGTACTTCTCCCGGCCGAACACCGCCTCCTGGTCGGACAGCCGGTCCCGGTCCCACGCCTCCACGAAGATCCGGATCCGCCGGGAGACCAGGTAGCTGCCGCCCTCCAGCCACGGCTGGGCCGCCTCGTCGCCGACCCAGACGAACTGCTCCAGCGCGTTCCGGTCGTCGCTCTTGATGTTGCGGGTGCCGTCCTTGAAACCCATCAGGTTGCGCTCGGTCTGCTGGTCGGTGCCGGTGGACGCGGTCCGGCCGAAGCCGAGCTGGGTCCACCGGGTGACCGCGGTGCCCTTGCCGAGGCGGGCCAGGTTGCGCACCGCGTGGAAGGCCACCGCCGGGTCGTTGGCGCAGGCCTGGATGCCGATGTCGCCGCCGGTGCGGTTCGGGTCGAGGATCTCGCCGGGCAGCGCCGGCAGCGCGCTGAACGCCGCCGGTCGGTGCGCGGCGAGTCCGAACCGCTGGTCGAACAGCGACGGCCCGAAGCCGATGGTCACGGTCAGCTGTGACGGCGGCAGCCCGATCGTCTCCCCGGTGTCCGCCGGCGGCACCTCGCCCGCGTTGGACTCGCCGGGCACCATCACACCCCTGGTCATCGCCTCGGCGGCGGCGGTCCAGGTCTTCAGCATGTCGATCAGGTCGGCCCGGCTGGTGCTCGTGACGTCGAACGCCGCGAACGCCAGCCGGTCCTGCACGTCGGTGTCGACTCCGGCCTGGTTGGCCCCGTAGAACGGCACGGTGCCGGTCGCCGGGTCGGGCTGGCCGGCACAGCCGACCAGCCCGGCGCCCGCGACGCCGGCCAGCCCGAGCCCGGCGGCTCCGCCGAGCAGACCCCGCCGGGAAAGTCTGGGACCGTTGGCCCGGTCCGATGAGATGGTCAAGTCAGACCACCTGGCCCGCGACCTTCGACAGCGGCTCGGCCAGCGCGTTCACCGCGTCCGCGAGCTTGCGCCGCTGGTCCTGCGGCACGGTGCTGTAGTCGACGTAGCCTGCGTTGTCGCCCGAGCCCTTCTTGTACTGCGACAGCCCGCTGACCACGTCGGTGAACCGGGCCTCGAGCTGCTGGGCCAGGTCCGGGTTCTTCGCCGCGAGGGCCGGCTTGAGCAGCTCGAAGCACTTGCGCGCGCCGTCGATGTTGGCCTGGAAGTCCCACAGGTCGGTGTGCGAGTAGCGGTCCTCCTCACCGGTCACCTTGGAGGTGGAGACCTCGGTGAGCAGGTCGCCGGCACCGTTGGCCAGCTGCGCCGGCTGGTAGGTCTCGGTGGCGACCTTGGACTTCAGGGTGTTCACGTCGGCGTCCAGCTTGTCCGCGATCGGCGTCATGCCGGCCAGCGAGTTGTCCACCCAGAGCGCCTTCTCGATCCGGTGGAACCCGGTCCACTGGGACGGGTCCTTCACGTCGTCGATGCGGGCGTCGACGTCCGGGTCGATGTCGCCGAAGCTCTCCGCCACCGGCTCCACGCTCTCGTAGTGCACCCGCGCCGGAGCGAACGCCGCCTTGGCCTTGGCCATGTCACCGGCCCGCACCGCGTCGGTGAACGTCTTGGTGGCGGGCACCAACTGGTCCACCTCGGCCACGATGTAGTCGCGGTAGCCCTTGGTGGCGACGGCCAGCGAGGTGTCGGCCGGGTTGCTCGGGACGCCGCCGGTCACGGTGAACGTCCAGGTGTCCTTGGCGCCGCCCGGGCAGTAGATGCTGTAGGCGCCGCCGCCCTCCAGGCGCAGGGTGAAGTCGCCGGACAGGCCCGGCGTCAGGCTCTCCTTCTCACCGAGGATCTTGCCGTCCTTCTGCAGCTCGGCCTCGGTGACCTTGGCGGAGCCGGAGTTGGTGATGGAGAACTTGACCGGGCCGGCCGGGACGCTGGCCGGGGTCGGCTCGCAGCCCGCGTCGGACAGGGCGATCTTCACCTCGGCGGTCGGGCCGCTCGGGGCAGCCGCGCCGGATCCGCCTGAGCCACCACAACCGGCCAGCAATGTGGCGGCGCAGACCAGCGCCGCCGCTCCCGCGAGCCTGTCCGCTCGAATCGAAGTCATGAGGTGGTGCCCTTCTAGCTGGTTCGAACATCGGCGGTCGGCAGCCATCGCGAGATCAGGGGTGGAACTCGTCCTGGCCCGGTCACTGCGGAGACAAGGGGGCTCGCGGTCGGGCGGGCCGGCTACCCGGCCGACGCCGGACTCGGCTCCTCGGCGGGCACCCGACGGGCCGGCCCGCCCTGTGGCCAGAGCAGGTACACCATCAGCGGCACCAGGTACACGAACCAGGCCACCACCTCGATCAGCACCGGGTACGGCTGGATCCCGAGCACGCCGGTGACCAGCGAGGACACCGGGGTGCCCGGCAGCACCAGCCAGGACAGGTCCGCGACGCGCTGCTGGCCGAAGTTCACCCAGCCGGCCTCGTGCGCGGTGTGGAAGGCGGTCATCACCAGACCGGCGGCCACCACGACCAGCACCACGCCGGTGATCCGGAAGAACTTGCTCAGGTTGAGCCGGACACCGCCCTTGTAGATGCCGTAACCCAGCACCACCGCGAGCACGATGCCGATCAGCGCGCCGGAGCCGGCCAGCGCCGGCGAGGTGCTGGCCTGGAAGGCGGCCAGCAGGAAGACGGCGGTCTCGAAGCCCTCGCGGAGCACGGCGAGGAACGCCATCACCACCAGCGCCGTGGCCGAGCCCCGGGCCAGCGCCGCACCGGCCTGGCCCTCCAGCTCACCCTTGAGATCGCGGGAGTGCTTGCGCATCC
>DASYLM010000100.1:0-18076 GCA_036009565.1 Pseudonocardia sp. | reverse complement strand
CGGACCGGGCTCGAACTCTGTGGCACGGCGCGCCGGGGCAGTGATTGCCCGGTCTGGCCCAGCTGTGTGTCCGACGGACCTGACTACGCCCCGAACTGCTCGCCCAGGCACTCGTGAACAGACTGAGTTGAGTGGTCTTTGCCCACTTCAGCAGCCCTGTTCGGGGTCCAGTCACGACATCGTCGGAAACATTTCCTTATTGTGTAAGTGCGTGGGCCGCCTACGCTCCGGTGAGCGTACCCCCGGCGGATTTCACTCGTTGTAGCTAAGGATGCTCTCTACCATGCAGGTGCACTCCGCATCGCAGCCCCCCGAGCTCGGTGGGCTGCCGAAGGAGGCCGGCGGCGGTAACCGCTCCGGTGTGAGCGCGGCCGAGCGGGCACGGGAGAAGCAGTTGCTGTCCGAGCTGACCGTCACGGTCACGCCGGACCCGGGTTCCGAGCTGCTCGCCGCGTGGGATCAGCTGCTGGCCCGCACCAACAACAGCGACGTCGCCCAGCTGTCCGCGTGGGTCAACATCCGCCGGTTGGCCGACTACGAGCCGCTGTACCTGCTCGCCACCTCCGGCGCCGAAGTGCTCGGCGGGGCGACCGTGCTGTGCCGCAAGGTCCGCGGCCTCGGCCGGGTCGGTTACCTGCCCTACGGCCCGACGATCGCCGACCACCTGGTCACGATCAGGGCTTCGGTGAACAAGCAGCTGGCGGACACGCTGCACACTCTGGCCCGCTCGCACGCGGCGCTGTTCGTGCAGCCGCCGGACGGTGGCGAGGACATCACCATCGCGCTGCTGCAGCGCGGGTTCCGGTTCTCCCAGGCCGGCATCGCGCCGGCGTCCACCATGCGCGTCGACCTGACCCAGTCCGAGGACGCACTGCGGGCCAACCTCACCCGCCGGCTGCGGACCTGGACCAGGCAGTGGCCGGAGCGCGGCGTGAAGGTCCGGGTCGGCGACCGGCGGGACATCCCGGTGCTGGCCCGCCTCGCCGCCAGCACCGCGCAGTACCAGGGCTTCACCCCGTTCCCGGAGAACTATCTCGAGGTCACCTACGACGAACTGGACCCCGGCGGGCACGTGGTGCTGCTGCTGGGCGAGCTGGCCGGCGCGCCGGTGGCCGCCGAGCTGCTCACCGGCTGCGGTGGCGTGCTGAAGAGCCGGATCACCGGCATGGACCGCGCCTCCACCGAGGCCGCGAAGCTGAACGTGGCCAGTGCGATGATCTGGGAAGCGATCTCCTGGGGCAAGGCGAACGGCTACCACGCCTACGACTTCGGCGGGCTGCGCCCCGAGTCGGTGGAGGTGCTGCGCTCCGCCGGCCCGGTCGACCAGGACTCGCTGCCCGGACCGGACCTGTTCAAGACCAAGTTCGGCGGCGACGTGTGGACCTACCCGCCGGCCGTCGAACTCATCCCGTCGCGCATCATCCGCACCGGCTACGACGTCCTGCGCCGCGGCGACGGTGGCCAGAAGGTGATCACCGCCGTTCGGGAGGCCCTTCGCGGCGGTCGCTGACCGGGGGTCGCGGGGCCGCGCCCACCCCGGTCGCCTCGTCGTCGACCGGCACCAGCAGGCAGGCCAGCACCGGGAACGCCACCGCGACGGCGAACCCGACGCCGTAGCTCAGTACGCCGATGAGCAGCCCGAACACCGGTGGGGTGGCGGCCGCCAGTGCGTTCTGCGCGGTGTTCTGCACGCCGAGTGCCCGGCCGGCCCAGGCGCTGCCGGCGCGCTCCGCAACGGCGGTGAAGGCCAGTCCGTTGGTACTCACCGCGAGCATGGTGGCGATCACCAGGGCGACCACCGCGGCGGCCGTCGCACCGGCCAGCGTCGCGGCGGCCAGGGCGGCCAGCACCACACCGGTGGCCACCGCGAGCAGCCGCATCGGCCGCAGCCGGCTGCCCACCCGGTCCGACCAGTACCCGGCGGCCAGCCGGGTCGCCGCGCCACCGACCTGAGCCGCCGCCAGCAGCCGCCCGGCCGGAGCGGCCGACCAACCCTGCACGTCGACCAGGTACACCAGCGAGAACGTGGCGATCACGAACTGCGGTACCACGAGCATCGAGCTCGCCCCGTGGATCCGCCACAGTGTCGACGACCGGTACGGCGATACGGGGAGCTGCCCGGCCGCCGACCTCGGCCGGACCGGGTCCCGCACCAGTGCGAGCGCAAGGCCGGTCGCGGCCAGGCAGCCGCCGCCCAGTGCCGCGACCGCCAGCGGGAGGCCGGAGTGTGTCGTCGACGGCTGGGGCAGCGACGGGTGGGACAGCGACGGCAGTGCCAGCGCGGCGATGGCCACCCCGAGCGGCTGCGCGCACTGCCGGATGGCCATCGCCCGGCCGCGCTCGTGTGCGGCGAACCAGCCGAGCACCAGCCGCCCGCTCGCGGCGTGCACGGCGGCCGTCGCGGCGCCGGCGAGCAGGAACGTGGCACCGAGCGCGACCGAACCGTGCAGCCGGGCGCCGGCCAGCAGCACCAGCCCACCCGCGCCGAGGCCGAGGGTCAGCACCCGGCGCTCGCCGTACCGGTCGGCCGCCGCGCCCCAGGCGACCAGGGTGACCAGGAGCCCCGCGATCGGGCAGCCGGCGAGCAGCCCGGCCTGCGCGAGGGTGAGCCCGTCCGCGCGCAGCGCCGGGATCAGGAACGGCGTGCCGTACTGCACCGCGCACCCGGCCGTGACCGCGATCAGCCCGGCGACCAGTACCACCCAGCGTTGCCTCGGCATTCCCCGATGCTAGGTCTCGAAGTCCACTCCTTGATATGGCCATCTCAAATGGTGAGAGGCACCAGGATGGTGGGATGACCGCCGAGGTACCGATCATCCGCCCGGCCGAGGTAACGGACCTCGACGCGATCGAGCGGATCTACGCGCACTACGTCACGGCCACGACCACGACCTTCGAGCTGGAACCGCCGGATGCGGCGGCCTGGCGGGACCGCTTCGGACTGGTCAGCGCGGCCGGGTTGCCGTTCGTGGTGGCGGAGCTGCCGGCCGCTGGTGGGGATGCGAATGGCGGTGCTGGTGGTCGTACTGGTGGCGGCGGCGTGGTGGCCGGCTACGCGTACTGCTCGCCGTGGAAGCCGAGGCCCGCGTACCGGCACACCGTGGAGGACTCGATCTACGTGGCGCCCTGGGCCGGTCGCCGGGGTGCCGGCGGGCGGTTGCTGGCCGCGCTGTTGGACGGGTGCGCGGCGGCCGGGATCCGGGAGGTCATCGCGGTGATCGCCGACACCGGTGACCCGGCCTCGGTCCAGCTGCACATCCGGCACGGATTCGTGCCGGCCGGGCGGCTGGCCCGGGTCGGTTTCAAGCACGGCGGCTGGCTGGACACCGTGCTGTTGCAGCGCAGCCTCGGCTGAGCGCCCGCCCGGGGGACGCCCGCCCCCGGCTCAGCCCGCCCCGGCGACCGGCTCGCTCTGGGCGAGCTGCCGGACAACGTCAGGAACAGCTCGAACGCGTCGTTCACCGCCATTCGCTGCCCGGTGGCCAGCAGGTCCAGTAACAGGCCCCTGGCCACCGCCACGCCGAGTCGGGCCATCGATTCGGCCCGTTCCGGTGGGACGCCGCTGTCGACCAGGCTCCGCACGCTCGGCAGCAACCAGGCGGTGATGTCACCGTCCAGCAGGCCGATAGCCGGCTCCCGCCCCTGCAGTGCCTGCCCGTAGATCTCGAAGAACAGCCGTGCGAACGGCTCTATCGCGGGGTCGGACACTCGCTGCCAGAGGCGTCTCGGCCGCTCCGTGTCGCCCGGACGTTCCCGGACCCGGCGCAGCTCTGCGTAGGGATACGCAACAGCGCACGCCCCCGGCGCCGAGATCGACGTGCGGGTCATTCGATCATGGAGCGGAGCGCCGTCCCGTCGATCTCGGTGAGTCGGGCCAAACCCGGTAGCGAGGTTCCGCGCTTCGGCTCCGCCGGGCGCCGGGCCGTCGCGCCGCGGCAGGATGACGAAGTGACCGAGAGTTTTCCACGCCGACAGGCCCGCACCCGACGGTTCTCCCTGGGCGCTCCGCGCGGCTTCAGCATTTCGGCGGCCGGCGAGCGGGTGCTGTTCCTGCGCAGTCGCGGCGGCACCGATCCGGTGACCTGCCTCTGGTCCCTCGACACCGGGACCGGCGAGGAACGGCTGGTGGCCGATCCGAGGGCGCTCGCCGACCCGGACGCCGAGCTGCCCGCCGAGGAGCGGGCCCGCCGGGAGCGCACCCGCGAGCAGGCCGGCGGCATCGTCGGCTACGCCACCGACAACGGGCTCACCGTCGCGGCGTTCGTCCTCGCCGGCACGCTCTACCTGGCGGAGCTCGACAAGCCGGACGCCGAGCCACGCCCGGTCAGCACGCCGCCCGGGGTGATCGACCCCCGCCCCGACCCCGCCGGCAACCGGGTGGCCTACGTCAGCGGCGGCGCGCTGTGGCTGTACGACCGGGCGACCGGCACCTCCACCGCGCTGGCCGAGCCCGAGTCCGACACCGTCCGCTACGGGTTGGCCGACTTCATCGCGGCCGAGGAGATGGGCCGGATGCGGGGCTACTGGTGGTCCCCGGACGGCGGCGCGGTGCTGGTGGCCCGGGTCGACGACGCCCCGGTGACCCGCTGGCACCTGGCCGACCCGGCGAACCCCGAGCGGCCGGCCACCGAGCTCGCCTACCCGGCGGCCGGTACCCCGAACGCGGTCACCGAGCTGTACCTGCTCGGCCAGGACGGCTCCCGCACCGACGTGCTCTGGGCCGAGGGCGGTGACAACGGCGCCGAGGAGTACCTGGCCGACGTGCACTGGGACGACGCGCAGGACCACTCCGGACTACTGATCACCGCGGCGCCCCGGGACCAGCGGGCGCTGCGGGTACTGCGGGTGGACCCGGTGACCGGCGCGTGCACCCCGGTCACCGAGAACACCGACGAGCACTGGGTGGACATCGTCCCCGGGGTGCCGGCGCACCTGGACAGCGGCGCGCTGGTCTGGGTCGCCGACTCCGAGGACGCGCGGCGGCTGCACGTCGGCGGCGAGCTGGTCACGCCGCCGAGCCTGCGGGTCCGCTCGGTGCTGGACGTGGACGCGGACACGGTGCTGTTCACCGCCAGCGAGGACCCGACCGAGGTGCGGCTGTGGACGTACCGCCCCGGCGACGGGCTGAGCTGCCTGACCCCGGAGCCCGGCGTGTTCGGCGGCCGCCGCCGCGGCGGCACCACGGTGATCACCGCCCAGACCCTGGAGCAGGACGGGGTGAGCGTCCGGGTGCACCGGGCGGACGGCGGCTGGGTCCCGATCACCTCGCTGGCTGACGCGCCGGAGCTGCCGCTGCGGCTGGCGCTCGTCCCGGACCCCGGGGACACCCAGGACACCTCGGGTACCACCGCCGAGCCGCGCGGGCCGAGGACCGCCGTGCTGCTGCCCACCGGCCACCAACCCGGCCAGCGGCTGCCGGTGCTGATGGACCCGTACGGCGGGCCGCACGCGCAGCGTGTACTCGCCGCCCGGGGTGCGTACCTGACCAGCCAGTGGTTCGCCGACCAGGGCTTCGCGGTAGTGGTCGCGGACGGCCGGGGCACGCCGGGGCGCGGGCCGTCCTACGAGCGGGCGGTGGCCGGTGACCTGGCCACTCCGGCGCTGGAGGACCAGGTCGCCGCGCTCGAACTGGCCGCCGCCGCGCACCCCGAGCTGGACGTGAGCCGGGTCGGCATCCGCGGCTGGTCGTTCGGCGGCTACCTGGCGGCGCTGGCCGTGCTGCGCCGCCCGGACGTGTTCCACGCCGCGGTGGCCGGCGCCCCGGTCACCGACTGGGCGCTCTACGACACCCACTACACCGAGCGGTACCTGGGCGACCCGGCGGTGGATCCGGCCGCCTACGAGCGGTCCTCGCTGCTCGCCGACGCGCCGAAGCTGACCCGCCCGCTGCTGCTGATCCACGGCCTTGCCGACGACAACGTGGTTGCCGCGCACACCCTGCGGCTGTCCTCCGCGCTGCTGGCGGCCGGGCGTCCGCACAGCGTGCTGCCGCTGTCCGGGGTCACCCACATGACGCCGCAGGAGGAGGTCGCCGAGAACCTGCTGCTGCTCCAGGTCGACTTCCTGCGCTCGGCGCTCGCCTCCCCGGCGAGTCGGTAGATTTTGCCGGGCGAGTCGCCGGATTCGGCTGGACTCGCGGAGCGTCAGCGCACGGCGGCGGCGGGGGCGGCGGCCGTGCGGTCGCGCCCGGCGACGTGGCGGTCCCGGGAGGCGATCACGCCGGCCACCGCCTGGGGTACCAGCAGTGCGATGAGCAGCAGCAACGGGACGGTCCAGCCACCCGTGGCGTCGTGCACCGCGCCCAGTGCGAACGGGCCGAGGCCGGCCAGGAGGTAGCCGAAGCACTGCGCCATGCTGGACAGCTGCGCGGCGTGCCGGATGTCCGGCGCCCGCTGCACGATGAACAGCAGCGCCAGGCTGATCGCCGTGCCGGTACCGATACCGAGCAGCGTCATCCACAGGTACGCCCCCGCCGCCGGCGCGACAAGCAGCCCGGCGAAGCCCACTCCGGAGGACGCGGTACCGATCACCACCAGCAGCCCCGGCCGCACACCGCGCCCGGCCAGCGTCGGCGCGGCGAACGCACCGGCGATGCTCACCAGGCTGGACAGCGCCAGCATCCCGCCGGCCGCCGCCTTGCTCAGACCCGCGGTGGCGAGCAGCGTGGGCAGCCAGGCCGCCGGGGCGTAGAAGCTCAGCGACTGCAGGCCCATGTACGAGGTGACCGCCCAGGCCAGCGAGCTGCGCCACAGTCCGCGTACCGGGTGTGCCGCCGCCCGCGCCTCGGCCGCCCGGATCCGGGTGTGCCGGCGCGCCTGCGGCAGCCAGACGACGGCCGCCAGCAGCGCGAGCAGTCCCCACGACGCCAGCACCGGCCGCCAACCCCACCCGGTGAGCTGCGCGATCGGCACCGTGAGACCGGCCGCGATCGCCGGGCCGCCGGACAGCGTCATGGTGTACAGCCCGGTCATCATGCCGACCCGGTTGTGGAAGTCACGCTTGATCACGCTGGGGATCAGCACGTTGGCCAGCGCGATGCCGGCGCCGATCAGGACGGTACCGGCCAGCAGCGCGGGCAGCGGCGGCAGCAACCGGACCGCGGCACCGGCTCCGATCATCACCATGGTGATCAGCAGCGCCGGTTCGATGCCGACCAGCCGGCCCAGGCGGGGTGCCAGCGGCGCGAGGAGTCCGAAGCACAGCACCGGCACCGTGGTGAGCAGGCCGGCCATGGTCGCCGACATCCCGGTGTCCGCCCGGATCGTGCTCAGCAATGGGGACACCGCGACCACCAGCGGCCGCAGGTTCAGCGCCAGCAGGATGACACCGGCGGCCAGCAGGACCGTCTGACCGCGCCCACGCGGCGCCGGGTGTTCGCTCGTGGCGTCGCTCAGTGTTGTCTGTTCGCTCGTGGCCTCGCTCAGTGTTGTTTGTTCGCTCGTGGCCTCGCTCAGCGTTGTTTGTTCGCTCGTGGCCTCGCTCATTCGTCCGCGTCCTGCAGCGTCCGGACCGACTTGACCGAGGCGCCGAGGTACTTCTCGACGCAGCGCTGTGCGGCATCCGGGTCGCCGGCCTCGATGGCGTCGACCAGCGCGGCGTGCGACGCGTGCTGGTAGCGCTCCTCCTCGGTCAGCGGGCTGTGCACGATCGCCTCCAGCACCGCGCGCAGTCCCTCGGTGAGGTGCCCGTAGAGGTCGGCGAGCATGCCGTTGTGCGCGGCGGCCACCGCGATGCGGTGGAAGTCCAGGTCGGCGTTGATCAGTTTCTCGTCGTCGCGCTCCGCCCAGGCGGCCTCCCGGCGGGCCATCGCGGCGCGCAGGGCCTGGATGTCGGCGGGGGTGCGGCGCAGCGCGGCCAGCCGGGCGGCGTCGCGCTCCAGGCTGGCACGTACCTCGATCGCCTCCAGGTGGCCGCACCGGCGCAGCCGGCGCAGCATCGCGGCGCCCAGGTCGTCGTCGGCGCGGACGTAGGTGCCGTCGCCCTGGCGGGGCTCGAGCATGCCGTTGTGCACCAGCGCGCGGACCGCTTCGCGCACCGTGTTGCGACCCACCCCGAGGCTCTCCACGAGCATCGGTTCAGCGGGGATCTTGGTGCCGATCGGCCACTCGCCGGACTCGATCAGCGAGCGCAGCTGGTCGATCACCCGGCCGACCAGGCTGGATCGTTCCGCGGTGCGCAGTGGCACGTCGTACCCCCTCTACGGGGGTGAACTGATCTCCCCGATAGGGTGAAACTAACATCCCATGTTTGACAGTCCGCGAGAGTGAGACGGACGCCACCGGAGCAGGTAGCGCGAGCGGGGAACAGGACTGACGGGGCGGCCGCCGCTCTCGGCGCGGCCCAGTGTGGGCGGCGAGTGCGTTACTCCAGCAAGCACTTTGCTTGCTAGAGTTAGCAGTTCACCCGACGCACGAGGAGGCAGCGAACATGAAGGACGAGCCCCCAAGTACCGGGCTGCCGGATCCCGCCGACACGCTCCGCGTGCTCCCCGATCCCGCCGGCACGCTGCGCGCACTGCTGCGCGCCCGTTTCGACCTGCCACTGACGCCCCGGCTGGTGCCCCCGCTGTTCCTCGGGTTCACCGTCCTGGCCGGCGTCGGGGGAGTGGCCGCCACCGTGGCGGCATTCAGCACGGCGACCTGGCTGGGCCTGCTGGCGCTGGTCACCGTGCCGGTCCTGGTGCTCGGTGCCATCGCGCTGGCCCGGATCTTCGGTGAGCTGGCGCTCGCCACGATCCAGGTGACCGAGGACGTCGCCGGCATCGCCGTCCGGTTCCCTCGCCTGGAGAGCACGATCGACGACGTGGCGAGCGTGGTGCCACGACTGAACTTCATCCGGCTGCTCTCCGGCACCCGCGCGCGCTGAGCCCCGAGCTGCGCTGAGCCCCGAGTTGCGCTGCCCCCCGAACGGGGCTGAGTGGGCCGCCGAGGTGAACACCACGCTGGCCAGATCGTGATCGAACCAGGGTGGCGCTCAACTCGGCGGGCCCGCCACTCGACGGGCCCGCCACTCGACGGGCCCGCCACTCGGCGGGGCCCGCCAATCGACTGGTCCCGACCGCGGTAGCCGCTACTCGCCGGTCCAGACGGGTGCACGCTTCTCGGCGAACGCCTGAGCGCCCTCGCGTGCGTCCGCCGAGCTGAACACCGGCTCGATGATCTTGGCTTGCTGGTCCCACATGTCGGCGCTGGACCAGTCGGCGGACTCGACGATGATCTGCTTGGACAGCCGCACCGCGAGCGGCCCGTTCGCACTGATCTTGGCGGCCAGCCCGAGCGCGGCGTCCAGCGCACCACCGGTCGGGGTCAGCCGGTTGACCAGCCCGTACCGGTGCGCGTCGGCGGCGTCCAGGAAGTCGCCGGTGAGTGCGAGCTCCATGGCGATCTGTGGCGGCACCCGGAGCGGCAGTCGCATCAACCCGCCGGCGGCGGCGACCAGGCCGCGCTTGACCTCGGGGATGCCGAACTTGGCGGACTCGGCGGCCACCACCAGGTCACAGGCGAGCACGATCTCGCAGCCGCCGGCCAGCGCGTAACCCTCGACCGCGGCGATCAGGGGCTTCTTCGGCGGCGCCTGGGTGAGCCCGGCGAAACCGCGCCCCGGCAGGCTCGGGCGTTCCCCGGTCAGGAAGCCCTTGAGGTCCATCCCGGAGCAGAAGGAACCACCGGCGCCGGTGATGACGCCCAGCGTCAGCTCGCGGTTGCCGTCCAGTTCGTCGATCGCGGCGGCGATGGCCTCGGCCACCGCTCGGTTCACCGCGTTGCGGGCCTGCGGGCGGTTGATCGTGATGACCAGGACCTGGTCACGGCGCTCCACAAGTACTTCGTCGGACATCGGTGTTGCCTTCCTCTCGCTGGGGTGCGGGCTCGTCGTGCGGGTCGGGTTCAGCCGTCTCGGGGCAGCGACTCCATGGCGCCGATCAGCAGTTCCAGACCGAACTCGAAGTCGCCGACGTGGTCGTGCTCGGCGAGTACCGGCAGCAGGTCGCGGACGTTGGTGTACTCGGCCTGTTCCAGGGCGGCCACCAGCGTGGCCTTGTCCACCGCATCGAGGCCGGCGGTACCCGCTTCGGCCACGCTGACCTGGTGGATCAGGCTGCCCAGGATGAACCCCACGAAGGTGCGCACCAGCCGGACCGCCACCCGGTCGTCGAAGCCGGCCTTGCGCACCGCGGCCAGCGCGATCTCCACCGGCTGCAGACCCACGGTGGACCGGGGCTGCCGGGTGGTCACCACCAGCACACTGCGCGGGTAGCGCAGCGCGATGTCCCGGAAGGTCCTGGCCAGCGCGCGGGTCTGGTCCTGCCAGGCGGCGTCGGGGTCGGCGGCGAACGCCATGTCGGCCATGATGAACTCGGCGACCCCGTCGAGCAGGGCGGCCTTGTTGGGCACGTGGTTGTACAGCGACATGGTGCCGACGCCGAGCGCGGCGGCCACCCGGCGCATGGACACCGCGTCGCTGCCGTCCCGCTCGATGAGCTCCACGGCCGCGCGGATGATCCGTTGCCGGCTCAACGCACCGCGTGGCGACTCGGCTGACTCCGGCACCCCGGTCCTTTCGCTAGACCGGATACACCGTACGTGCTCAGGGGGTCGCCGGCCCCCCGATGTGACCCTCGGTCGGGTGGGCGGCGGTGCTCCCTGGGGTCGCCTTGTCGACTGGCTTGTGCGTGCCGACGTAGTGGTGCGGCGAGTCGAGGTAGGCCGATGGGGGCAGGTTCCGGTCCGGCGTCTCGGGCAGCGGACCGTCCACCGGGAGCTTGCCGCGCGCCCGCTGCCACGCCGACCGCGCCCTCGGGTGGTAGCGCCGCTCGAACGGGACCAGCCGCCAGACGTTCCGGATCGTGAAGCGCAGCGCCTTCAGCGCACGCTCGTCCCGCTCCGTCCAGTCGTACCCGAGCAGCCGACGCACCGACTCGTCGTACATGCCCACGGTCAGCCAGACGAAGCCCTTGCTGACCGGGATGCGCAGCAGCCGCCACACCGCCTCCGGCAGCCAGGGTGCCATCGGCGGCTTGGCCAGCCCGGACAGGTCCAGGACGTCCCGGGTGGCCTTGTTGTCCTCCAGCACCTCGGCACACATGTGGTCCCAGTAGGCCTGGAACGCGGTCCAGTCCGGCGGCAGGTTGTCCATCGGCATGCCGTACATCGAGTACCACTGGATGCCTTCGATCCACAGCTGGTCGCGCTGCGCGTCGGTCAGCGGGTAGCCGAGGTAGTCCTGCACGCGCGCGACGCCCATCACGAAGGTGGCGTGCGCCCAGAAGAACACGTCCGGGTTGAGTGCGTTGTAGCGGCGGCCCTTCGCGTCCACCCCGGAGATGCCCCGGTGGTAGTCGCGCACCTGGCGGCCGGTGGCCGGGGCGCGGTCGCCGTCGAACACCACGCCGCCGATCGGGTAGAGCGAGCGGTACAGCCGCTGCCAGCGCTCCTCGAAGAAGATGGAGTGCTGCTCGACGGCGGCGCCGAGCTGTGGGTGCATGTTCTGCATCGAGCCTGCCCACGGCCCCTGCAGCAGTCCGCGCCAGTCGCCGAAGAGCTTCCAGGTGAGCGAGTCGGGCCCGAGCGGGACCGGCTGCGGGGCGTTGCCGCTGCCCGACCGGACGCCGCGGGACACCTCCGAGGTCATGGTGGCTCCGATCGTCATAGATCAGCAGTGTGAGATCAACACCGTGAGCACAACTGAGGACAACTGTCCTCACTGTACGATCGAGGACACCTGTCGTCAATTGCCCGTCGGGAGGCGCGGATGACCGAGAGCGCGCCCCGGGTGTGGGGCGGCACCACGCTGGACACCCGCCGCGACGCCCGCCGGCGGCGGCTGCTCGAGGTGGGGTTCGAGCTGCTCGGCGGGCAGGGCAGCGCGGCGGTCACGGTGCGCTCGGTCTGCCGGCACGCGAAGCTCACCGACCGGTACTTCTACGAGAACTTCGCCGACCGGGACGGACTGTTGGTGGCGGTCTACCAGCAGGTGGCCGAGCAGTTCCGGGACGCGATGGCGGTGGCGGTCGACGCGGCGGTGGCCGACGTCGCGCCGGGGCCGGTGGCGCCGGAGGCGGTCGCACGCAGTGCGGTGCTGGCCTTCGTCGGGCTGCTCACCGGCGATCCACGCAAGGGTCGGGTGCTCCTGCTCGCGCCGATGACCGATGCCGCGCTGAGTGCGCACGCGGTCGGCCTGATGCCCATGTTCGGCGAGCTGATCAGGGTGCAGCTCGCCGCCGCGCCGGCCGGGGCGCAGGCGACCACGGCACTGGACGAGCGGATGACCGCGACGGCCCTGATCGGGGCGCTGTCCAACCTGTTCGTCCGCTGGCTCGACGGCACCCTGGAAGCCTCCGAGCCGGAACTGACCGACTACTGCGTGCGGCTGCTGCTCGCGGCGGCGCCGCTGGCCCGGCCTACCCCGTGATGGCCGGATGGTCTCCCGGACCGCCCGCCACTCACCATCACCACTCACGACGAGCTGGCACGGCTCGGGTCGGCGGCGGGGAGTCGAGCCTCACGCAGCGCCGCCCTGCGGACCTTTCCGGCGTCGTCGCGTAGCGGCCCGGGGCTTCGCTCGAAGCTGCGCGGCACCTTGTACGAGGCCAGCTTGCGGCGCATGTGCTCGGTCAGCTGCTCGTCGGAGACCGGGTCGCCGGGAGAGTCGTCCGTCTGCACGATGGCGTGCACCGCGTTGCCGAGGTCCTCGTCCGGCAGCCCGATGACGGCCGAGGACAGGACCCGGGGGTGCTCCTCCAGAGCCGCCTCGACCTCGGCGGGGTACACGTTCGCGCCGCCGACCAGGATCATGTCCTGGCGCCGGTCGGTCAGGTACAGGTAGCCGTCCTCGTCCAGCCAGCCCATGTCGCCGATGGATTCCCAGCCGTCCCTGGTGCGCGCGGTGGCACCCAGGTACCGGTAGGTGCGCACGCCGGTCGGCGGCCGCTGCCACACCTCGCCGGCCTCCCGGGGCGGCAGCGGCCGGAAGTCGTCGTCGGTGATCAGCAGCTCGCCGGAGGTGGGCCGGCCGACCGATCCGGGCCGGCGCAGCCAGCTCTCCCCGTCGATCATGCACACCGCGATCGACTCGGTGCCGCTGTACAACTCGACGATCTTGGACGGTTCGATCCAGGCCAGCCAGCCGCGCTTGACGTGCTCCGGGCACGGCGCGCCGACGTGCAGCAAGGTGCGCACCGAGGACAGGTCGGCGGCCGCGCGGACCTCGTCGGGCAGCCGCAGCATCCGGCCCATCAGGGTGGGCACCGCGTACAGCCAGGTGACGCGGTGGCGGCGGACCTGCTCGAGCACGTCGGCCGGGTCGAACCGTTCCATCACCACCACGTGCCCGCCATTCACCAGCGCGACGAGGGAGAACATGAACGGCGCGTTGTGGTAGAGCGGCGCGGTGACCAGGAACACCTCGTCCGGCGCGATACGCAGTGCGGTGGAGCGGGCGGTGACCGTCTCCACGGTGCCGGCCCCTCCGGCAATGATGATCTTCGGGCGGCCGGTGCTGCCCCCCGAGGTGGGGGCCTTCCAGGACGGCGGGGTGCACGGCGGCAGCGGCTCGTCGGAGATCGTGGGGTCGGGCTCGAAGCCGGCCGGCAGCCAGGGCCGGCCGTCGGCCGCTTCCAGACCGATCACCACCGGCGGGTCGGCGACACCGAGCAGGGCACTCAGCTCGCTCGCCGGCAGCCGCGCGGACACCGGTTGCGGGATCGCGCCCAGCTTCCAGGCGGCGACGACCGCGACGTAGAACTCCGCGCTGTTGGGCAGCCCGATGGTGACCAGCGAGCCCTGCGTCACGCCGAGCCGGGACAGCTGCCTGGCGAGTCGATTGGACCGCTGGGCCAACTCAACGCGACTGAGCGTGAGATCGCCGCAGGTCACGGCCGGTGCGTCGGGGTCGGCCTCGGCGAGCGCGTCCAGCCCGACGCCGACCGGGGTGCCCTCTGGCTCGCCGTCGCCGGAGCCGTACGCCCCCAGCGGGTAGTGGGCCGCGCCATCCGGATCGCCGACCGGGCTGCCGCCCGGTTCGCCGACCGGGTCACCACCGGGGTGGTCGTTCGAGGGCTGGGTGGACGTGGCTCCGGCGTCGGTCGGCACGCCGCCCAGCATGCCCCCGCCCGGCCCGCGACGCCCGGTGAGTGATCAGTAGTTGATCAGCGGCCGGGTGGGTGTGATCGCCGAGACATCGTCAGCATCACAGGTGGGCTCGATCATTGTTGGTCTTGGATCGGCTAGACTTCAGGCATCGGCCCGCACAGTTCTGCCTCGGGCCGATGTCGATGTCGACTACCACGCGCCGCGACCAGTGGTCTGCGCCGGGCAGGACGACCCTTCCACGTTCGGAGATTGTATGGCGGCCCGCCGCCCCCACCTCACTTCCACTGTTGCGCCCGCCAGTTTCATCGACCAGGCCGCGCCCCGCAGTTCCACCGACCGGTCCGCCCCCGGCAGGACCGCTGATCGGCCCTCGGCCGGCAGGTCCGGCACGACCAGGTCGAACGAGCCCAGGTCGAACGACCGCGGCACGGCCAACCGCTCCGGCGACCGCGCCGCATCCACCCGCTCCGGCGACCGCCGTGGCGCCGACAGGTCCGCCGACCGGGGCGCGCCCCGCTCCGCCGACCGCGGTGCCCGCGCCGCTGCGCCGTCCTCCATCGCCCCAGCCGCTCAGGCCGCCGCGGTGACCGAGTACGACTCGGAAGCCACCTTCGCCGAGCTCGGCGTGCCGAGTGTGCTGGTCAAGGCACTCGCGGCGCAGGGCATCACCACGCCGAGGCCGATCCAGGCCGCGACGCTTCCCGACTCGCTCGCCGGCCGCGACGTGCTCGGTCGCGGTCGCACCGGCTCCGGCAAGACCTACGCGTTCGTGTTGCCACTGCTGGCCCGGCTGTCCGCCGGCGGTGCGTCCCGCCGGCCGTCGCGGCCGCGCGCGCTGATTCTGGCGCCGACCCGCGAGCTGGTGACCCAGATCGAGGCGGCCATCGCGCCGCTGGCCAACGCGCTGTCGTTGCGCACGCTCACCGTCTTCGGCGGCGTGGGCGCGAACCCGCAGATCCGCGGCCTGCGCGCCGGGGTCGACATCCTGGTGGCCTGCCCCGGTCGGCTCGCCGACCACATCCGGGAGGGCCACGCCAGCCTGGACGCGGTGGAGATCACCGTGCTCGACGAGGCCGACCACATGGCTGACCTTGGCTTCCTGCCCGAGGTCCGGCGGCTGATGGACCAGACGCCGCGCACCGGGCAGCGGCTGCTGTTCTCCGCGACGCTGGACGCCGGCGTCGACGTGCTGGTCCGGCGCTTCCTGAACAACCCGATCACGCACAGCGTCGACTCGGCGCTGTCCCCGGTCACCGCGATGGAGCACCACGTGCTGCACATCCAGCGCGACGACCGGCTGCCGGTGCTGGTCGACCTGACCGCCGCGCCGGGCCGCACGCTGGTGTTCACCCGGACCAAGCACGGCGCGCGCACGCTGGCGCGCCGGCTCGTCGCGGCCGGGGTGCCCGCCGTCGACCTGCACGGCAACCTCTCCCAGAACGCCCGCCAGCGCAATCTGCAGGCGTTCTCCGAGGGCACCGCGACCACGATGGTGGCCACTGACATCGCCGCCAGGGGTATCCACGTCGACGACATCGCACTGGTCATCCACGCCGACCCGCCGGTCGAGCACAAGGCGTACCTGCACCGTTCCGGGCGGACCGCGCGCGGTGACGCATCGGGCACGGTGATCACGCTGATGACCGACGACCTGGCCAACGAGGTGCGCGACCTGACCCGCAGGGCGGGCATCAAGCCGACGACCACGCGGCTGCGCCCCGGCGATCCGCTGCTCGCCCGGCTCGCGCCGGGTGATCGCACGTTCGTCGCCCCGGCTCCGGTCGTGGCGACGACCGATGCGCCGTCCCGCAATGGCGGCGTGCGCAACGGTGCCCCCCGTGGCGGCAACCCGCGTGGCGGCAGCGGCCGCGGCGCAGGTCCGCGCGGCGGTGGTCGCAGCCGTAGCGGCGGCAGCTCACTGGCGGCGCATTCCGCCGGCGGGCGGCCCAGCCAGCGCCAGCCGCGCCGCGCGCAGGCCAGCTGACCTCAGGAGTAACCGCTGATGGCGGGTCGGGTAGTCACCCGGCCCGCCATTGTGCTGTTCAGCGGTAGCAGTAGGAGTCCGAGGACGCGTCCCCACCCTGCAACCGGACCTGGTGCGCGCGCAGTCCGCGCCACACCTCGCCCTCCGGGAAGAACTTCGGGTCCACGCTGATCCCGCCGGCCGGGTCGACGTCCAGCTTGGCGGCCCAGGCGCCGACGCCGTCCGGGTAGAACTGGTCGTCCCACGATCCGTAGAGCGAGTTGGTCAGGTACACCCGCTGACCGTCCCGGCTGACCTCCACCATCTGCGGTCCGCCGGCGAGCGCCAGATCGGGCGCGGCCGGATGAGCGGCCCGCCGGACGATGCCGCCGAGGCGCACCGAGCCGACCTCCTTCGGCCGCGCCGGGTCGCTCACGTCGTACTGCTTGAGCTCGCCGGTGCCCCAGCAGGACACGTAGAGCCGCTGATCGTCGACCGACAGCCCGATATCGGTGATCAACGGCGGGACCGCCTTGAACGGCTTGAGCGCGGGAGGCAGGTCGTCCTCGTCGGCCGGCTCGGCGGGGATGGTGATCACCTTCTCGGCGGCCCAACTGTCCCCGTCCCGGTACCAGCGCCAGACCGACGCGGACAGGTCGGCGGTGGAGATCACCACGCCGGCGAAGCCGTAGGAGGCCTCCGGGTCGTGCGCCGGGCGCAGTTCGAGCACCATCTGGTGCTCGGCGCCGAAGTCGATCTCCTGCTCGTGCACGCCCTTGGCCAGGTCCCAGAAGTGCAGCTTGTGGCCGTACTTGTTGGACAGCAGCAGCTCGGGGTCGATCCCGTCCTCGATCATGGACGGGGTGCCCCACTCGCTGGTGATCAGCGTGTTCGCCTGCAGGTGCCACCAGGCGTCGTAGGCCAGGTACTGCGGGCCGCGGTCGGTTTCCCAGGCACGCAGCACGTCGAACGTATTGTGGTCCAGCAGCGCGATGCCGCCGGGCCCCTCCGCGCCGTTGGCGCCGCCCAGGCAGGACAGGAAGATCCCGTCCGGCCCGCAGTGCAAGGTGTGTGGGCGCGAGTAGCCGGCTTTGCTGGCCAGCTCTTCCGGCGTGATCGTCTTGATCAACTTGGGCTGGGTCGGGTCCGGGTGGGTGTCGTACACGTGGATCGTTGAGCTGCGCAGCCCGGGAAGCAGCAGGTAGCGACGCTGCAGGCCGTCGGTACCGTGGTCGTGGCCCTCGTGCAGCAGCGCGCTGGAGCAGGCGTTCCAACCGAAGTGGTGCAGCTCGTCACCCTTGGTGGGCAGGTCGGTCCAACCCACGATCTGGCCGTAACGGCTGGACGACGGATCCACGTCGAGCACGGTCAACGCGTCCGGCTTCTCCCCGGCCCGGTCGAAGGCCACCACGTAGGCGAGCTTCTCGGTCGGGGCGGCGGCCGCTTCGCTGGGGCTGCGGTAGAACGTCGGATCACTGTGCGTGGACATGCTGTGGCTCCTCGAAATCGCAGTTCAGGCCGCTCCGGAACAGTGAGGGCGCGGTCGGCCGGGGACGGCTCAGCGACAGGCGCAGGTGCAAACCCGGAGCAGATCGACGTGTAACCGGTGCACGAGCATCGCGCCGGGAGTCATGTCGCCACCCAAGCAGCGCTGGTTCCAGGCAACCATGTACATGTGATGCAGGTCACATCTGATGCGCCCAGTCGACAACACGGCGGCAGCCACCGCTCCGCCAGTTAGCCCGCGCAGACCGTGTGCCGCCCGCACAGACCAGGTGCCGCCCGCGCAGACCTGGTGCCGCTCGCGCAGACCTGGTGCCGCCGCGCAGACCTGGTGCCGCCTGCACAGAGCCTGCAGGGTCTGTGCGAGCACCACGGGGTCTGTGCCGACCCGATCACGGCGAGCGCCTGGGGACCGTGCGAGAGGTACTCGCCGGTGCGCGCGGGTGGCTCAGATCTGCTCATGCCCGTTGGGCCGCCGCACGTCATGGTCAACACAACCTCAGCGGGGTTCTGGCCCGGAAAA
>DASYLM010000099.1:0-3647 GCA_036009565.1 Pseudonocardia sp. | reverse complement strand
AGTCACCCTGGTGCTGGTGTTCCTGGCGGCCGGCTTGACAGCGGGTGCGGTCTTCGCCTGACCGTTCAGCCTGACCGTTCAGCCTGACCGTTCACTCGGACGGGGACGCGACTTCGGGTAGTCGTACCCGGGCCTCGACCTCTCGTTTCTCACTGTGGGTGCACGTTTGTGTGCGCTGAGTGAGCACGGGGGTTGGCATGCGCAACTGGGCAACGCGGCTCATCGGTGCGGTAGCAGCGGCCGGCGCACTCTCCGCCATGGCGCTCACCGGCACCGCGGCGGCGAACGACAACTCCGACGACATCGTGACGGTCCCGGTGTCGTTCCAGGTGAGCAACGTCAACCACTCCAAGGTCGCGTGCAGCTCCGACGGCAGGCACTACACCGTGCGCGGCAACATCGTGGCACCCCGATCGGTGCTGTCCGACGACGCCCCGGCGCTGACCGTCTACACCCACGGGCTGTCCTACAACGGTGAGAGCTTCTTCCACTTCACCGACGTACCCGGCTACGACTACGTGACGGAACAGGCCAAGAACGGGCACGCCTCGCTCGAGTTCGACCTGCCCGGCTACGGCGACAGCGACGTGCTCAAGGACGGCCACCAGCTCTGCTACGGCTCGGAGGCGACGATCATCCACCAGATGATCGGCCAGCTGCGTTCCGGCCACTACGACAGCGACGGCGCGGACCCGGTCGCCTTCCGCAAGATCGCGCTGGCCGGGCACTCCGCCGGCGGCTTCACCGTGCAGGCCGAGGCGTACTCGTTCCACGACATCGACGAGCTGATCGTGATGTCGTTCGCCGACCAGGGATTCAGCCCGCTGCTGCTGACCACCACCGGCGTCACGACGCTGCGCTGCACCCTCGGCGGGGACCCGAAGCCCGGCGACCCCGGCACCACCGGCTACGCATACTTCGGGCAGACCGACGCCGACTACCGGGCCGGCCACCTGCACAACACCGACCCCGACGTGGCCGACGCGGCCACCGAGAACCGCGTCGAGGACCCGTGCGGCCGGATCGGCTCGGCCATCCCGAACGCGGTCAGCGACGTCGCCCTGCTGGCCACCGTGCACGTGCCGGTGCTGCTGGTCTACGGCAAGAACGACGCGCTGTTCCAGGACAACCCGATCGGTACCCCGCTGCAGAAGGCCCACTACCTGGGCAGCAACGACGTCAGCGACATCTTCCTGCCCAACACCGGCCACGCGCTGACCCTGGAACGCACCGCGCCCCAGATGCGCGAGCAGGTCTCGGACTGGCTGGACCGCCACGGTCTCTGAGCGGCTCGGTCTCTGAGCGGTTCGGTCTCTGAGCGGCGAGCCGCCCGGCCGGTCTCGGCCAGGGCGGCCCAGGTCCGGTCGGGACTGCTCAGGCGATGCGGCCCAGCGTGACGATGGTGATCTCGCCGTCCACCAGCTCGGTGGCGGCCCTGGCGGTCGTCTCCCGCAGAATCGGGGACTTCGAGTGCTGCTGGAGGAACTCGGCGCTCTCCCAGTTCTCGTAGAAGTAGAAGACGGCCGGGTCCTGCACACCCTGGTACAGGTCGTAGTTGACGTTGCCCGGCTCCGTCTTGGTCGGCTCGACCAGCGACTCCAAGGCCGCGCGCAGCTCGTCCTCCTTGCCCGGTTTGGCCCGCATGGAGGCGATCACGGTCAGCAGGTCGCGGTTGGTGTCGGTCGGGGTGGTCACGTGGTTCGCTCCTAGGGTGTCCGCTCCGGCGTGGCTGATCTCCGGGACCGTACCGGTGCCCGGCTGGGCCGGCCGGGCCTGCCGCCGGTCGGGCCTCCGCCGGTCGGGCCTGAGGGCGGTTGGCGGCTGGTCAGCGAGTTCACCGGCCGGCGGATAGCCTGATCCGGACTGGCTGATCCCCAGCCGGAACCATGGAACCGGAGGTTCGGTGAAGGTCCTCTACCCCACGAACGTCGACCGCGCGCCCGACGTCCCCGACGACGTCGAGCTGGCCCGGTTCGACCCGAGGGCGCCGATCCCGGCCGAGCACCACGACGCCGAGGTGCTGGTGAGCTGGGGGAGCACCACCGAACTGATGCGCGCCGCGGCCGGCCAGCTGACAAAGCTGCGCTGGGTACAGGGCCTGGCCGCCGGCCCGGACGACATCCTCGCCGCCGACTTCGCGGACGGCGTGCGGATCAGTACCGGTCGCTCGCTGCACGACGACACGGTCGCCGAGCACGCGCTCGCGCTGATCCTCGGCGGCCTGCGCGGGCTGAACCTGCTGGTCGCCGCGCAGCCGGAGCACACCTGGCGCGCCGACCTCGGCGGCCCCCGCGTCGAGCAGGCCGACGGGCGCCTGGAGACGCTGGCCGGAGCGAACGTGTTGATCTGGGGCTTCGGTGCCATCGCGGAGCGGCTGGCGCCGATGCTGACCACGCTGGGTGCCCGGGTCACCGGGGTCGCCCGCTCGGCGGGCCGGCGGGCCGGCTATCCGGTGATCGCCACCGAGTCGCTGCCGGGGGCGCTGCCCGGGACGGACGTGCTGGTGATGATCCTGCCGAACGCGGCGGACACCCGGGACGCGCTGAACGCCGAGCTGCTCGCGCTGCTGCCCAGCCGGGCCTGGCTGGTCAACGTCGGCCGGGGCACGACGGTCGACGAGGACGCGCTGGTCGACGCGCTGCGCGCCGACTCGATCGCGGGCGCCGCGCTGGACGTGTTCCGCACCGAACCGCTGCCGGCCGAGTCGCCGCTGTGGGACCTGCCGAACGTGATCATCACACCGCACACCGCCGGCGGCCGGCCCCGCGCGGCGGCCGCCCTGTTCACCGAGAACCTGGCCGCCTACCGAGCCGGCCGCCCCCTCCGCAACGAAATCACCCGCTAGCCCCCCGCCGACCTCGCGCTCGCACAGACCTGGTGCGGCCCGCACAGACGGTGCAGGGGCTGTGCGAGCGGCACCAGGTCTGTGCCGGCGGTTCCCGGCGCGGCGCCGGCCTCGGGGCGGCTGGGCGGTTCCCGGTGCGGGGTCGGGGCTCAGGCGCCTCTGGGGCGGCGGTCGAAGAGTAGGTCGCGGGCGACCTCGAGTGCCCTGGGACGCGCTGCGCGACGGCGGGCTGCGCGCGGTCAGCTGAGCGTCACCATGCGGGGGAGCGGTGGACTCCCCGTCGAGTGGCGGCTCGGCCGAGCCAGAAGATGGGCCGCCGCCGACGAGCGGGACGCACTGGTCGGCGAGGATCCGGAGCGGTTCTTCGTGCCGCCCTACGTGGGCGGCCGGGGTTGGCTCGGGGTGTACCTGGACGTGGACCGCGTGGACTGGGCGGAGCTCGGCGACATCGTCCGGGAGGCGTACCGGCTGATCGCGCCGGAACGGCTCGCCGCGCTGGCTCGAATTGAGCCCGGCCGCGGCGAGACCGGTTGAGCCCTCAGGCGGGGACGGTGTCCAGCAGGCCGGCGCGCTCCAACGCCCCGCGTACGGCGGCGGTCTCGGCTTCGTCGGCCTCGACCAGTGGCAGCCGCAGCCCTCCGACCCGGTGCCCGAGCAGGCCGAGTGCGGCCTTCACCGGGATCGGGTTCGTGGTCACGCCCATGGAGCGGTAGATCTCCTGCAGCGAGGCGTCGATCTCGGCGCGGTGCTCCGGTTCGTCGACCATCCGCCGCATCTGCTCGCCCACGATGTGGCTGGCCAC
>DASYLM010000098.1:0-4438 GCA_036009565.1 Pseudonocardia sp. | reverse complement strand
CGGGTTGATCGGGCAGGGTGGACGGCACAGCTCCGGCCGTGATCAAACCATCCCAGACCTCTGGCATCTCGGCGAGAAGGGCCTCCACGACCTGCTGGCGGAAGCCGTGCGGGTGGTGGAACTGCATCACGCCCCTGCGGTTCCACGACCCGTTTCGGTCGGGCCCGGGATCGCGATCGATGGCCGTGACCTCATGCCCGCGACGGGCCAGAGCGATCGCTGTGTAGAGCCCGGTCGGCCCCGCGCCAACAACGGCTGTGTGCATGTCGGCTCCCTTACCACGGCTGCTGCGTCAGCTATCGGTGTAGATCAACTCGACCACGGCGCCGGGCTGCAGACCGGTGTGCAGCGCCGCCGAGCCTGCGCGACGGGCCACTGCGAGGTGGCCGGCGGAGTCGATCAGCAGGACGAGCTCCCCTTCCGCCACGTCGGCAAAGGTCTTGCCGAAGCGCACCGGCTGCTCGCCGGCCGGCCACCGGAGCGTCACTGACGCCCCGACCTGCATGCCGATCGCGGCCAACTCGGCCGCCCCGGCCGCCAGCGCCACATTGCCGAAGTGGTCCACCGTCAGCACCTCGATCCGGATCCGATCGCTGTCCACTTGGCACACCGGAGCCGGTAGCGTGACCAGCGAGGCAGGGTCGGCTGCGGGGCCGAGCGCGTCCGGCGGTACCCCACGGGCCAGGTGCGCGGCGGCCGGTGCGAAGACGTCGCGGCCGTGGAATGTCGCGCTGACCCTCGGCAGCCGGTAGTCGGATTCGACGAGCTCGTAGGCGGCGCGCACGCCACAGAGGGCCTGCGCCGCGGGCAGTAGCAGCCCGTTGTCCGGGCCGACCAGCACCGCGTCACCGCTGACCAGCGCGACCCCGCGCCGCGCCGTACCGACCCCAGGGTCGATCACCGCGACGTGCACGGCCGGTGGCAGCCAGGGCAGCGTGTCGGCGAGTACCACCGAGCCGCGTCGCACATCGCCGGGCGCCACCGCATGGGTCACGTCCAGTACCTGTGCGTGCGGGGCGATCCGGGCGATCACCCCGTGGCAGCTGGCCACGAAGCCGTCCGCGTAGCCGTAGTCGGTGCACAGGGAGATCCAGTCGAAGCCGGCCACGACCTCAAGTCTGCCCGCCAGAGCTCGCCGCCGGGGCTCCTGCCTCTACCGCCATCAGTGCGCCGCCTGCTGCTGCGGCAACTGCTGCAACGCTTCCTCCCCGACGCCGACAGCTACATCTTCACCGACAAGCGCAACGCCATCCAGGACCGGCTCCGTCAAGCCCTGGATGCGGTGGACGGGCCGGTGATAGTGGTCAGTCACAGCCTCGGCACGATCGTCGCCTATGACGTGTTGAGCGAGCCACGCTTCGCCAGCCGGGCAGTGCCGCTGCTGATCACCCTCGGCGCGCCACTGGGCTACACCGAGATCCAGGACGTGATCGCTCATCCGCTGCGGGTTCCGGCGCCGGTCCAGCTGTGGACGAACTTCGCCGACCCCCTGGACGTGATCACACTCGACACCACCCTCGCATCGCCGGCTTGATCTGAGCGAGTGCCTGCTCCAGGGACTGCCGCGCCCGCGCCACCACCTCACCCGGTCGGGCAGCCGCAAGCTGCAGGTCACCGGGGAGAGTTCCGCCTTGGAGGCCTCGACCAGCAAGCGCCCGCCGCCCTCGACGGGCACCTCGATCAGATACACCGTGTCCCCTTTCACGGGCCGCAGCAAGGGAAACGCCGCAGCAAGGGAAACACTGTATGCGCCAAGTACGGCTGAGCGCGTTCCCGACCGATCGATGCTGGCTTGACGGTGTCAGACCGCTCAGGTTTACTAGCAATCGAACATTAGTTCGATTGCCGCCTTCCCCGCGGCTGATCTAGGTGCGGCGGCTTGACGTCTGCACCCACTCGTGGGGAGGCCGCGGGAATGGTGGGTGCGAGCGTCGCGTCGGTGCTGCCGCAGGTGCCGGTCGCACCCGCGTCGGCGCTGCGGGACCGGCTTGACGTCCCCGGCGGCCGGACACCGTTCCCGGTACTCGAACCGCTCGCGCCGCTGTTGCCCGGTGGCGGCCTGCGCCACGGATCGGTGGTCGCGGTGCAGGGCTCGACGGCGTTGCTGCTGGCGCTGCTGGCTGCGGCTACCGCGCAGGGGGTTTGGGTGGCGGTGATCGGTGTCAAGGACCTCGGGGTGCTGGCCGCCGCCGAGGCGGGGGTAGTGGTGCGGCGGCTGGCGTTGGTTCCCCGACCTGGGCCCGATCCGGCGCCGGTGGCCGCGGTCCTACTCGACGGGATGGGTTTGGTGGCGCTGGCCGGTGCGGACCGGATTCCCGCCGGGGCGCGACGATCCCTGGCCGCCAGGGCGCGGCAGCGCGGGTCGGTCTTGCTCCCGCTCGGCCGATGGCCGGGCGCGGACGTCGAGCTGACCTGTCGTGCCGAGGTCTGGCACGGCGCCGAGGACGGGTACGGGCGGCTGCGGAGCCGCGAGGTGGTGGTGCGCGCCGTGGGTCGCGGTGCGGCGGCCCGGCCCCGTACCACTCGCCTGCTGCTGCCTGGTCCCGGCGGTCAGGTAGCGGCGGTGCTCGGGGACCTGACGATCAGGGCGGTGGGCTGATGGTCGCTACCCGTGTGGTGGTGCTCTGGTGCCCGGACTGGCCGGTGGTGGCCGGGGCAGCTGCCGAGGGCCTGGCTGCCCAGACACCAGCTGCGGTGGTGGCCGCGAACCGGGTGGTGGCCTGCTCGTCGGCCGCCCGGGCGCAGGGGGTGCGCCGTGGACAACGCCGCCGGGAGGCGCAAGGCCGCTGCCCGGAGCTGGTGGTACTCGCCGACGACCCGGACCGGGATGCCCGGGCGTTTGAATCGGTGGTCGCCGCGGTCGAGGCCCTGGCGCCCGGGGTGGAGGTGGTGCGCCCCGGACTGGTCGCAGTACCGGCTCGGGGCCCGACCCGGTACTTCGGCAGCGAGCCCGCGGTGGCCGAGCGGATCGTCGATGTGGTCGTTGCGCAGGCTGGGGTGGAATGCCGGATCGGCATCGCCGACGGTCTGTTCGCCGCGACCCTGGCCGCACACCGGGATCTGCTGGTGCCACCGGAGGGGTCAGCCGGCTTCCTCGCTCCGCTGGGTATCACCGAGTTGCACCAGCTCACCGGGGTTGATCGGACCGCGTTGGTGGATCTGCTGCATCGGCTGGGGCTGCGCACCCTCGGTGCATTCGCCGCGCTGCCCGTCGATGACGTCGCTTCCCGGTTCGGTCTGGACGGGGTGCGCGCGCACCGGTTCGCCCAGGGGCTCGACGAGCGTCCGCTGGCCCGCCGTGACCCGCCGGCGGATCTCACTGTCACCCGCCGGTTCGATCCGCCGCTGGACCGGGTCGATGCGGCGGCATTCGCCTCCCGGGAGCCCGCAGAGCAGCTGCATGCCGCGTTGGCTGCCCGTGGCTTGGCCTGTGTCCGGCTCGGGATCGGTGCCGGCACCGAGGCGGGGGAGGAGCTGCATCGGGTGTGGCGTTGCGCCGAGCCGCTGACCGCAGCCGGCATCGCCGATCGGGTGCGCTGGCAGCTGGATGGCTGGCTGAGCTCTCGCAACCCCCGACCCAGCGCGGGGATCACACTGCTGCAGCTGATCCCCGAGGAGGTGATCGGTGGCCAAGCCTTGCAACGCGGGTTATGGGGAGAGTCGGGCGAGGATGACGAGCGAGCCGGCCGGGCGCTGGTCCGGGTGCAGGCGATGCTTGGACCCGAGGCGGTATTCACCGGAGTGATCGGCGGCGGCCGGAACCCCACCGACCGGGTACGCCTGGTGCCCTGGGGAGATGATCCGACTCCGGCTCGCGATGCTGGTGCTCCCTGGCCGGGACGGTTGCCGGCTCCGTCCCCGTCCCGGGTGCCCACTTGCCCGTTACCCGCCGAAGTGTTTGACGATGCCGGGAACGTTGTCGGGGTGAGCGGGCGCGGGAGGCTCACCGGTGTCCCGCACCGGATCGCGGTGGAAGGTGACCCGCCGCGCCGGGTGCTGAGCTGGGCCGGCCCCTGGCCGGTCGAGGAACGCTGGTGGGTATCCGGCGGGGGACGGCGCTGCGCGCGGCTGCAGGCGGTGCTCGATGCCGCCGGACCCGCCGAAGAACCGGTCGCGGTGTTGCTGGCCTGTGAGACGGGTCGCTGGCAGGTCGAGGGGATCTATGAGTAGCTCACGGCAGTACCGGGTGGGCCTGCGATACCGCTGGGTGCCCGGCCTCGCCACCGTCCTGCCGGATGATGACCCGCTCGCCCGCCAACGCCGCATCATCCGCTGGCCCCAGCCTACCGAGGATGCGGTCCGCCTCACCCCCGAACACAACGCCTGGTGATCAGGATGCGCGCAGCGGGCCCGAACAGCCGCTGGGTGATGGGAGGATATGTCGGGTGACCCCCACAGACGTTGAGCGGTGCTGACCCTGATGTCATCCCCCTATGAG
>DASYLM010000097.1:0-2424 GCA_036009565.1 Pseudonocardia sp. | reverse complement strand
GGGCGGCTCCGCCGGCGGCGGGCTGAACGGCGGGCTGACCGGCGGGGGGAACGGATCGGCGGTGCTAGAGGGCGGCCCGCCGGGCGCGGGAACGCCGAGCCAGACCGACTGCACCAAGCAGGTCACCGACAGCGCCGGGCTCAGCCAGGCGATCAACAGCGCCGCCCCGGGCGACCGGATCTGCATCACCGGAGACCTCGGCTCGGTGCGCCTGGAGATCGGCAAGGGCGGCACCGACCAGGCGCCGCTGGCGATCATCGGCAACGGCAGGACCGCCGTGAAGGGCATCACCGTGCAGGCCAACAACGTCCTGGTGGAGGGCTTCCAGGTGCTCGGCGCCGAGGCGCCGGGCATCGAGATCACCGGCAACGGGGTCACCGTGCGCAACAACACCGTCAAGCACCCGACCGGCGGCGACTTCGACGGCCTTCGGTTCTTCGGCAACTACATCAGGATCGTGCACAACACCATCGCCGACATCAGCCCGGACGGCAGCGGCGCGCACGCGGACTGCATGCAGACCTTCACCAACGGCGAGCCGTCCAGCGAGCACGTCCTGATCGACGGGAACCGGTGCGAGAACATCGACAACCAGTGCCTGATGGCCGAGGGGCCCGGCGACGTGGGCGACGGCGGCGGCGGGGACGGCACCTCCGCGGACTGGACCTGGAGCAACAACATCTGCAACTTCGGCGCGTCCCAGGGCGTGATGATCGAGGCCGTGCAGAACGTCACGATCCGGAACAACGCATTCAACGGCAAGGGCGACAAGGCGATCGGCCTGGACATCGGGTCGACCGGGGCGAAGGTCGGCGCGAACCTGCTCGGCGGAGGGATCGGCCATGAGATCGGCATGGACGACACGTCGAAGGTGGGCTACCAGGGTCCGCAACCCCAAGGCGGGCCCTGACCGAGCGGGCACACCGAGGACCCGCCCGCTGGCTGCCTGTTGTAGCTGCACAGGAGGCAGGTTTCAGCGCTCCGCGGCCTGCTTGGTGTGCAGCTCGGTAACGGGACGGGCCGCCGTCAGGGTCCGCAACCCCGAGGTGGCCCCTGACCGGGCGCGCGGGCGCGCCGAAACGGGCCCGGGCCCACGGTGTGACGCAGGACTCACCCAGCCGCGACACAGTCGACCGACCGCCGACTCTCCGCGCCGAGACGGCGCCCGAGAGCCCCCCGATCCGGGCTACAACCAGCCCCGAAACATGGATGTAACGCGATGTTCCTAGGCTGCGGCCATGGATCGCCAGCAGGAGTTCGTGCTGCGCACGCTTGAAGAACGCGACATCCGCTTCGTGCGCCTCTGGTTCACCGACGTGCTCGGATACCTCAAGTCGGTGGCAATCGCGCCCGCCGAGCTGGAGGGAGCCTTCACCGAGGGGATCGGTTTCGACGGCTCGGCCATCGAGGGCTTCGCGCGGGTGTACGAGTCGGACATGGTCGCCAAGCCGGATCCGTCGACCTTCCAGGTGCTGCCCTGGGAGACCGCGGACGGCCAGCACTACTCGGCGCGGATGTTCTGTGACATCACCATGCCGGACGGCTCACCCTCCTGGGCCGACCCCCGGCACGTGCTGCGCCGCGCGCTGAGCCGGGCCGCCGAGGCGGGCTTCACCTGCTACGTGCACCCCGAGATCGAGTTCTACCTGCTCAAGGACCTGCCCACGGACGGGACGCCGCCGACCCCGGCGGACTCCGGCGGCTTCTTCGACCAGGCCAGCCACGACGCCGCGCCGCATTTCCGGCGCAACGCGATCGAGACGCTGGAGTCGATGGGCATCTCGGTGGAGTTCAGCCACCACGAGGGTGCACCCGGCCAGCAGGAGATCGACCTGCGCTACGCCGACGCACTGACCATGTCCGACAACATCATGACCTTCCGGTACGTGGTCAAAGAAGTCGCGATGACGCAGGGCGTCCGTGCCTCGTTCATGCCCAAGCCGTTCACCCAGCACCCCGGCTCGGCCATGCACACCCACTTCAGTCTCTTCGAGGGCGACCGCAACGCCTTCCACGACCCGTCCGATCCCTACGAGCTCTCCGACACCGGCAAGGCGTTCGTGGCCGGGGTGCTGCGGCACGCCAGGGAGATCACCGCGGTCACCAACCAGTGGGTGAACTCCTACAAGCGGCTGGTCGTCGGTGGCGAGGCCCCGACCACCGTGTGCTGGGGGCACGCCAACCGGTCCGCGCTGGTGCGGGTGCCGATGTACTCACCCGGCAAGGCCTCCTCGCGCCGGGTGGAGATCCGCACCCTGGACAGCGCGTGCAACCCGTACCTGGCGTACGCGGTGATCCTCGGGGCCGGGCTCACGGGCGTGCAGAAGGGTTACGAGCTGCCGCCGCCCACGGAGGATGACGTCTGGTCGCTGACCGAGACCGAGCGCCGGGCGATGGGGTACGAGTCGCTGCCGCAGAACCTGC
>DASYLM010000096.1:0-14687 GCA_036009565.1 Pseudonocardia sp. | reverse complement strand
GGCGCGGTGCCGCTGCCGTCCAAGTGGTACATCGAGTTCGGCGAACCGATCCGCACCGACCGCTTCACCGCGGCCGACGCGGACGACCCGATGCTGGTTTTCAACATCACCGACCAGGTGCGGGAAACCATCCAGCAGACGCTGTACCGGCTGCTCAGCCAACGCCGCAACGCGTTCACCGGCTGATCCGGACCGGACAGGACAGCACGACAAGAGCGGGGCCGGTCGCAGCTGCGACCGGCCCCGCTGCTGTCGGGGGAGGTCAGGCGCGGCGGCGGTAGGCGAGGCCGGCGGCGACCGCGCCCGCGACCGCGCCGGCACCCAACACCGAGGGCACGCCGATCTTGGCGGCCTTGCGCCCGGTGCGGAAGTCCCGGATCTCCCAGCCGCGCTGGCGGGCGGTGTCCCGCAGTTCGGAGTCCGGGTTCACCGCGACCGCCGTACCCACCACGGACAGCATCGGCACATCGTTGACCGAGTCCGAGTACGCCGAGCAACGCCGCAGGTTGAGGCCCTCCCGAGCGGCCAGGGAACGCACCGCGTGCGCCTTCGCCGGCCCGTGCAGCACCTCTCCGACCAGGCGACCGGTGTAGATGCCGTCCTCGCTCTCGGCCACCGTGCCCAGCGCCCCGGTCAGCCCCAGCCGCCTTGCGATGATCAGCGCCAGCTCCACCGGAGTGGCGGTGACCAGCCAGACCCGCTGGCCGGCGTCCAGATGCATGTTCGCGAGCGCCCTCGTGCCCGGCCAGATCCGCTCGGCCATCAGCTCGTCGTAGATCTCCTCGCCGAGCGACACCACCTCGGCCACCGAGCGGCCCGCGACGAAGGACAGCGCGCTCTCCCGGCTCTCCTTCACCGTCTGCGGGTTCTCCCGGCCGCCGACCCGGAACTTGAACTGCTGCCAGGCGAAACCGGCCAGGTCGGAGGTGGCGAAGAACTTGCGTGAGGCCAGGCCACGGGCGAAGTGGAAGATCGACGCGCCCATCATCATGGTGTTGTCGACGTCGAAGAACGCGGCCGCGGTCAGGTCGAGGGGGACCACCGCGCCGGTGGTGTCCCTGACCTCGATCTGTGGGTTGATGTTCGCGACAGCGGCGGCCGCCGCGGCTTCACCGGCGATCTCTGCCGAGCTCGCGCCGAGGTCGGCCAAACCGGCGGCCGTCGCGGAGCGGGCATCGTCGACCGCACTGGCGTCGCCGTGGTGCGCGGTCGCCGGTCCAGAATCAGGTGGTACAGCCACCCAACGCCTCCGATCAGCGGGGTGCATCCTTACCCACCCAGCCTACTGGGGTTGCGCCGGCACGGCTGCGGGTCGGGCCGGTATCAGCCGGTTCCCTTTGGGGCGGTACCTGCCTGACCCAGCGGCTGGAGCAAGATCGGCAGCAGCGACGGCAGGTTCAGGCCCGACTTCGGTGCCGGCTCCGTGCTGCTGGGCAGCGGGTCGCCGCCCCGGGTCTGCTCCTTGCTGGGCAGCTTGCCGACGCCGGAGTGCGAGTTGCCCCCGGTCAGGTCGCCGAGACCGGGCAGGCCCGGGGACTCGTTCTTCGACTTGTTGCTCTTGGTGGAGTCGGTCGACGAGTCCGAGGACGGGTCCGAGCTGCCGGACAGGTCACTCGAGGAGCCCGAGGTGCCCGGCAGGTCCGACGGCGCCACCGTCCTGATGCTGGGCGCCGTGGTCGAGTCCTTGCTGCTGCACGCGCCCTTGGCCGGCAGCGGGCCGAGCTGGTCCGAGTCACCCGAGGTCACCTTGTCGCAACCCTGCCGGTTGCTCAGCGACGTCGCCCGGGTGCGCAGGTCTTCCAGGATCCGCAGCGAGTGGTCCGCGTCGGGCTGGGCGCTGGCCGGCATGCTCGAGCGCATCGCGGACAGCTTCTGCGACTGGGTCTGTGCCCAGTTCGCCAGGGCGCCCAGCTCGGCGCTGTTGCCCGAGCCCGCCGAGGCCAGCCAGAGCCGGGAACCGGATGCGGTCTGCTCGTTGAAGCCCTGCAGCGCCTGGCTGATGTCGGCGCCCCGGTTGTCGGCCGGGACCTGCGCGGAGTTCAGCTGCTGGACCTCGTCGATCCGGGTGGCCGCGTAGTCCAGCTGACGCTGCGCCTTGTTGCCCTGGCCGGGGGTGAGCCCGACCAGCGCCGACTCGGTGGTCTGCTTGACGCCGTAGAGGCTGTCGCCGGGAAGTGCGCCCTGGCTGAACATCGCACCACCACCGGTGACCGCGAGCACCATCAGGGCCGCGGCCGCGCTGATCCCCAGCAGGCCGCGCCGCTGCGGGCTCGGTGCCGTGTTGGGGAAGCGGTGCCGGCCGCGTGCCTTGCCGATGGCGAACACGTTCGTGCGGTTCGGGCCGTCGGTCTCGGCGTCCTCGACCTCGAGGAGTTCGGTGTCGTCCGAGATGACCGGCGTGGTGAACGTCGTCGGGGCGTCCCCGAAGGACTGCTCGTTGACGATGGAGGTGACATTGGAGGTGACGTTGGAGGTGACGTTGGAGGTGACACTGGAGGTGACACCGGTGGGAGCGGCCGGCGCCGAACCCTGCTCGGGCAGCATGGTGGCGGCCGCGGCCATCACCCGTGCCCGCATCCGGGCGGACGCGTCCGCGCTCGGCGACATCGCGGTCTTGCTCTGCCGTAGCAGAGCGACCACATCTAGCTCACGGAGGAGCAGGTCGTCACCCGGTGGCACGGCATCTGCACCGAACTCCACCGCGGCGGCGAACCGCTCGCTGTCTCGACCTGCACCCGCGGGCATGTCTCCCGTCCTCACTGCGTCACCGTGCTTCCCCGACCCTGATCTACACAACGAGTCAGCGGACGGAGGGTTACGGGGGTGATGGCGTTCATCACATCGAGTGACACGAGGTTTAAAACGCTGCGCGACGTGATCAAGCGTGACCACCCCCGGGTGGGGGACAACCCGTTCATCGTAGGCCTTCAGGGAGTAGCTGGGCGAGTCGTCGGACCGCCCGGTGCTGCAGTGCCTTCACCGCGCCCTCGTTGCGTCCCATCAGGCGCGCGGTCTCGGCGACCGAGAGTCCCTGCAGGAAGCGCAGTGCGATGCACTCCTTCTGGTCCGAGTTCAGCTTGGCTACGCAGCGGAGCAGTTCCTCGTGCGTGGCGCCGTCGAGAACCTGCTGCTCGGGGCCGGTGGTGCTGGGCGAGAGGTCGGCGATCTCGGAGGTGGTCTGCTCGAGCCGGTACCGGCTCGACTTCACGTGGTCGAGCACCAGGTTGCGCGCGATGGTGACGAACCAGGCGCCGATGTCCCGTCCCTGGTAGCTCACCGAGGCGATCCGGCGCAGTGCGCGCAGGAAGGTCTCGGCGGTCAGGTCCTCGGCAAGCTGCCGGTCGCCCACCCGGAAGAGGACGTACCGGAACACCATCTCGTGGTAGCGGTCGTAGAGCTGCCCGAAGGCCTCCTGGTCCCCCGCCTGAGTGGCGCGGACCAGATCCCAGCCGGCCAGCCCATTGCTGTCGGTGGTCGAGGTCTCGGTACCGCCGGTGCCGTTCTGGTCCGCCTCGTCGCGGTCCACCGGGACCTCGGGCGTCGGCGGCGGAGTCGCGAGCGGCCGCTGTGCGGCGCCCCGCTGGGGAGCGGCGGGGGCTGCCATCGGCTGTGCGACACCGGGCTGAGCGGCACGAGGCTCAGTCACTCGCGGTCCGTCCTGGCGGGGAGCCGAGCGGGGGTGGACCGGGCCGGCGGCGGGAGTGCCCTCGGGCAATGGTGCCGGAGCCTCGTCGGGTCGGGGTCGAGGCAGGACCGGCACCGGGTAACCGGGGCCGCGACCGGCCGGCTGACCGGTGCGCTGGTCCACCCGCTGGGTGGCCGGGTCCACCCGGGATGACATTCGTTGACCAGTGACCTCTGCCTCCGAGCGTTGCTCGGACCGCAGAAGTCTCGTTGGTCTGAACGGCCGGGTCACGATTCCTGGGGTGAGCTGCTCGGCGAGATCCGGGTCGGGAGGACCAAGACCCGCAACGGGACCGGCGCGGTGCCGGTGACGTTCAGCATGTGGCGCTCCCTCGGGGTCGACGGTGCCAGGTTGGCTAACGCTCAGCGTGCCCAGCCGGCCGTGTTGGGGAGCATAGGGCTGAACGAGTTGGCGCTCTCCACGCAGCCCCGCGTTCTTCGAATGCAGCCGGTGAGCGGCCCCTAGCAGGCGGTCGGCGTTGGATTTGGGTCGTTAGACGGTTGGTGGGCGTGTCGCGGCTCCGATGAGCGGGTGATTGCTTCCGGTGAACGGGATCAATGCCGCTGACCGGTGGTCCGGGTGACCGCCGATCGGCGGTTGCGTCGCGCGACAAGTGGCGGACGGGCGCTCCGTGTCGGGTCGGTGCAGGCTCCGGGTCGGCTCATGGTCCACGCGGACGGACCCCCACGGACATGCCAGACTTCCGCCGTGGCCAGCCAGTCGAACAGGACCGAGGGCGCCGCTGACGGCGCGCCCGCGAGCGTGCTCGCGGGCAATGTGGCCGATCTGGTTGCGGCCGCCTCGGCGCGCGGCGCTGATCACCCCGCGCTGGTGGAACCCGGCCGAGGGCTGGTGTTGAGCTGGGCGGCCGTCGACGCCGCCGCCACCGGGGAGGCGGACCGGCTGAGCGCCGCCGGAATCCGTACCGGGGACCGGGTGCTGATCCGGCTCGGCCACGGTGCGCGGTACTGCGTCGCGCTGTTCGGCGCGCTGCGGGCCGGTGCCGTCGCGGTGCCGGTCGGCACCCACTCGACCGAGCGCGAACTGGCCGCGATCGTGGCCGACTGCACCCCGTCGGTGCTGGTCGCCGAGCCGGGGGACAGTGCGGTGTCCGCCGTTGTGTCCGCCGGTGGGGCTGCGCCGGACGCCCGGGTGCTCGGACCGCCGGAGCTGGCGGCCGGCGGTCCCGCCGCCGCTGCCACCGGGCAGGCCGCCTCCGCTACCGGTCCCGCTGCCTCCGCTACCGGGCGGGCCGCCGTCGGCGGGGGTGAGGACATCGCGGTGCTCGGTTACACGTCCGGCACCACCGGCGTGCCCCGCGGGGTTCGGCTCTCGCACCGTGCGCTGCTGGCGAACCGGGCGCAGACCGCGCAGCTGCGGCCGGTACCGGTCAGCCCGGCCGACCGGGTGCTGCTGAACCTGCCGCTGTTCCACATCTACGGGCTGGGTGCCGGCCTGCTGCAGGTGTGCTGGGCGGGCGCCACCGGTGTGCTCGTGGATCGGGTGGAGCCGGCCGAGCTGGTCGAGGTGATCCGCGCCGAGCGGGTGACCGCGCTGGCCGGTGTGCCGTCGATGTACCGCGCCCTGCTCGAACTGCCGTCCCAGCGGCTGCGCGACACGCTGGTGACCGTCCGGCTGTGCACCGCCGGCGGCGCGCCACTGGCGCCGGTGCTGCTGCGCGCCTTCCAGGACGCCACCGGTCTCGACCTGTACGAGGGCTACGGGCTGACCGAGACCGGTCCGGTGCTGACCACCACGATGGTCGGCGGCCGGAGCAAGCCGGGTTCGGTCGGTCGGCCACTGCCTGCCGGGCCCGGGGTGGCCGGGGTCGAGCTGCGGCTGGTGGACGCCGGTGACCCGCCGGCGTCCGACGGGTCCGGCGGCGGCAGCGAGGTGCGCCGCGGCGACTTCGACCGGAACGACTTCGACGATGACCCGAACGACTTCGACGACGATGCCGACGACGAGCAGCCGGACACCGGACTGGTCTCCGTGCGCGGGCCGAACCTGTTCTCCGGGTACTGGCCGGACGGTGCGGGTGGGCCGGACGCGGACGGCTGGTTCCGCACGTCCGACGTGGGTTACCTGGACGCGGACGGCGACCTGCACCTGGTGGCCCGGGCGACCGACCTGGTCATCGTGAACGGGTTCAACGTCTACCCGCGTGAGGTGGAGCAGGTGCTCGCCGAACACCCCTCGGTGAAGGAGGCGGCGGTGTTCGGGGTGCCCGATCCGCGCACCGGCGAGACGGTGAAGGCCGTGCTCGTGCGGCGGCCGGGCGCCGAGCTCACCGTCGAACAGGTCCGCGAGCACTGCGCCACCCGGCTGGCCCGGTTCAAGATCCCCACGTCGGTCGAGTTCGCCGACCGGCTGCCCCGCTCGGCGACCGGCAAGATCACCCGGGTCTCGCTGGGGGCGGAGCGGACCGGGCCCGAAGGGGGTGCCCGGTGACTCAGAACCCCTCGGGCGCGGCGGCTCCGTCGGGCGCCGCGCCGGCCGTGGTCACCGTGCTGACCAGGCAGAACTGCTCGCTGTGCGACAAGGCCATCGAAGCGGTCGCCCGGGTCTGCGCCGAGCTGGGTGTCTCCTGGGCACCGTCTGACGTGGACGCGGAGGCCGAGCTGCGCGCGGAGTACGGCGACCGGGTGCCGGTGATCCTGATCGACGGCCGGGAGCACGGGTACTGGGCCGTCGAGGAGGACCGGTTCCGGGCGGCGCTGGGCCGACGCGGTGCCGGTCGCTGAGCCGTACCGATCACTGGGCCGTACCGATCGCTGAGCCTTACCGATCATTGGGCCGTACAGTTCGCTGAGCCTTACCGATCGGTGACGGCGGCACCGGAAGGGCGGCCGGCGACGCCGATGTCCTGGTACCAAGAGGAGTTATGAGCGCGGTCGCGGCTCCTCGCCGCGCAACAACCCCGGCCACCACCCGGATTCCGGCTGCCCATGCGGTGGTGGTCTCGGTGCTGGCCTTCGCCGCCGCCGTCGGTGCCGGGCACCTGGTTGCCGGCGTGGTGTCCCCGCTGTCCTCGCCCTACCAGGCGGTCGCCGACGCGGTGGTGCGGCTGGCGCCGCCGGCTCTGGTCGAGTTCGGCAAGGCGCTGACGCTGCCCGGGCTGCCGCAGGGCAAGGCGGACAAGTTCGGGCTGTTGCTCGGGGTCGGTGTGGTTCTGGTGCTGGTCGCGGTGTTCGCCGGGCTCGCCTCGCGGAGCAGCCCGCGTCCCGGCCGGCGGGTGGTGATCGTGCTGGCCGTGATCGGGCTGGCCGCGGTGGTCAGCTCGCCGGTGTTCACGCTGCCCGACGTGGTCGCGCCGCTGGCCACGCTCGGGACCGGCCTGTGGACGTTCCGCTGGCTGCACGGGAAGGCCATGTCGCTCGCGGTGGACCGGGCCGCCGGCTCGCCCGGCACTCCCGGCCCGGCGCCCGGCACCGTCGGGGCTCCTCCGCCGAGTTCCCTGCCCGGCACCGGTGGCGCGGCCCGGCACGCGGCGCCCGGCGAGTCGGTGTCCCGGCGGCACCTGCTGGTCTCGTCGGCCGCGGTCGGGGTGGGCGCGGCCGGTGCCGGTATCGGCGGTTACCTGCTCGGCGCCGGGGTGGACGTCGCCGCGTCGCAGGCCGACGTGGCCGGCACGCTGCGGCCCGCCCGGCCGACGCCGCCACTGCCGGCCGGCGCGGACTTCGCCGCCCAGGGCACGCCGACGTTCCTCACCGCGAACCGGGACTTCTACCGGATCGACACCGCGCTGCGGTTGCCCGCCAAGGCGGCGGCGGACTGGTCGATGAAGGTGCACGGACTGGTCGAGCGGGAGCTGACGATCAGCTACCAGGACCTGCTCAACCGGCCGCTCGTCGAACGGCCGGTGACGCTGACCTGCGTGTCCAACGAGGTCGGCGGAAACCTGATCTCGACGGCGAACTTCATCGGGGTGTCGCTGCGCGACCTGCTGCTGGAGGCCGGCGTGAGACCCGGGGCGGACCAGCTGTTCAGCACCAGCCTGGACGGGTTCACCGCCGGTACCCCGGTCGACGTGGTGCTGGAGCCGGGCCGGGGAGCGATGCTCGCGCTCGGGATGAACTCCGCCCCGCTGCCGCTCGAGCACGGCTACCCGGTGCGGATGGTGATCCCCGGGCTGTACGGGTACGTCTCGGCCACCAAGTGGCTGGCCGACCTCGAGGTGACGACGTTCGACGCCAAGCAGTCGTACTGGCTGCAGCGCGGCTGGGCACAGCAGGCGCCGATCAAGACGCAGTCCCGGATCGACCGGCCGCGCTCCGGCGCCTCGGTGCCCGCCGGGCAGCTCGTCGCGGCCGGCATCGCCTGGGCGCAGCACCGCGGCATCGCCGGTGTCGAGGTACGCGTGGACGGCGGGCCGTGGCAGCCGGCGCAGCTGTCCACCGAGGTCAACGCGGACACCTGGCGGATGTGGCGGGTCGAGCTGACCGTGCCGCCCGGCGACCACACCCTGGAGTGCCGCGCCACCGACACGACCGGCGTGCCGCAGACCCCGCTGCTGGCCGACCCGGTGCCGGACGGCGCCACCGGCTGGCCCACCATCCAGCTGACCGCCCAGTAACCGCCGCCGCGCAAAAGCGCCTCGCACAGACCTGCCGCGGGCCGCACCCAAGCTGCAACCTGTGTGCGGCCTACCGGCGGTCTGTGCGACCGCGGGCGCGTCGGCTGAGCGGGACCTGAGATGGGTCGGGCAGCCCGGGAGTCTCGGCTCGAGGCGCCAGCGCTAACCTCACCCCGGTGTCGGTCCGTGTGCGGACCGTGACCGACCGTATTCGGGTGACGACGTCCTGGCTGGGGAAGACGTGACTTCGAGTCCGGAGCAACCGGACGTTCAAGGAGGAACAGACACGTGAGGAAGATCCAACGCCTCAGGCTGGTCGGCACAGTGGTGAGCGCCGTGGCGCTCACTGTCGCGATGGCCGCGTGCGGCACCCCGGCCCCGCTTCCCAGCGACGAGCCCGCGACGTCGACGCCCGCCGCGGCGCCGGCACCAGGTGCCTCGCCCAACGGCGTCACGAAGCCGACCGACGTGTTCGGCCCGGCCTGCAACGAGCTGCCCCAGGCCGGCGAGCCCGGCTCGGCGGTCCGGGACGCCACGATCCCGGTCGGCGCCGCGATCGCCGCCAACCCGCTGCTGCGGTCGCTGACCGTCGCTCTGAAGAAGGCCAACCTCACCGACACGCTGAACCAGCAGAAGGACGTCACGGTCTTCGCGACGTACGACCGCGGGTTCACCAACTTCCAGCAGAACATGGGACCGGACCGCTACAACGCGCTGGTGGCCGACCAGAACGCGCTGGGTGACGTGCTGAAGTACCACGTCGTGGTCAAGCGCTACGACCGTGCCGGACTGGTCGCCGCGGGCTCGGTGACCACGCTGCAGGGCGGCAGCGTGAAGATCAAGGATGACGGCGACACGCTGAACATCACCGACAACACCGGCGTGACCGCGCACGTGCTGTGCGGCAACATCCCGACCGCGAACGGCACCTTGTTCCTGGTCGACCAGGTGATGCAGCCGAAGAACCCCTGACCCCGTCGCGGCACCTAGCGTCCTGCGGTGGGGGCGGTCCCGAACCTTCGGGGCCGCCCCCGCCGTGCTGTCCGGAGGGTGTTGACCGGGTGGCTGTCCGGGACGCCGGGAGCGGGTGCCCGACCCGGCCGAGGACCAACTCCGGGTGACTCACCAGACTTCGTGACGCGGGTTGGCCCAATTCCGGATCGGGACGAGGTCCGTGCTGGTCAGCGGCCTGGAGTCGGTAACACACCTGCCGACCAAGATCGCTACTTTGTGCCTGCGTTCACAAGCGGCTACCGTAGTCGCCGACGCCATGACGCGTGGCGGCCACGCAAATCCCCGCGGGTGCCGCAATCGGTGCGTCGGCGCAACTCACTAGTCGTAGGGATCGAGGAGAAGCCAGCGTGTCGTTGCATCCGCAGGCCGATCCGTCCGGCGAGGACCCGGCCCGCGAAGACGCCGCGAAGCTCGATCGGGTGATTCCGGAAGCCACCGTAGCGCGGCTCGCGGTCTACCTCCGGGTGCTGGGCGACCTGGCCACCACGGGTGGTGAGACCGTGTCCAGCGAAGACCTGTCAGCCGCCGCCGGGGTCAACTCGGCGAAGCTGCGCAAGGACCTGTCCTACATCGGCTCGAACGGCACCCGGGGCGTCGGCTACGAGGTCTCCCGGCTGGTGCACCAGATCGAGCACACCCTGGGTTTGACCCGCCACCACGCGGTCGCCCTCGTCGGGGTCGGCAACCTGGGCCACGCGCTGGCCGGTTACACCGGCTTCGCCGGCCGGGGCTTCCCGCTGCGCGCGCTGTTCGACGTCGATCCGGACCTGGTCGGCATCCACATCGCCGGCATCCTCGTCGAGCACATCGACCGGATCGCCGACGTCTGTGTGCAGCGCGGCGTCACCATCGGCGTGATCGCCACCCCCGGACCGGCCGCGCAGGCCGTGTGCAGCGCACTCGTCGCCGCCGGCGTGCGGTCCATCCTGAACTTCGCTCCCGTGGTGTTGCAGGTGCCCGAGGAGGTCGAGGTCCGCAAGGTCGACCTCGCGGTGGAGATGCAGATCCTGTCCTTCCACGTGGCCCGCCGGCACGGCGAGGCCGCGCTCAGTGGTGCGGCGGTGAACGGTGCCGCGGTGAACGGTGCGGCGGGCAACGGTTCGGTCGGGGGTGTGCCAACTCACCCAACGTTGGTGGACGGGGCGCCGAACAGCCCCGTTAATGGAGTTATGGACAGTTCTGTGGTGCGCGACGGAGCGGTGCCCGAAGACGACGCCGCCGGGCGGGCGGTGCTGCCGCGATGAGTGTGCTTGTGGTCGGGCTGTCCCATCGCAGCGCCCCGGTCGAGATCCTGGAGCGGGCCTCGGTGTCCGGCCAGGACGTCCCGAAGCTGCTCGACGAGCTGAACCGCACCGGTCGGGTCGGCGAGGTCGTGGTGCTCTCCACCTGTAACCGGGTCGAGGTGTACGCGGTCGTCGAGGCGTTCCACGGCGGGCTCGCCGACGTGTCCGGGGTGCTGGCCAGGCATGCCGGGCTGAGCGTCAGCGAGCTGAGCTCCTACCTCTATGTGCACTACGCGGCGTCCGCCGTGGACCACCTGTTCGCGGTGGCCGCCGGGCTGGACTCGATGGTGATCGGCGAGGCCCAGATCCTGGGTCAGCTGCGCACCGCGTACAACACCGCGATCGAGGCCGGCACCGTCGGCCGGGTGATGCACGAACTGGCCCAGCAGGCACTGCGGGTCGGGAAGCGCTCGCACTCCGAGACCGGGATCGACGCGGCGGGTGCCTCGGTGGTCTCCGAGGCCCTGGCCGATGCCGCCGCCGTGCTCGGCGGGCTCGCCGGCCGCCGAGCGCTCGTGGTCGGCGCCGGTTCGATGGGCGCGCTCGCCGGCGCGCAGCTGCGCAGGGCCGGCCTCGGCGCGCTGGTGCTGGCCAACCGCGGTCCGGACCGGGCCGCCCGGCTGGCCGCCAACCTGACCGCCGACGGCCTGCCGTCGCGGGCCGTCGGACTGGACCAGGTGCCGGCCGAGCTCGCCCTGGCCGACGTGCTGGTGAGCTGCACCGGCGCGGTCGGCACCGTGCTGACCACCGAGATGGTCGCCGAGGCGCTGGCGCACCGGGACGCGGGCCCGCTGGTGATCTGCGACCTCGGGCTGCCCAGGGACGTCGACGCCTCGGTCGCCCAGCTGCCCGGGGTCACCGTGATCGACCTGGCCACCCTGAACGAGCGCCTGGGTGACCGCACCGAGGGCGACACGGTGCGCGCGGCCCGCCAGATCGTGGTCGACGAGGTCGCCCAGTACCTGTCCGCGCAACGCTCCGCCGAGGTCACCCCGACGGTCACCGCGCTGCGCCGCCGCGCCGCCGAAGTGGTGGACGCCGAGCTGCTGCGGATGACCGGGCGACTGCCCGATCTCGACCCCGAGGTGCGTGACGAGCTCGCGCACACCGTCCGCCGCGTGGTGGACAAACTGCTGCACACGCCCACCGTCCGGGTGAAACAACTGGCCGAGGCGCCCGGTGGGGACACCTACGCCGAGGCACTGCGCGAACTGTTCGGGCTGGACCCGCAGGCACCCGCGGCGGTCACCGCCGCCACCGGGGCCAAGGCGGTCAGTGGCCAGGCCATCGGTGCCACCGGGGCCGCCGGCGCCCACGTCAACGGTGCCCAGCTGGACGGCCTGGTCGACGGTCTCGCGCTGGACCAGATTCCCCAGGACGGTGTCTGATGAGAGACGGAGTCCGATGACCGAGCGCATATTGCGGATCGGCACCCGGGGCAGCGCGCTGGCGCTCGCCCAAGCCGGCCACGTGGCCGACGTGATCCGCGCGGCGGGCTGCCCGGTCGAGCTGACCGTGGTGCGTACCACCGGCGACGAGTCGCTCGCCCCGGTGGCCGAGCTCGGCGTCGGGGTGTTCACCACCGCGCTGCGCGACGCGCTGTCCCGCGGCGATGTGGACTTCGCGGTGCACTCGTACAAGGACCTGCCGACCGCGCGGGACCCGAGGTTCACCCTGGCCGCGGTGCCGCTGCGGGAGGATCCCCGGGATGCGCTGGTCGCCCGTGACGGCCTGGTGCTCGGCGAGCTGCCGGCCGGTTCGCGGGTGGGTACCGGGTCCCCCCGGCGGGCCGCGCAGCTGTGCGCGCTCGGACTGGGGCTCGAGATCGTCCAGCTGCGCGGGAACGTGGACACCCGGATCGGCAAGGTGCGCTCCGGTGAATTGGACGCGGTCGTGCTCGCCAGGGCAGGATTGTCCCGGTTAGGCCGTTTGGCCGAGATCACCGAGACCCTCGACCCGCTGCAGATGCTGCCCGCGCCCGCGCAGGGAGCGCTCGCCATCGAGTGCAGGGTCGACGACCTGGACACCGAACACCGGCTCGGTCCCCTGAACGACCCGGCTTCCCGGGTGGCGGTCTCTGCCGAGCGGGCGATGCTGGCTGCCCTGGAGGCCGGGTGCTCCGCGCCGGTCGGTGCACTGGCCGAGGTCGTCGAGGATCTCGACGACGAAGGCCGAATCATCGAGGGCTTGTCGCTGCGCGGCGTCGCGGCGACTACCGACGGCGCGCTGCTGCGCGCCTCGATTACAGGCAAGACAACTGAAGCCGAGTCGCTGGGGCGTGCCCTGGCGGCCGAATTGCTCGACTTGGGCGCTGAGTCGCTACCCGCGACCGGCGGCCCCGCATACCGTTGGATCGGGAGTTCCTGATGAACCGAATGCAGTCCACCACCAGCCGGATCGCCTTTGTGGGCAGTGGCCCGGGCGACCCCGGCCTGCTCACGGTGCGAGCCAGGGACATGATCAGCGCAGCGCCGCTGATCATCACCGACCCGGACGTACCCGAGCAGGTCCTGGCGCTGGCCGCCGATGGAGCCGAGGTGCGGCCCGCCGTCGGCGACCCGGCCCAGGTTGCCAAAGAGCTGATCGCCGAGGCCAGCGCCGGGCGCGCGGTCGTCCGCCTCGTCGCCGGTGACCCGCTGACCGCCGACGCGGTGGTCGCCGAAGCGGTCGCGGTGGCCCAGGGCCCGGTGCCCTTCGACGTGGTGCCCGGGGTGGCCTCGTCCACCGCGGTGCCCGCCTACGCCGGCGTGCCGCTCGGCTCCGCGCACACCGTCGCCGACGTCCGCTCCGGCGTGGACTGGGCCCGGCTGGCCAGCGGCCCCGAGCCGATGGTGCTGCACGCCACCGCCGCGCACCTCAACGAGGTGACCGTCGGGCTGACCGAGCAGGGTGTGTCGGGGCAGACCCCGGTCGCGGTGACCTCCGAGGGCACCTGCTCCACCCAGCGCACCATCATCACCACGCTGTCCGCGCTGTCCGCCGAGGCGGGTGTGCTGAGCGGCTCGCTGGTGCTCACCATCGGTGACACGGTGGACCGCCGCGATCTGCTGTCCTGGTGGGAATCCCGGGCGCTCTACGGCTGGCGGGTTCTGGTGCCGCGCACCAAGGACCAGGCCGGCGCGATGAGCGAGCGGCTGCGGATCCACGGCGCCATGCCGGAGGAGGTGCCCACCATCGCGGTGGAGCCGCCCCGGTCCCCGGCGCAGATGGAGCGCGCGGTCAAGGGCCTGGTCGACGGCCGCTACCAGTGGGTCGTGTTCACCTCGACCAACGCGGTGCGCGCGGTGTGGGAGAAGTTCGCCGAGTTCGGGCTGGACGCGCGCGCGTTCTCCGGCGTCAAGATCGCCTGTGTCGGTACCGCCACGGCGGCCAAGGTGCGCTCCTTCGGTATCCACCCCGAGCTGGTGCCCAACGCCGACGAGATGACGGAGATGTCGTCCGAGGGGCTGCTGGAGATCTTCCCGCCGCACGACGACATCCTCGACCCGGTGGACCGGGTACTGCTGCCGCGCGCCGACATCGCCACCGAGACGCTCGCCGCCGGGCTGCGTGACCGCGGCTGGGAGATCGACGACGTGACCGCGTACCGCACGGTGCGCGCCGCACCGCCGCCCGCCCCGATCCGCGAGGCGATCAAGACCGGCGGCTTCGAGGCGGTCTGTTTCACCTCCTCCTCGACGGTCCGCAACCTGGTCGGCATCGCCGGCAAGCCGCACGCGCGCACCCTGGTCGCCTGCATCGGTCCGAAGACGGCGGAGACCGCCCGCGAGTTCGGCCTCCGGGTCGACGTGCAGCCCGAGACCGCCCAGGTGGGCAGCCTGGTGGACGCGCTGGCCAACCACGCCGCCCGGTTGCGCGCCGAGGGTGCGTTGCCGCCGCCGCGCAAGGCCAAGGCCCGCCGCCGCTAGTTCCGCCACCGCTCCCGCCGACACCCCGCCGCCCCCCGCGGCGGGGTGTCGCCGCGTCGGGGCCGGCGTGCTCACCGGCCGGGCGGCCGGTGTGCCGGGCGGGTGGCCGGCGTGGTGTGGGCGGCCGGCGTCCTCGCCGAGATCGACATGAGGGCTCTTCGATCATGAAAAATCAGCCCTCACGTCGATCTCGATGCGCGGGAAGCGAACTTCGTCACCCC
>DASYLM010000095.1:0-10628 GCA_036009565.1 Pseudonocardia sp. | reverse complement strand
CACCCCGGCACTGCTCGGCCAGCTGGCGGCCACCCACGGCACCGGGCTGGCCATCGCGGACGTGGTGGCATTGGCCCAGGGCGGCGACGTGGCGTGCCGGCGGGTACTGGAGGACGCGGGGCACCACGTAGGTGTCGCGGTGGCGAACCTGTGCAACATCTTCAACCCGGATCGGATCATCGTCGGCGGCGAGTTGGCGCAGGCCGAGGGACTGATCGTGGAGTCCATGCAGCGCGCGCTGAAGCGCCAGGGCATCCCGAGCGCGGCGCAGGCGGTGCAGATGGTGATGGCCGAGCTGGGCTCCCGGTCGCAACTCCTCGGGGCGTTGGTGATCGCTTCCGGCGGCGCGTCGCCGGCGTTGCTGGCGGCGGCGAGGGACAATCTCGTGGACGCCGCACGGGTCGCCGACTAGCTCTCTGACCTGCACGGCGGATGCGCCGAATGGTCGAACGCAACTAGCATGGGTATTGCCTTACGCATGCAAGTCTTGATTTCAAGGTGTGGCCCAGACCACACTAGGCTGCACGCGGTGTGGGCTGCCAAGATCAAGGAGGATCGAGATGGCCACAGCATCCGATGGTGGGGCACAGCAGGTGGGCGAGGCGGGCCCGAGTACCGGCCGGACCGTCCTGGTCGCCGGCACCGCCGCACTCGGCGGGTTCCTGTTCGGGTTCGACACGGCCGTGATCAACGGTGCGGTGAAGGCGGTCGGTGACGCCTTCCAGGCCAGTGCATTCCTGCTCGGCCTCGCCGTGGCGATCGCGCTGCTCGGCGCGGCCCTGGGTGCCTGGTTCGCCGGGTCGCTGGCAGACAAGTACGGCCGGATCCGGGTCATGGTGATCGCCGCGGTGCTGTTCCTGGTCAGCGCGTTCGGGTCGGGCTTCGCGTTCAGCATCTACGACCTCGCGTTCTGGCGGCTGGTCGGTGGTGCCGGGGTGGGCGCCGCGTCGGTGATCGCGCCGGCCTACATCGCGGAGATCTCGCCGGCGCGGCTGCGCGGGCGGCTCGGCTCACTGCAGCAGATGGCCATCGTGTCCGGCATCTTCGTCGCCCTGCTGGTGGACTTCGGCCTGGTGGCCATCTCCGGCGCGGCGTCCGACCCGCTGTGGTTCGGCATCGCCACCTGGCGCTGGATGTTCATCTCGCTGGCCGTCCCGGCGCTGGTCTACGGCGTGCTGGCACTGACCATTCCGGAGTCGCCGCGCTACCTGGTGGCCAAGAACGACCTGGTCACGGCCGGCGCGGTGCTGCGCCGGTTCGTCGGCGGCGACGTCAAGGCGAAGATCGCCGAGATCGTCCAGACGCTGGTCGGCAAGGACGAGCACGCGGGCATGTCGGTGCTGCGCAAGTCCGGGGGCGGCCTGCTGCCGATCGTCTGGGTCGGCATCCTGCTGTCGGTGTTCCAGCAGTTCACCGGTATCAACGTGGTCTTCTACTACTCGACCGTGCTCTGGCAGTCGGTCGGTTTCACCGAGCAGGACGCGCTGCTCACCGGCGTGATCACCTCGGTGACCAACATCCTCACCACGGTCATCGCCATCGCGCTCGTCGACCGGATCGGCCGCAAGCCCCTGCTGTTGGTCGGCGCCGCGGGCCAGTTCGTCTGCCTGCTGACGTTGGCGATCATCTTCGGCACCGCGCCGGTGGTCGACGGAGAGCCGCACCTGGGTGGTGCCGGACCGATCGCGGTGGTGGCGTTCAACCTGTTCGTGGTGTTCTTCGGTTGCTCCTGGGGCCCGGTGGTCTGGGTGATGCTGGGCGAGATGTTCAACAACAAGATCCGGGCCGTGGCGCTGGCGGTGGCCGCCGCCGCGCAGTGGATCGCCAACTTCATCATCTCGGTGACGTTCCCGCCGCTGGCCAACATCGGTCTGGGCTTCGCCTACGGCATTTACACACTGTTCGCTTTCCTTGCGGTGCTGTTCGTGATCAAGTTTGTGAAAGAGACCAAGGGCAAGGAGCTCGAGGACATGCTCTGACGCCGCATCCGGGTGCGGGGTCGGCTGGCCAGCGGCGTTACTTGAGCAGAGGGAGACGGGCGATGGGGCTGGTCATCGGAGTCGACATCGGCGGCACGAAAGTGGCGGCCGCCGTGGTCGACGAAGACGGCGTGATGATCGACAAACTGCGGGTGGACACGCCGGCCGGCACACCCGGCTCGGTCAACGATGCGATCGCCGACCTGGTGTGGCAGCTGCGTGAGCGGCACGAGGTGGACGCGGTCGGGATGGGTGCGCCGGGCTTCGTCTCGGCCGACCGGTCCACGGTGCTGTTCACCCCGAACCTGTTGTGGCGGGCGGAGCCGCTCGGTGCCGAGATGACGGAGCGGCTGAAGCTGCCGGTCGTGGTGGAGAACGACGCGAACTGCGCGGCCTGGGCGGAGGTGCGGTTCGGCGCCGCCAAGGGTGAGCAGAACGTCGTGGTGCTCACCATCGGCACCGGCATCGGCGGCGGCATCATCATCGGCGGTCAGCTGGTCCGCGGCGAGTTCGGCGTCGCGGCCGAGATCGGCCACATGAACGTGGTGATCGAGGGCGGGCTGCGCTGCGGCTGTGGCAACCGGGGCTGCTGGGAGCAGTACGGCAGCGGCCGTGCCCTGGTCCGGGACGCGCAGGACTTCGCCCGCATCTCGCCGTCGCTGGCCCAGCGGATGCTCGAACTGGCCGGCGGTGACCCGGAGAAGATCACCGGCCCGGAGGTCACCCGGGCGGCCCAGGAGGGCGACCCGGCAGCGCTGGAGATCTACCGGGTGATCGCCGGCTCGATCGGCTACGGCATGGCAGACCTGGCCGCGGCGCTGGACCCGGCGGTGTTCGTCATCGGTGGCGGGGTGGCCGACGCGGGCGAGCTGTTGCGTGAACCGGTGGAGAACGCGTACCTGGAACGGCTCACCGGGCGCGGCCGCCGGCCGCTCGCCAAGGTCCTTATTGCGCAACTGGGTGGTGAAGCAGGCATCGTAGGAGCCGCGGACCTGGCACGCTTGCCACACTGACGGCAGCCGGTCGCCGGCCGAGGCACACCAGCTGAAGCTCGTCGGCAGCGGATAGCGGCGATCTGGCTGCTACTGCTCCTCGGCGGACCTTCCCGACGCAGAGGAGGCACAGATGGCCGTCCATCCGCGCGCCGGCACACCGGCGCTTGCCGAGGACCTCGTTGACCTCGACAAACTGATCGGCGCCTACTACGACGAGCACCCGGACCCCTCGGTGGCCGCGCAGCGGGTCGCGTTCGGTACCTCGGGGCACCGCGGTTCCTCGCTGAACGCGACCTTCAACGACGACCACATCGCCGCTACCAGCCAGGCCATCTGCGAGTACCGGGCCGGGCAGGGCACCACCGGGCCGCTGTTCATCGGCCGCGACACCCATGCCCTGTCCGAACCGGCCTGGCGCACCGCGATCGAGGTGTTCGCCGCCAACGGGGTGGACGTGCTCGTCGACGCCGGCGCGGGCAGCGTCCCGGGGTTCACGCCGACCCCGGCGGTGTCGCACGCGATCCTGCGGTTCAACGCGCCCGGGCCGCCCGCGCTGGCGGACGGCGTGGTGGTCACCCCGTCGCACAACCCGCCGCCGGACGGCGGTTTCAAGTACAACCCGCCCAACGGCGGCCCGGCCGACACCGACGCCACCGGCTGGATCGCCGACCGGGCCAACGAGCTGCTCGAGGCGAAGCTGGCAGGCCTGTCGCGGACGCCGTTCGACCGGGCGATCGGCTCCGAGCGGGTGCGCCAGTACGACTTCCTGACCACCTACGTCGAGGACCTGCCGGCGATGGTGGACCTGGACGCCATCCGCGGTGCCGGGGTGCGGATCGGGGCCGACCCGCTCGGCGGCGCCTCGGTGGCCTACTGGGGCGCCATCGCCGAGCGCTACAAGTTGGACATGACGGTGGTGAACCCGGCGGTGGACCCCCAGTTCGGGTTCATGACGCTGGACTGGGACGGCAAGATCCGGATGGACTGCTCGTCGCCGTACGCGATGGCGTCACTGGTCTCGCGCCGCGACGAGTTCCAGATCGCCACCGGCAACGACGCCGACTCCGACCGGCACGGCATCGTCACCGCCGACCACGGCCTGATGAACCCGAACCACTTCCTCGCGGTGGCCATCGGCTACCTGTACCGGCACCGCAACGGCTGGCCGGCCGACGCCGAGATCGGCAAGACGGCGGTCAGCTCGTCCATGATCGACCGGGTGGCGACCGACCTGGGCCGGCGGTTGGTGGAGGTGCCGGTCGGCTTCAAGTGGTTCGTGCCGGGCCTGTTGGGCGGGAGCATCGGCTTCGGCGGCGAGGAGAGCGCCGGTGCGTCCTTCCTGCGGTCCGACGGCACGGTGTGGACCACCGACAAGGACGGCATCATCATGGCGCTGCTGGCCTCGGAGATCCTGGCCACCACCGGGTTGAGCCCCAGCCAGCACTACGCCGAGCTCACCGACCGGTTCGGCGCGCCGTCGTACGCCCGCATCGACGTGGCCACCACCCGGGAGGCCAAGGCCCGCCTCGGCAAGCTCTCCGGCGACGACGTGACCGCGACCGAGCTGGCCGGCCAGCCGATCACCCAGAAGCTGACCGCCGCGCCCGGCAACGGCGCGTCGCTCGGCGGGCTGAAGGTGGTCACCGAATCGGGCTGGTTCGCCGCCCGCCCGTCCGGTACCGAGGACGTCTACAAGGTGTACGCGGAAAGCTTCCAGGGCCCGGAGCACCTGGCCCAGATCCAATCGGAGGCCCAGGACGTGGTCTCCGCCGCGCTGGGAGGCGACGCCTAAATGAAGGTAGGGCTGCTCACCAGGGAGTACCCGCCGAACGTCTACGGCGGTGCAGGGGTGCACGTGGACTTCCTGTCCCGTGAGCTGCGCCCGCTCGTCGACCTGACCGTGCAGTGCTGGGGCGAGGACCGTGAGGGGGCGCACGGGCACACCCCGAGCTCCGCGATGGCCGGCGCGAACCCGGCGCTGGCGACCCTGTCCATCGACCTGTCGATGACCGCGGCCGTGGCCGACCGGGAGCTGGTGCACAGCCACACCTGGTACGCGAACATGGCCGGCTACCTGGCAAAACTGCTCTACGACATCCCGCACGTGGTCACCACGCACTCGCTGGAGCCGCTGCGGCCGTGGAAGGTGGAGCAGCTCGGCGGCGGTTACGCGCTGTCCTGCTGGGCGGAGAAGAGCGCGATCGAGAACGCCGACGCGGTCATCGCGGTGAGCCACGGGATGCGCTCGGACATCCTCAAGGTCTATCCGACGGTGGATCCGGAGAAGGTGCGGATCGTGCCCAACGGCATCGACTCGCAGATCTACCAGTACACCGACGACCGGTCCGCCTGGGTCAGGTACGGGCTGGACCCGGACCGCCCGACGGTGCTGTTCGTCGGCCGGGTGACCCGGCAGAAGGGCGTGCCGCACCTGGTCCGGGCGGCGGCCAAGTTCCACCCGAAGGCGCAGCTGGTGCTGTGCGCCGGCGAGCCGGACACCCCGGAGCTGGCCAAGGAGTTCATCGGCCTGGTGGACGAGCTGCAGGCCAGCCGCGACGGGGTGCACTGGATCCAGCAGATGCTGCCGCGCGACGAGGTGATCCAGCTGCTGTCCGGGGCGACCGTGTTCGCCTGCCCGTCGGTGTACGAGCCGCAGGGCATCGTGAACCTGGAGGCGATGGGCTGCGAGACCGCCGTGGTGGCCAGCGACGTCGGCGGCATCCCGGACGTGGTCCGCAACGGGGTGACCGGTCTGCTGGTGCCCTACAGCGCGGCCGACCCGCGTGGTTTCGAGGACGCCTTCGCGCAGCGCGTCAACGAGCTGTTGGACAACCCGGAGCGGGCGCGGGCGATGGGGTTGGCGGGCCGGAAGCGGGCCGTCGAGGAGTACGGCTGGGGGGCGATCGCCGCGCGCACGGTCGCGATCTACCGGAGTCTGGAAAGCCAGCGTTGACCGACCAGCGTGAAGGGAATGCAGATGGCCAAGCGGCCAAGGGTGCTCGGGATCGTCCTGGCTGGCGGTGAGGGCAAGCGGCTGATGCCGCTCACCCTGGACCGGGCCAAGCCGGCGGTGCCGTTCGGCGGGGTACACCGGATGATCGACTTCGTGCTCTCCAACCTGGTCAACGGCGGGGTGCACAAGATCGCCGTGCTCACCCAGTACAAGTCGCACTCGCTGGACCGGCACATCTCCACCGCCTGGCGGCTGGCCTCGCTGACCGGCGGCTACGTCACGCCGGTGCCGGCCCAGCAGCGCCGGGGCCCGCACTGGTACCTCGGCAGCGCGGACGCGATCTACCAGAGCCTGAACCTGATCAACGACGAGTCACCGGACATCGTCGCCGTGTTCGGCGCGGACAACGTGTACCGGATGGACCCGTCGCAGATGATCGACCAGCACATCGAGTCCGGCGCCGGGGTGACCGTGGCCGGCATCCGGGTGAAGCGGTCCGAGGCCAGCGCGTTCGGCGTGATCCACACCGAGGACGGCACCACGATCTCGGAGTTCCTGGAGAAGCCGGCCGACCCGCCGGGGCTGCCGGACTCGCCGGACGAGTCCTACGTGTCCATGGGCAACTACGTGTTCACCACCGAGGCACTGCGGGAGGCGCTGGACCGGGACGCCGTCGATGCCGAGTCCCGCCACGACATGGGCGGCAACATCGTCCCGCAGCTGGTGGGTCGAGGTCTGGCGGCGGTGTACGACTTCAACGCCAACGTGGTGCCCGGCGAGACCGAGCGGGACCACGGCTACTGGCGCGACGTCGGCACGATCGACGCCTACTACGAGGCGCACCGCGACCTGATCTCCACCCACCCGATCTTCAACCTGTACAACGCGGACTGGCCGATCTTCGCGCTGCCCGCGCAGCGGCCGCCGGCCAAGTTCGTCAACGGCGGCTCGGCGCAGGAGTCGATGGTCAGCGCCGGCTGCATCGTGTCCGGCTCGCAGGTGGTGCACTCGGTGCTCTCGCCCGGGGTGTACCTGGAGCAGGGCGCGGTGGTGCAGGAGTCGGTGCTGGCCGACGGCGTGCGGGTGGGCGCCGGCGCGGTGGTCCGCCGGGCCATCCTGGACAAGAACGTGGTGGTGCCGGCGGGCGCGCACCTCGGCGTCGACCTGGACCGCGACCGCGAGAGCTACCACGTGTCCGACGGCGGCGTAGTGGTGCTCGGCAAGGGCACCGTCGCCCTGCGCTGACCCGGCGGGCGTCACCTCTTCGTTGACCTTACGCGGCGGCGCCGTCCGGCGGCCCGGGCAGCGGTGTCCTGGACGTAGGCTGCCGCGCATGGGCAAGCACGGCTTCGGAGTGGACATCGGCGGTACCGGCATCAAGGGTGCGCCGGTCGACCTGCGCCGCGGCAAGCTCGCGGAGGACCGGTTCCGGGTGCCGACCCCGCAGCCGGCCACTCCGGAGGCGGTGGCGGCGACGGTGCGCGAGGTGCTCGACCACTTCAAGTGGGACGGCGTGTTCGGCTGCACCTTCCCGGCCGTGGTGCAGCACGGTCTGGTGCGCACGGCGGCCAACGTCGACCCCGCGTGGATCGGCACCGACGCGCACAAGCTGCTGGGCAAGGTCACCGGGCGGGACGTGCTCGTGGTGAACGACGCGGACGCCGCCGGGCTGGCCGAGGTGCGGTTCGGCGCGGCCAAGGACCAGGACGGCGTGGTGCTGGTGTCCACTCTGGGCACCGGGATCGGCTCGGCGCTGGTGGTGGACGGTCGGCTGGTGCCGAACACCGAGCTCGGTCACGTGGAGATCGACGGGTGCGACGCCGAGTCCCGGGCCGCCGACTCCGCCCGCGTACGCGAAGAGCTGTCCTGGGACGACTGGGCGGCCCGGCTGACCCGGTACTTCCAGCACCTGGAGGCCCTGTTCTGGCCGGACCTGATCGTGGTCGGCGGCGGGGTGAGCAAGCAGGCCGACAAGTGGCTGCACCTGATCGACGTGCGGACCGAGTTGGTGCCGGCGAAGCTGCTCAACAACGCGGGGATCGTCGGCGCCGCGGTGTTGGCCGCCGAGCAGGGCGGCGGCAAGAGCTGAGGAGTCGGCCGGAGGCGGCGCTGGTCAGGCCCGGTGCACGATCGGCTCGCCGGCCAGTGGCACGCCGGTCTCCAGACGGGCGAGGGCGGCGTCCATCGCTTCCAGGAAGCTGAGTCCGGGGTTCCGGTCGGACAGTGACTGGGCGGCGAGCCGGGCCCCCAGGATCACCCCGGCGCACAGCTGTACGTCGAAGTCGGACGGGTCGCGGCCGGTGGACCTGGCGACCTGCTCGGCGGCGTGCGCCACGGTGAACTGGCTGCGGTCGCGCAGCTCCGGCACCGTGCGGGCGATCTCCATCCGGAGCTCCTCGAGCTCGCGCCTCTCCGGCCCGAGCTGGTCGAACGTGGTGCGCAGGGCCGTGCGCAGCGCGACCAGCAGCGGGGTGCCGGCCGGCTGGGCGGCGAACACGGCGTCCCGCACCGCGTCCACGTCGTCGTAGCGGACCACGTCCTCCTTGCTCGGGAAGTACCGGAAGAAGGTGGCCCGGGAGACCTCGGCGGCGGCGGCGATCTCTTCCACGGTGGTGCCCGCGTAGCCCTGGTCGCGGAACAGGCGCAGGGCGTGCCGCTGCAGATCGGCCCGGGTGCGCGCCTTCTTCCGTTCGCGCAGAGTGCTCATGCGGCTCAGTATGACGCTCCGACTCGAATGAGACGCAGTAGTATTTGATACTAGATCTCATTATTGATAGCCTGACATCATGAGCGATGGGGACGTACTGGTGGTCGGGGCCGGGCCGACCGGGCTGATGGCGGCGGGTCAGCTGGCTCGCTGGGGCGCCCGGGTCCGGGTGGTGGACGCCGCGGCGGGGCCGGCCGGCGGGTCCCGGGGCAAGGGCCTGCAGCCCAGGACGCTGGAGATCCTGGACGGCCTGGGGGTGAGCGGGCGGCTGCTCGCGACCGGCCGGTTCCGGCTGCCGATCCGGCGGCACGCCGCCGACGGCACCCACCAGGACGTCGACCCGCACCCCGGCGTCGAGCCGACCCCGGACAGCCCGTACGCCCGCACCATGGTGATCCCGCAGTGGCGGGTCGAGGAGACGCTGCGCGAGCTGCTCACCGGCCACGGCGTCGAGGTGGAGTGGGGCACCGAGGTGGTCGGGCTGGCGCAGTCCCCCGAGGTCGTGTCGGTGGAGCTGGCCGACGGGTCCCGGCTCGCGGCGAGCTACGTGATCGGCTGCGACGGCGGGTCCAGCGTGATCCGGGAGCAGCTCGGTGTGTCCTTCCTCGGCGAGACCGACGAGGACGTGCGGATGCTGCTCGGCGACGTGATGCTGGACGGGCTGGACCGCGACCACTGGCACATGTTCCTGGGGGCCACCGGTCGGATGCTCGCGCTGTGCCCGCTGCCGGCGACGGACGCCTTCCAGTTCCAGGCGCCGCTGCTGCCCGGTGATCCGGTCGAGCCGTCGCTGGAGGCGTTCCAGGCCGTTGTCGACGAGGCGGTCGGTACCGGCAGGGTGCGCTTGCGCGGGGCGAGCTGGCTGTCCCGCTGGCGGCTCAACGTCCGGATGGTGGACCGGTACCGGGTCGGGCGGGTGTTCCTGGCCGGCGACGCCGCGCACGTGCACTCGCCGGCCGGTGGGCAGGGCATGAACACCGGTATCCAGGACGCGGCGAACCTCGGCTGGAAGCTGGCCCACGTGCTGGCCGGCGCGGACCCGGCGCTGCTGGACAGCTACGAGGCCGAACGGCTGCCGGTGGCGGCCGGTGTGCTCGGGCTGTCCAGTCGGCTGTTGCGGGTCCCGCTCGGTAGCCGCGGCGAGGCGGGCAAGGAGACGCTGCAACTGGGACTCAGTTACCGGGGCGGCCCGCTGGCGCCGGTTGCCGTTGGCGCGGGGGGCGTCGGTGCTGCCGCGGCCGGCGTGGTGGCTGGCCAGGCGGCCGGCGTGGTGGCTGACCAGGCGGCTGGCCGGGCGGCCGGCGTGGTGGCTGGTCAGGCCGAGGGCCTGGTGGCTGGTCAGGCAGCCGGTCAGGCCGAGGGCCCGGTGGCCGGCGACCGCGCTCCGGACGCGCCGTGCGTGACGGTGGCCGGCCGGCCGGTCCGGCTGTTCGACCTGCTGCGCGGGCCGCACTGGACGTTGCTCGGCTTTGACGTGCGGCCCGAGCAGCCCACCGGCCCGGTCCGCGTCGTCGGCATCGGGTCGGACGTGCTCGACAACGCCGGGCACGCCGCGCGGGCCTACGGCGCCTCGGCCGGTGAGCTGGTGCTGATCAGGCCGGACGGCTACCTCGGGATCCGCACCAGCAACGCCACCGAGGTGATCGCGTACCTGCGCGGGCTCGGCGTCGACAGGCTGGGCGCGCTCAGCACCGACGCGCTGGGTACGGACTCGATCGGCGCCCGCGCCTGATCACGCGGGTCGTGGCTCGCGGATCGTGGCTCGCGGGTCGTGGCTCGCACAGACGGTGTACGTGCCGCACAGACGCTGCACCGTCTGTGCGACCTACGCCCGGTCTGTGCGGGCCGGGTGGCTTGTTCTAGTGATTGACGGTTCACTAGTGGCGGAGGCGACGCCGAGGCAGCCGTGCGCCAGGCCGTCCAGCAGCTCGGCGAGGCGCCTCGGTGCCAGGCCGGCCCGGAAGAACAGCGTGGACTGTATCGCGCCGACCGCC
>DASYLM010000094.1:0-19864 GCA_036009565.1 Pseudonocardia sp. | reverse complement strand
CCATCGGCCACGACCACCAGTAGGCCGGCCCGCCGAGGCCGAGTCCGAAGTAGAAGAGCTGGAACGTACCGGTGAGGATCGAGATGTAGCTGATCCCCGCCGCGAAACTGGCGAACTTGCCGATCGAGCGGTCCAACGACTGGCTGTAGCCGAACTCGGCCAGCCCGTGGTCCGCCCCGTCACCGTTCGCCCCGCCAGGTCCCGCCCCAGCCGAGCCCGACCCGTCCTGTGTCGCGGTCATGGGTAAACCTCCGTGTCCTACTCGAGCCTGTCCTGCCCGAGTACGTCCAACTCGAGCTCAGCCCTTGAACCACCTCAGCGGCGCGGGCGCGGTGTTGTGCCAGATGTGCTTGGCCTCGCGGTACTCGGCCAGTCCGGTCGGTCCGAGCTCCCGGCCGTTGCCGGAGCGCTTGAACCCGCCCCACTCGGCCTGGGGCACGTAGGGGTGGTAGTCGTTGATCCACACGGTGCCGTGCCGCAGCGCGGCGGAGACCCGTTGTGCCGTGCCCATGTCGCTGGTCCACACCGCGCCGGCCAGGCCGTAGTCGGTGTCGTTGCCCAGCTCGATGGCCTCCGCCTCGTCGCTGAACCGCTCGACGGTGAGAATCGGGCCGAAGGTCTCCTCGCGGATCACCTTCATCCCGCGGTGGCAGTCGGCGAACAGGGTCGGGCGGTAGAAGAAGCCCTTGTCCAGCGCCGGGTCGTCCGGGCGGTGCCCACCGGCGACCAGCCGGGCACCCTCCTGCTGCGCCGACGCCACATAGGCCTCGATCTTCGCCCGGTGCGCGGCCGAGACCAGCGGCCCGGACTCCGACGCCGGGTCCAGCCCGTTGCCCAGCCGGATCAGCTCCGCGCGGCGGCCCACCTCCGCGACGAACTCGTCGTGCAGCGAGTCGGCCACGATCAGCCGGGCGCCGGCCGAGCAGACCTGGCCGGAGTGCAGGAACACCGCGGTGAGCGCGTAGTCGATCGCGGTCTCCAGGTCGGCGTCCGCGAAGACGATGTTGGGGTTCTTGCCGCCGAGCTCCACGGCGACCTTCTTCACCGTGTCCGCGCTGGCCCGGATGATCGACTGGCCGGTCGAGAGACCGCCCGTGAACGACACCAGGTCGACGTCGGGGTGCGACACCAGCGGGGCGCCGACGCTCGGGCCGTCGCCGAGCACCAGGTTGACCACACCGCGCGGAGCGCCGGCCTCCTCGATCAGCTGGACCAGCTTGATCGAGCTGAGCGGGGTGACCTCGCTGGGTTTGATCACCACGGTATTGCCGGCGGCCAACGCCGGCGCCACCTTCCAGGACAGTTGCAGCAGCGGGTAGTTCCACGGGGTGATCAGCGCGCAGACCCCGACCGGCTCGTAGACCACCCGGCTCAGGACGTTGGCCATGCCGGTGTCCACGATGCGCCCGGGGTCCTGGTCGGCCATCCCCGCGTAGTAGCGGAAGACCGCGGTGACGTCGTCGATGTCGAGCTTGCTCTCCACCAGCGTCTTGCCGGTGTCCAGCGTCTCGATGCGGGCGATCTCGTCCTTGTCCCTGGTCAGCAGGTCGGCCACCCGCAGCAGCAGTGCCTTGCGCTCCGCCGCGGGAGTGCGGAACCACTCGCCGGCGAACGCGGCCTTGGCAGCGGCGACGGCGGCGCCCACGTCCTCGGCGTCGGCCAGGTCGACGGCCTGGACCACGCTCTGGTCGAACGGGTTGATCACATCGTCGCGCCGCGCGGCGTGGCCGCTGGTCCACGTCCCGTCGATGAACAGGCTCGGCACGACGCTCCCTTCGAACGGGGGAATTGTGTTGCAAGTGGTACAACGCATCGTGATATGTGCAACAAAGTGGAACTGTGATGTACCTGGCGCGATCCGTCAAGAGGTGAGCTTCGTCTCCCTCGCCGGAAAAATCGACCCCCCCGCGAAAGACCCCTGAATGACCCCGAATGACGCAGTAGCGCCCGCCGGCGGTCGGTCAGCGGTGGGGGAAGAAGCCGAGCCGGACGCTGATCTCGTCGGCTCCGGCCAACAGTCGCTCGGCCAGCGAGGGGAAGTCGTCCGTGGTGAGTCGGTAGGACGGGCCGGACACGCTCACCGCCGCGATCATCTCGCCGTCGCCGCTGAACACCGGGGCGGCCACCGAGTTCAGGCCGACCTCCAGCTCCTGGCTGCAGCTGGCCCAGTCCCGCCCACGCACCCCGGCCAACTCCTCGCGCAGCACGCCCGGGTCGGTGACGGTGTAGTCGGTGAACCGTTCGAGGCCCGCATCGAGCACCTCCGTGACCGTCCCATCGTCGGCGTAGGCGAGCAGTACCTTCCCGCTGGAGGTGGCGTGCAACGGGGTGCGCTTGCCGACCCAGTTGCGGGTGGTCACGACCGTGCTGCCGTGTTCCTGGAAGATATTGATGGCCGAACCTGAGTCCAGCACAGCAATGTTCACCGTCTCGCCGAACTCGCCGGCCAGCCGCACGCACACCGGGCGACCGATCTTGGTCAGGTCCAGCTGGGCGCTGGTGGCGCCGGCCAGCCGGATCAGGCCGAAGCCCAACCGGTACTTCCCGCGCTCCTCGACCTGCTCCACCAACTGGCGGTTCTCCAGAGCAACTACCAGCCGAAAAGCGGTCGACTTGTGGACGTCCAGGCTCTTGGCTATCTCTGTCACGCCGGAGCTGCCGTGTTCAGCGAGATACTCGAGGATGGTCAGCGCTCGGTCCACCGACTGGACCTGCGTCGTCGACCCTTCCGAGTCTCCCCGCTTGCCTGAACGCCTGTTGTCCATAACGCAACCCTAAACATCAGACGCATCGGCGTCTCTCTGGACATTGACTGCGGTCACCCCATCCGGGCATCCTGTTTCACATAACACAGACTGTTGTCTATTACGGAACAGAGGTTGCGCGATGATCCCTGTGGGCGCGCTCGCCGACATCCCGATCGGTGAGGCGATCCGGGTGGAGGCCGACGTCCCGATCGCGGTGTTCAGGGTCGCCGCCGAGGACTCGGACGGTGCGGACAGCACGGTGTACGCGATCGACGACACCTGCACCCACCAGAAGGCGTCCCTGGCCGACGGCTGGCTGGACGGCTGCAAGGTCGAGTGCCCGCTGCACTCCGCCTGCTTCGACCTGCGGACCGGCCTGCCGGACGGCCCGCCGGCGAAGGTGCCGGTGCGCACCCACCGGGTCGTCGTGGTGGACGGCATGGTGTACCTGCAGGTCCCCACCTCGGTACCTGCCACCGTCGAGTCGCTCCCGGAGGAAGAGGTCGCGTGACCACCTCGGTCACCGTCGTGGGGGCCTCGCTGGCCGGGGTGTCCACCGCCAGGGCGCTGCGTGAACAGGGTTTCGACGGGCGGCTCACCCTGGTCGGCGACGAGCCGCACCCGCCGTACGACCGGCCGCCGCTGTCCAAGGACTACCTGGCGGGCACGGCCGAGCGCGCGGAGTTGGACCTGCTCACCAGCGCGGACGACGCGCTCGAGGTGGACTGGCGGCTCGGGTGCACGGCTGTCGGGCTGGACACCGCCGGGCGGGCGGTCCTGCTGGCCGGCGGCGAGCGGCTGGTGTCGGACGCCGTGGTGATCGCCACCGGGGCACGTGCCCGGCGGCTGCCCGGCCCGACGCCGGCCGGCGTACACACCGTGCGGACCGTGGACGACGCCACCGCGCTGCGCGCCGAACTGGTGCCCGGTGCCCGGCTGGTGCTCATCGGTGGCGGCTTCATCGGCGCCGAGATCGCCTCCACCGCGCGCGCCCTCGGCGTCGATGTCGTCGTGGTGGAGGCGCTGGCCACCCCGTTGGCCGGGCCGCTCGGCGCCGACATCGGCCGGGTCTGCGCCGGGTTGCACGCCGACAACGGGGTGCGGCTGCTCACCGGCGTCGGCGTCGAGCGGGTACTCGGCGACGGTCGCGTCCGGGCGGTCCGCCTTGTCGACGGCCGCGAGCTGCCGGCGGACGTCGTCGTGGTCGGCATCGGGGCGACGCCGTGTGTGGACTGGCTCGCCGGTTCCGGCCTGGCCATCGACCCGGTGGGCGGCGGCGTGCGCACCGATGCGCACTGCGCCACCGATGTGGCAGGGGTGCTGGCGGTCGGCGACTGCGCGTCGCCGTACCGCCGCTACGCCGGCGGCGGACTGCGGCTGGAGCACTGGACCAATGCGCTCAAGCAGCCCGCCACCGCCGCGGCCACCCTGCTCGGCCGGCCCGGGGCGCCGTCGCCGGACCACGAGGTGCCCTACTTCTGGTCCGACCAGTACGACTCGCGGCTGCAGTTCGCCGGGCACCGGGTCGACGGTGACCAGGTCGAGATCGTCGAGGGCGACGTCGAGGCCCGCAACTTCCTGGCCGTGTACCGGCGCAATGGCGAGCCGGTGGCCGTGTTCGCGATGAACCGCCCGCGACCGTTCGGCCGCTGGCGGCGCGACCTGGCCGGCCGGGCCACCGCACCCGTCTGACCGCACCCGCCCGGCCCTGAGCTCAGCGGGGCCGGAAAGTCCCTTCCCGCGTACCACCCGTCAGCCCAGAGGGGGCCTTGTGGACACCAACACCGCGCTGCCCACCAGCGTCGTGGACACCACCGCGACTCCGCCGACCCAGGCCGTGCCCACCGCCACGGTAGCGACCGGCACCGTTCCGACCAGTACCGTTCCGACCAGTACCGTTCCCGCACTGCCGGCCAGCACCGTTCCGACCAGTACCGTTCCGGCCGGAACCGGACCCGCGTTGCCGGCCAGCACCGTTCCGACCAGCAGCGGGCCGGCGCTGCCGGCCAGCCTGGTCGCCACGCCGCCCGGTGAGCACTACGCCGACCCGGGAATGTTCGACCTCGAGCAGGCCCGCATCTTCGAAGTCACCTGGTTCGCCGCCGCCCGCACGGCCGACATGCCCACGGCCGGCGCCTTCCGGACCGTGCAGGTCGGTCGGGAGAACGTACTGCTCGTGCGGGACCGCCGCGGCAAGCTGGGCGCATTCCTCAACGTGTGCCGCCACCGCGGCGCGCGGCTGTGCACCGAGCCGGCCGGCACCGTGCGGAACGCGGTCCGCTGCCCGTACCACGCCTGGACCTACGGGCTGGACGGCAAGCTGATCGCGGCGCCGAACCTGGACTCGATGGCCGACGTGGACCGCACCGAGTACGGCATGCGCCGGGTGCACCTGCGCGAGTGGCTGGGCACCGCATGGGTCTGCCTGGCGCCGGAGCCGCCGAGCTTCGAGCAGACCGTGATGGGCTCGGTGGCCGACCGCCTCGGCGGCGAGAGCGTCATCGACGACTGGCGGGTCGACGAGCTGGTACTCGGGCGGCGGATCGTCTACGACGTCAAGGCGAACTGGAAGCTCATCGTGGAGAACTTCATGGAGTGCTACCACTGCGCGACCATCCACCCCGAGCTGACCGAGGTGCTGCCCGAGTTCGCCGACGGCTACGCGGCCCAGTACTACGTCGGGCACGGCGCGGAGTTCGGCGAGGACGTGCAGGGGTTCACACTCGACGGCAGCGCGAGCTTCCCGAGGCTGAACACGGTGGACGAGTCCCACGACCGCCGCTACTACGCGATCACGGTGAATCCGCAGGTCTTCATCAACCTGGTGCCGGACCACGTGATCTTCCACCGGATGTACCCGCTGGCGCCGGACCGCACGATCGTCGAGTGCGACTGGCTCTACGCCCCGGAGGTGGTGGCCGGTGGCGCGGACGTGTCCAACTCCGTCGAGCTGTTCCACCGGGTCAACCAGCAGGACTTCGACGCCTGCGAGCGCTGCCAGCTGTCCATGACGTCGCGGATGTACGCCGACGGTGGTGTCCTGGTGCCCAGCGAGCACCACATCAGCGCCTTCCACGAGTGGGTCGCCACGCAGCTCGCCGCCTAACCGCCGCGCTCACCACCGCCGCGTTCACCGACCGGCGTTCACCGACGGCGAACTTCATGATCAACGGGACATGAGGGCTGTTTACGCGTGGCAAAAACAGCCCTCAGGTCCCGTTGATCACCGGTGCCTCGCTGACGTGCATCCGCGCGCTCCCCGCTCGACCGCCAACTCGTCCAGCATCAACCGGCCAGATTCCCACTGCCCGGCTCGCACGCGGCGAGACGGGAGTGCGCAACAGCGGGAGCTCAGCACTCGATGACGTTCACCGCGAGACCGCCGCGCGAGGTCTCCTTGTACTTGACCTTCATATCCGCGCCGGTCTCCCGCATCGTCTTGATCACTTTGTCGAGGCTCACCACATGCGTGCCGTCACCGCGCAGTGCCATTCGGGCCGCATTGATCGCCTTGATCGAGCCCATCGCATTGCGCTCGATGCACGGGATCTGTACCAGCCCGCCGACCGGGTCGCAGGTCAGCCCCAGGTTGTGCTCCATGCCGATCTCGGCCGCGTTCTCCACCTGGCGTGCGCTGCCCCCGAGAACCTCGCACAGTGCGCCGGCCGCCATCGAGCACGCCGAGCCCACCTCGCCCTGGCAGCCGACCTCGGCCCCGGAGATCGACGCGCCCTCCTTGTAGATCGTCCCGATCGCGCCGGCGGTGAGCAGGAACCGCACCACCCCGTCGTCGTTGGCACCGGGCACGAAGCGCACGTAGTAGTGCAGGACCGCCGGCACGATGCCGGCGGCGCCGTTGGTCGGGGCGGTGACCACCCGGCCACCGGAGGCGTTCTCCTCGTTCACCGCGAGCGCGTACAGCGACACCCAGTCCATCACCTGCAGCGGGTCGGCGCTGCCGCCCTCGGTCACCAGTCGCTGGTACAGGTCCGCCGCCCGCCGGCGGACCCGCAGCCCACCGGGCATCACGCCGCCCCGGGCGCAGCCGCGCGCCACGCAGGCCCGCATGACCTGCCAGATCCGCAGCAGCTCGTCCCGGACCTGCGCCTCGGTGCGTCGGGACAGCTCGTTGGCGAGCATCACGCCACTCACCGGCAGCCCGGTGTCGGAGCAGTGCAGCAGCAGATCGGCCGCGGTACGGAACGGGTGGGCCACCGGGGCGGTGTCCGGCACGATCCGGGCCGGCTGCCCCGCCGGGTCGTCCAGCACGAAACCGCCGCCCACCGAGTAGTAGGTGCGCTCGGCCACCAGCTCGCCGCCACCGGCACGGGCCTGGAACAGCATGCCGTTCGGGTGCAGCGGCAGCGTGCGCCGCCGGTGCAGCACGAGGTCTTCCGACTCGTTGAACGCGACCTCGCGCCCGCCCGCCAACCGGAGCCGGCCGCTGTCGCGGATGGCCTGTACCTGCTCCGGTGCCCGGTCGGTGTCCACCGTCTCCGGCCGTTCCCCCGCCAGCCCGAGTAGGACCGCCGCTGGTGAGCCGTGCCCGTGGCCGGTGGCGCCGAGTGAGCCGAACAGCTCGCACCGCACCTGGGCGACCGAGTCCAGCTGCCCGTCGGCGGCCAGCCGCTCGACGAACCGCAGCGCGGCGCGCATCGGGCCGACCGTGTGCGAGGACGACGGGCCGATGCCGATGGAGAACAGGTCGAAGACGCTGATCACCGGTTCCAGTACTCCCCCGCGGCGTCGGTCAGCCAGGCGGCCAGGTAACCGGCGAAGGAGCCCCGCACCAGCAGCCGGAAGGTCTCCCCCGGCTCGCCCTCTGCTCCGCCATCGACGCCGTCTATGCCGGCGGCGCCCTGTGCTGAGCGCCAGATCACCACCTGTGTCCTGGCCAGGATCGTCTGTACGCACCGCCCCGGACCGAACACCCGGGGGTGCAGGTCCAGCGGGCAGCCCTGCTCCAGCAGGTCCCGGGCGCACGGGCCGGTCAGCGAGATCGTGGTCCGGTTGGCCGAGAGGTCGACCGCCGACCCGCGCTGGCCGGCCAGCAGCCCGCGCAGCAGCTCGACCAGACCCGGCGCCGCCCCGTCCGGCCCCACCACCAGCCACTCGTCCGGCCCCAGCCAGAGCACCGACCAGGCCGGCGAGCTGACCACCGTGTTCGGCTCGGTGGGCAGCTCGACACCCAGCAGCGCGGCGATCCGCCCGGCCACCGGCCCGGCCGGGTCGACCCGCAGGTTCACCATGGCCAGGAACGGCACCTCGGCGAGCAGCACGCGGTCCGGTGAGCCGGCCCGCCAGCCACCGAGCGGGCTGTTGCGTAGTTCGGGCAGTGTCAACCCAACCGCCAGCCGAACTTCCTGTCCAACTGCCTGCTCAACCGTCACGGCGGGCTCCCTCCCTGTCGTAGAACACCGGTTCGGTGACGGTCGCGGCGATCGTGCGGTCGCCCAGCGGGGCCAGCACGGTCTCGCCGATCCGGTGCCGACCGTTCTTGATCAACGCCAGCGCGAACGTGCGCTCCAGTGCGGCGCTGTGATAGCTCGACGTGACGTGCCCGAGCATCGGCACCGGGCCGACCTCCGGGGTGATCGGCACCCCCTCGGCCACCAGCTGCACCCCCTCCGGCAGCAGCGTCCCGGGGTCAACCGGCAGCAGTCCGACCAGGTGCTTGCGGTCGGTGCGCGCGGTGTCCGGCCGGCCCAGCGAGCGGCGGCCGACGAAGTCCTTGCGGGTGGAGACGATCCAGCTCATGCCCAGGTCCTCCGGGGTGACCGTGCCGTCGGTGTCCTGCCCGACGATCGGGAACCCCTTCTCCGCGCGCAGCACGTGCATCGTCTCGGTGCCGTACGGGGTGATGCCGTGCGGCTGACCGGCCGCGAACACCGCCTCCCAGGTGGCCAGTCCGTGCCAGCTCGCCACGTTGATCTCGTAGGCCAGCTCGCCGGAGAACGACACCCGGGCGATCCGGGCCGGGATCCCCCCGGTCGAATCGGCACAGCTCAGCGCCGCGTCCCGCACCGTCATGAACGGGAACTGCTCGGCCGAGCAGTCCAGCTCCGGAGCCACCGCGGCCACCACGGACCGCGACAGCGGGCCCACCACCGCGATGGTCACCCACTGCTCGGTGACCGAGGTGAACGTGACGTCCAGCTCCGGCCACTCGGTCTGCGACCACTCCTCCAGCCAGTCCAGCACGGCGGCCGCGTTACCGGTGGTGGTGGTGAGGTAGTAGTGGTCGTCGGCGAGTCGGATGGTGACGCCGTCGTCGAACACCATGCCGTCGGCCTTGCACATCAACCCGTAGCGCGCCGATCCGACCTTCAACTTCGCGAACGCGTTGGTGTAGATCCGGTTCAGGAACTCCCCCGCGTCGCGGCCGACGACGTCGATCTTGCCGAGGGTGGTGGCGTCCATCATGCCGACCCCGGTGCGCGCGGCCCGGCACTCGCGCAGCACCGCCGCGTGCTGGTCCTCGCCGTCGCGCGGGTAGAACCAGGGCCGCTTCCACTGGCCCACGTTCTCGAACTCGGCGCCGGCGGCCACGTGCCAGCTGTGGACCGCCGTGGTGCGCACCGGGTCGTGCAGCTGGCCGCGGTTGCGCCCGGCCATCAGTGCGAACGAGACCGGGGTGTAGGGCGCGCGGAACGTCGTGGTGCCCAGCTCACCCGGTGACGCGAGCCCCAGCGCGGCCGCGATCACCCCGTTGGCCAGCACACCCGAGGTACGGCCCTGGTCCTGCCCGGTGCCGATGGTCGTGTAGCGCTTGACGTGCTCGACGGAGCGCATGCCGGCGCCGGTGGCCCGCCGGACGTCGGCCACCGTGGCGTCGCGCTGCAGGTCCACGAAGTGGTCCCGCCATTCCCCCGGTTCGCCGGCGGGCCCGGGTACCACCCATACCGGGCGGTCCGGGGTAGTCCGGCGGGCGGGCACGGTGGGCAGCGTGGGCAGCGCGCCCGGGTAGCCGGAGTCGGCCGCGGCCTCGAGGCCGGCGTTCGCGCCCTCGGCCAGGCAGCCGGGCAGGTCGGCGGTGCCGTTCGCGGCGCCGGCCACCCGCAGTCCGGCGACCTCGCCGGCCGGCACGAACGCGGCGCGCTGATCGTCCCAGGCAAGCGTGCCCCTGGCCTGGCTGAACAGGTGCACGACCGGGTTCCAGCCGCCGGAGACGGCGAGCAGGTCGCAGTCCAGCCGCCGGCCCTTGTCCCCTTGCACGGACTCCAGCCGCACGGCGGTGATGCGCTCGACGCCCTCGGTACCGGTGACCAGCGCGCCGGGGATCACCTCGATACCCGCCGCCCGGGCCTTCTCGACCAGGTCGGCCGGGGGCGACGGGCGGGTGTCCACCAGCGCGGGCACCTCGGCGCCGGCGGCGCGCAGGTCCAGCGCGGCCGCGTAGGCGCTGTCGTTGGTGGTGAGCAGCACGGCGCGGTGGCCGGGCAGCACGGCGTAGCGGTTCAGGTAGGTGCGCACCGCGCCGGCCAGCATGATGCCCGGCCGGTCGTTGTCCGCGAACACCATCGGCCGCTCGTGCGCCCCGGCCGCAAGCACCACCCGCTTCGCCCGCACGTGCCACAGCCGCTGCCGGGACACCCCCGAGGGGGCCGCCGCGCCGAGGTGGTCGGTACGGCGCTCGGCGAGCAGCACGTAGTTGTCCGAGAAGCTGAACGCGGTGGTCCGCCGCAGTACCCGCACCTCCGGCCGGGCGGCGAGCTCGGCAGCCGCGGTGGCCACCCAGTCCGTCAGGGCGGGGTCGGTGTCGGTGTCGATGTCGGTGAGCAGTTGGCCGCCGAGCTCGGGCTGTTCGTCCGCCAGCAGCACCCGGGCGCCACCGGCGGAGGCGGCCAGCGCCGCGGCCAGCCCGGCCGGGCCGGCACCGATCACCAGCACGTCGGTGTGCACGAACTTCTTGTCGTGCAACGCCTCGTCCGGACCGGGGTCGAGGCGCCCGACACCGGACAGCGTCCCGGCGGACAGCCCGTCGAACAGCTCTACCGCGGTGGCCGGCAACATCGGCTCGGCACTGTCGCCCGGGCGGCCCCCGGACAGCTGGATCAGCGCGTTGGGCTCCTCGACCCCGGCCGCGAGGATGCCCCTCGGCCGCCGCCGGTAGATCGACGGGGCAACCTGGAGCCGCCCGTTGGCGATCAGCGCCGAGGCCACCGTGTCGCCGGGGTGCCCGGTCAGCTCGACGCCGTCGACGGTGGCCCGCAGCGTGACCGACCGGTCGATGCGCCCGCCGGTGGGCAACCGGTTCGGCTGGGTCGGCTGGGTCGGCCCGCTCGGCGCCGATGATTCGCTCGTGAACTCGCTCGGCGCCGATGATTCGCTCGTGAACTCGCTCATGCGGTCACCGGCCGCTGCTCGCCGGCGCGGTACACGGCGAGGATCTCGCTGGTCACCGTGTCCCGCACGACGTTGAACCAGCGGCGGCAGCCGGCGCTGTGCACCCAGCGCTCGGCGTACGGGCCCTTGGTGTTGTCCCGGACGAACAGGTACTCCGCCCAGGTGGCGTCATCGAGCTCCAGCGGGTTGGCCGGGTAGGCGACGTGCGCCTGCCCGCCGTAGTGGAACTCGGTCTCCTCACGCGGCCCGCACCACGGGCAGCTGATCAACAACATCGGTAGCTCCTAGTCGGCCGTGGCCGGGTCAGTGCGCGACGGCGGCGGCGCCGTGCTCGTCGATCAGTGCGCCGGAGACGAAGCGGTCCAGCCCGAACGGCGCGGCGAGCGCGTCCGGCGTGCCGGTGGCCAGCAGGTGGGCGAACGTCCATCCGACGGCCGGGGTGGCCTTGAAGCCGCCGGTCCCCCAGCCGCAGTTGATGAACAGGTTCTCCAGCGGCGTCGGTCCGATGATCGGCGACGCATCCGGGGTGACGTCCACGACGCCGCCCCAGCTCCGGATCAGGTGGGCCCGGCCGAAGATCGGGAACAGCTCCAGGGCGGCGGCCATCTGATCCTCGATGACGTGCACCGAGCCGCGCTGCCCGTAGGAGTTGTAGGTGTCGATCCCCGCCCCCATCACCAGTTCGCCCTTGTGTGCCTGGCTGACGTAGACGTGCACGTGGTTGGACATGACCACGGTGGGGTGCACCGGCTCGAGCAGCTCGGAGACCAGCGCCTGCAGCGGGTGGCTCTGGATCGGCAGCCGGACCCCGACGGTGTCGGCCAGCACGCTGGAGTGCCCAGCCGCCGCCATGCCGACCCGGCCGGCGTGGATCGGGCCGAGGTTCGTCTGCACCCCGGTGACCCGGTCGCCATCGCGCAGGAAGCCGGTGACCTCGCAGCCCTGGATCAGGTCGACGCCCAGCTCGTCGCTGCGCCGGGCGAACGCCCAGGCCACGTGGTCGTGCTTGGCGATGCCGGCCCTGGGCTGCCAGGTGCCGCCGAGTACCGGGTACCGGACGTCCGGCGACACGTTGAGGATCGGGCAGACCTTCTGCGCCTCGGCGGCGTCCAGCCACTCGCCGTCGACACCGTTCAGCCGGTTGGCGTAGACCCGGCGCATGCTGTCCCGCACGTCCTGCAGGGTGTGCGCCAGGTTCAGCACACCGCGCTGGCTGAACAGGAAGTCGTAGTCCAGCTCGGCGGGCAGCCCCTCCCACAGCTTCAGCGCGTGCTCGTACATCGCCGCGCTCTCGTCCAGGAGGTAGTTCGACCGGATGATCGTGGTGTTGCGGGCCATGTTGCCGCCGGCCAGCCAGCCCTTCTCCAGCACCGCCACGTTGCGCACGCCGTGGTGCTGTGCCAGGTAGTACGCGGTCGCCAGGCCGTGCCCGCCGGCCCCGACGATGACCACGTCGTAGGAGCGCTTCGGCTCCGGGGTTCGCCACAGCCAGTCCGGCTGCTCGGGCAGTGCGGCCGTCATGCCGGCGTCCCGAAGTTCGCCACCCCGGGGTAGAGCGGGTGCTTGGCGACCAGCACGTCCACCCGGTCCCGCAGGGCTTCCTCGTGGTACCCGGGCTTCAAGGCCTCGGCCAGGATGTCGGCCACCTCGACGAAGTCCTCGGTGCCGAAGCCCCGGGTGGCCAGCGCCGGGGTGCCGATACGCAGCCCGGAGCTGACCATCGGCGGCCTCGGGTCGAACGGCACGGCGTTGCGGTTGACGGTGATGCCGATCCGGTGCAGCCGGTCCTCGCCCTGCTGGCCGTCCAGCGCGGCGTTGCGCAGGTCCACCAGCACCAGGTGCACGTCGGTGCCCCCGGTGGCCACCGTGATGCCGTGTTCGGCCACGTCGGCCGCGAGCAGTCGCTCGGCGAGGATCCGCGCGCCGTCCAGCGTGCGCTGCTGGCGCTCCGCGAACTCCGGGGCCGCCGCCGCCTTGAAGGACACCGCCTTGGCCGCGATCACGTGCTCCAGCGGTCCGCCCTGCTGCCCTGGGAACACCGCCGAGTTGATCTTCTTGGCGAGGTCGGCGCGGCACAGGATGGCGCCGCCGCGCGGCCCGCCCAGCGTCTTGTGCGTGGTCGTGGTGACCACGTCGGCGTAGGACACCGGGTTCTCGTGCAGCCCGGCGGCGACCAGGCCGGCGAAGTGCGCCATGTCCACCATCAGGTGCGCGCCCACCTCGTCGGCCACCCGGCGGAAGTGCGCGAAGTCCAGCTGGCGGGGGTAGGCCGACCAGCCGGCGAGGATCAGCTTCGGCTGGTGCTCCTTGGCCAGTCGTTCCACCTCGTCGGCATCGATCAGGCCGTCCTCGGCCCGGACGTGGTAGGCGGCGACGTCGTACAGCCGGCCGGAGAAGTTCAGCTTCATGCCGTGCGAGAGATGGCCGCCGTGCGCGAGGTCCAGCCCGAGAATCGTGTCGCCGGGCCGCAGCAGCGCGTGCATCACCGCCGCGTTCGCCTGCGCGCCGGAGTGCGGCTGCACGTTGGCGTGCTCGGCCCCGAACAGCGCCTTGAGCCGGTCGATGGCCAGCTGCTCGACGACATCGACGTGCTCGCAGCCGCCGTAGTAGCGCCGCCCCGGATACCCCTCGGCGTACTTGTTGGTGAGCACCGAACCTTGCGCCTGGAGCACCGCGACCGGCGCGAAGTTCTCCGACGCGATCATCTCCAGGGTGTCGCGCTGACGCCCCAGCTCGGCGTCCAGTGCGGCGGCGACCTCGGGGTCAAAGCTCCCCAGGTCCTGGTCGAAGGCGCTCATCAGGCTCCTCATGTCAAATATCGCTGCCTGCGTTCTGATATTTCAGATGTACGTTAGGCTAGGAACCATGACCGGCGGCGTCAACCACTTCCTTCCAGGTCGGACCCCACTGCTCGCCGACAAGGCGTACGCGGAGGTCCGCGACATGATCGTCACGCTCCGGCTGCCACCGGGTGCGCCGATCAACGAGGAACGGCTGTCCGCCGAGCTCGGCGTCGGTCGTACCCCGCTGCGGGATGCGCTCAAGCGGCTCGAGTCGGAGACGCTGGTGGCGATCTACCCGAGGCAGGGCACCTTCGTCACCGAGGTGAACATCACCGACCACGGGCTCATCGCCGACGTGCGCCGGCAGCTCGAGGGGCACGCGGCACAGCGCGCGGCGGAGCGGGTCACCTCGGCCGACCGGCAGATGCTGCGCGAGCTGATCGCCGAGATCCGGCACAGCGGCGGCGGCCGGGAGACCAGCATGCGGCTGGACACCGCGATCCACCGGGCGATCTACCACTGCGCGCACAACCGGTACCTCGGGTCGACCCTCGATCACTACTACAACCTGTCGCTGCGCATCTGGTACCTGTTCCTGGAGCAGCTGCCCGAGGTCGACCACGTCGAGCACCACGTGCCGATGATCGAGGCGATCCTGGCCGGCGACGGCGTGCTGGCCCGCGAGCTCGCGGTGCACCATGTCGACCACTTCGAGCAGTCCGTCCGCGAGACGCTGTAGCGGCCGGTTGGTGCCACCGGGTGGCGTCACCACCGGGCGGCGATACGCGCCACGCACCCCTTGACACGGCGCTCCCCGACCGGCGACTCTCGTTGCGTCAGATGGCGTCTGTTGCAGATAGCGCACCGGAGGTACTTCCATGGTCGGCCCCCAGGTCGTCATCATCGGCGCGGGCGTTGTCGGGGCCGCGCTCGCCGACGAGCTCTCGGCGAAAGGCTGGGACGACATCACGCTGGTCGATCAGGGCCCACTGCCGGAACCCGGCGGCTCGTCCTCGCACGCGCCCGGCCTGGTGTTCCAGACGAACTCCTCGAAGACGATGACCGAGCTGGCCACCTACACGGTGGAGAAGCTGTGCTCGCTGGACGTCGCCGGCGAGCCATGTTTCCTGCAGGTCGGCGGGCTCGAGGTGGCCACCACCGAGGCACGGCTGGCCGAGCTGCACCGGCGCGCCGGCTGGGACCGCGCCTGGGGCGTGGCCGCCGAGGTGGTCGGGCCGGACCGGTGCCTGGAGCTGGCCCCGATGCTGGACCGGGACCGGGTGCTCGGCGGCCTGCACGTGCCGACCGACGGGCTGGCCAAGGCGGTCCGCGCGGTGCAGGCACAGGTGGAGCGGGCCGCCGCGCGGGGCGTCCGGGTCCTGGAGCGCACCGAGGTGCTCGACGTCCACACCGACGGCGACCGGGTCACCTCGGTGCTGACCAGCGCCGGCGAGCTGCCCGCCGAGATCGTGGTGTGCTGCGCCGGGATCTGGGGCCCGAAGGTAGCCGGGATGGTCGGCATGACACTGCCGCTGACGCCGCTGGCGCACCAGCTGGCCTGGACCGGTCAGGTCCCCGCCCTCGCCGGGCAGATCGAGGAGGCGGTGCGCCCGATCCTGCGGCACCAGGACGCCGACCTCTACTACCGGGAGCACTTCGACACCCTGGCCATCGGCTACTACGGGCACCGACCGATGCCGGTCGGGGTCGCCGAGATCCTCAGCGTGGACGACGCCCCGGTCATGCCCTCCGTGCAGCCGTTCACCGACGAGGACTTCGCCGAAGCGTGGCGGGAGACCAACGAACTGCTGCCCGGCACCGCCGGCGCCAAGATCGAGGAAGGCATCAACGGCCTGTTCTCCTTCACCACCGACGACATGCCGCTGCTCGGCGAGTCCGCACAGGTGAAGGGCTTCTGGGTGGCCGAGGCGGTGTGGGTGACGCACTCCGCCGGGGTCGGCCGGGCGATGGCCGAGTGGCTGGTCGACGGGCACTGCTCGTCGTTCGACCTGCACGCCTGCGACGTCAACCGGTTCGAGCAGCATCAGCTGGCGCCGGACTACGTGGTCGGCCGGGGTTGCCAGAACTTCGTCGAGATCTACGACATCAGGCACCCGCTGCAGCCGATGGAGGAGCCCCGGCCGCTGCGCACCAGCCCGTTCCACCAGCGACAGCGCGAGCTCGGCGCGTTCTTCCTCGAGGCGAACGGCTGGGAGCGGCCGCACTGGTACGAGGCCAACGCCGGTCTGGTGGACGGCCGGGACATCCCGGTGCCCAACAACCACCCGGACGACTGGGCGGCCCGGTACTGGTCGCCGATCGTCGGCGCCGAGGCCCAGTACACCCGCGAAGCCGTGGCCATCTACGACATGAGCGCGCTCAAGCACCTCGAGGTCTCCGGGCCGGGAGCCGCCGCGTTCCTGAACCGGATGTGCACCGGCTCGGTGGACAAGTCGGTCGGCGCGGTGACCTACACGCTGCTGCTGGACGTCGACGGGGGCATCCGTAGCGATGTCACCGTGGCCCGGCTGGAGCGGGACCTGTTCCAGGTCGGCGCCAACGGCAACCTCGACCTGGACTGGCTGGCCCGCCGGTTGCCGACGGACGGCTCGGTCTCGGTCCGCGACGTCACCCCGGGGACCTGCTGCATCGGGCTCTGGGGGCCGCGCGCCCGGGACGTGCTGCAGCCGCTGACCGGCGACGACTTCTCCGCCGGCGGGCTGAAGTACTTCCGGGGCCGGCGCACCTACCTGGGCAACGTGGGAGTCACCGCGCTGCGGCTGTCCTACGTCGGCGAGCTGGGTTGGGAGCTGTACACCACCGCCGACCAGGGTCTCAAGCTCTGGGACACGCTGTGGGCGGCCGGCGCCGAGCACGGGCTCATCGCGGCCGGGCGGGGTGCGTTCAACAGCCTGCGGCTGGAGAAGGGGTACCGCTCGTTCGGCACCGACATGACGTTCGAGCACGATCCGTGGGAGGCCGGCGTCGGGTTCGCGGTGAAGGCGGACAAGCCGGAGTTCCTCGGCCGCGACGCCGCACTGCGCCGGCGCGCGCAGCCCACCCGCCGACTCAGCTGCCTGACGTTGGCCCGGCCCGGGGCGACGGTGCTGGGCAGCGAACCGGTCTACTCCGGTGACGCTGGGTCCGCCGCGGTCGGTTACGTGACCAGCGCGGCCTACGGCTACACCATCGGCGCCGGCATCGCCTACGCCTGGCTGCCCGCCGAGCTGAGCACCCCGGGCACCGAGGTACAGATCGGCTACTTCGACAGCCGGCTCACCGCGACCGTCGCCGAGGAGCCGCTGTTCGACCCGAAGATGACCCGCCTGCGCGGCTGACCCGCACTACCCGTGAGTGGCCAGTGCCCTGCACTAGCGTTGCTATCACAACGCTAGCCACTCACGAGGTCTGGGCTGCGATGGGCTCGTGGGCCTCCCGTTCGGTGGCGACAGCGGGCTGTGAACGCGAAGATCAGACGTTAGCTCCGCGAAACACCCGGTGCAGCGTGGAGCACCCACTCCTCCCGGCGGGCTCGACTGAGTGGTTCCTGAGCTCGGACGGGAGCCGTTTTCGTGCTCGACGGCCCCCGGGTGCACGCTGGGCGGGTGCAAGCAGGTGCGTCGGCAGCGGCGGCGGTCCAGGTGATGGCCGCCGGTTACCCCGGGCCGCCCCCGCTGACCTGGGTCCGGGTGTTCACCGCGTGGCAGCTGACCCCGGCGAGCGTCGCCGCGCTGCTGCTCGCCGCGGCGTACCTGGCCGCGGTGCGCCGGCTGCGCGCCGGGGGCGGGCAGTGGCCGGCCGCCCGGTGCTGGAGCTTCGTCGCCGGCGGTGTCGGTGCGCTGCTGCTGGTGAACGCGGCGTTCATCGGTACCTACGCCGGGGTGCTGTTCTGGGCGCGCGCGGTGCAGAACGTGACCCTGCTGATGATCGTGCCGATGTTCTTCGCGATGGGCGCGCCGCTGACCCTGCTGCGCGAGCTGGCGCCGCCGTCGGTGCGCGCGCCGCTGGGCCGGGCACTGCGCTCCCCACTGGCCCGCAAGCTGACCTTCCCGCTGGTCGTCACCCCGATCTTCGTGGTGCCGATGCCGCTGGTCTACCTGACCCCGATCTACCCGGCCAGCCTCGAGCACGGCTGGGTCGCCGCGCTGGTCGGGATCGGGCTGGCGGGCGCCGGCTGGATGTACTTCTGGACCCGGTTCCGGGTCGACCCGACCCCGCGTACCGACCCGTACCTGGTCAGCCTCGGGATCAGCGCGGCCGAGGTGGTGCTGGACGGGGCGCTCGGGCTGTTCGTCTGGCTCGGGCCGTTGCTCGCGCCGCACTACTACCTGGCGCTGGGCCGGCCGTGGGGCCCCGACGTGCGGCTCGACCAGATCATCGGCGCCGGCGTGCTCTGGATCGGGGGTGACCTCGCCGGGCTGCCCTTCCTCGCCGTGGTGCTGCGCCGGATGACCAGGGAGGACGCCGAGCAGGCCGCGCAGGTGGACGCCGAGCTCGACCGTCAGGAGCTCCTGGACAGCCGGGCGGCGCTCGAGCGTGCCGCCGCCCCTGAGGCCGCCGGTACCCAGCCCGCCACCGGGCCCGACCGCCCCCGCCTGTGGTGGGAGGACCACCCCGAACTGGCCGAACGCTTCCGCCGGCACTGAGCTCCGGTGGGACAGAGGAGGCACCACCCGTGAGTACCGAGGAGTCGGCCCGACCCGGTCCGAGCGCTCCCGAACCAGCCCCGACCTCCGCCCCGGACGCCGCCCACCTGGCGCAGCTCCACTCGGTGCGGGCCGAGCTGAGTCGGCTCGAGGAGATCATCTGCGCTGGGCACCACCCGGTCTCCGGGGCCACCAGCTCGGTGACCCACTCGCTGAGCCACAGCGCGGAGCGGGTGCACGACGCCGCCCGGCAGGTCCACGTGCCGGCCTGGCTGCGGGACACCCGGGGCGAGAGCCGCTGGCCGGTCGTCGGCGTGGTCGTGGTGGCCATCGCGCTACAGCTCGCCCTGCCGGACCGGTTGACCCTGCTGTCCAGGTGGTTGATGCCCAGCCTGGAGCTGGCGCTGCTGCTGGCTCTCGTTGCGGCCAACCCGACGCGGCTGAACCGCGAGTCGACCGTGCTGCGGGCGGGCAGCCTGACGCTGACCGCGCTGCTCAGCCTGGCCAACGCCTGGGCGGCTGTGGTGTTGGCGACCGACCTGGTGGCCGGCCGCGCCGGCGAGGAGGCCGGCCCGCTGCTGTCCACCGGCGCCGCCGTCTGGCTGACCAATATCATCTCGTTCGCGCTGTGGTACTGGCAGTTCGACCGCGGTGGACCGGCCGCCAGAGCCCACGCGCGGCGTCGCATCCCGGACTTCCAGTTCGTCCAGATGCAGTCCCCGGAGCTGGCCCACCCGGACTGGGAGCCGGCCTTCGTGGACTATCTCTACCTGTCGTTCACCAACGCCACCGCGTTCAGCCCCACCGACGTGATGCCGCTGTCCCGGTGGGCGAAGCTGACCATGCTGGTCCAGTCGCTGGTCTCGCTGGTCACGGTTGCGCTGGTGATCGCGCGTGCGGTGAACATCCTGAAGTGACCAGCGCGGGCTCCGACCCTGTCCGGGCGAGCCGTCACCGGCGGGAGCGCGGGTGGTCCGGTCGGGCGGGCGGCACGGCGTCGCGGCGGACGGCGTCGAGGTAGGCGCTGATCGCGTCCCGGTTGCGGCCCAGGCAGCTGATCCGGGCGTCCATCTGGTCGCGTTCCCGCTCGAGGGTCGCGAACGTCTCCCGCCCCACGACCTGTTTGTGCTGCCCGGACAACCGGGACAGCTCGGTCGTCCGGACACCCTCCAGGTCGAGGTAGGCCAGTACCGCGCCGTGCCTGTGCTGGATGTCGGCGAAACCCATCGCCGCCCGCGAGGCGAAGAGCTCGCTCTGCACCGCGAACAGCAGCCGCCCGGACAGAACGCCCAGGTCAGGGTTCGTCCTGTTGCGCTCCGCGCGGATGCCCATCGTGCGCGCT
>DASYLM010000093.1:0-2859 GCA_036009565.1 Pseudonocardia sp. | reverse complement strand
TTCATTGGCGAACGCACCTGCTGGTGCCGGCCGACGGGCGGGTGCTTCGGCTGGGTCCGTTTGGTGGCCGGGTGCCGCGTCGGGGCAGAACCCTGACCCCCGCCGAGTGGCAGCGGCTGCGCACCGGCGCGGGCCGGCCGGCCGGGCGGCGCGGCGTCATCCACGCGCTGGGCAAGGCCGGCTTTCCCGAGCATCTGGCCCGGGCAGCCAGCCTGGCCCCGGACGGCCACCTGGCCCGGGTGCTGCTCGGTCAGGACGTCGAGTGGCCGGACGTCCCGGCCGGCTTCGACCACGATCGTTTCAACCGGCACCTCCGTCAGCAGTGGGGTGCGCACCCGGGCTGGGCCAAGGGCGTGTACTGCCAGACCAACACCAAGCGGCAGGCGCTCACGGACCTGGTCGCCGCCCTGGGCGGCTTCGCCCGGGCGGACCAGCTGCGGGCGGTGTTTCCCGACCTGGGCATCAAGAACGCCGACCTGTTGCCGATGACGCTGACCCGCCGCGCGCGCAACCCGGCGACCGCCGACTGGCCGCCCAGCGTCGAGCGGGTGGGGCAGTGGAGCGCGGCCGGAAAGGCCCATGAGCACGCCGTGTGCAGCATCCTGTGCCCGGGCTGCGGGCAGCCGGCCACCGCCGTGGTCCGCGTGCTGGAAGTGCCCGGCGCGTTGCTGTGTCGACGCTGCCTGATCGCACCGGCGCGGCCGGACCTGCGGTTCCCGCCGATCTACGCGACGCTGGCGCTTCCGCCGACGGCGATCGCGCCGGCCCTCGTCACCCGCGCCCTCGCGACGCAGATCGGCACGGTGACCAAGGGTCGCAAGCCGCGGCCGCGGCAGTCCGGGTGAGGCACCCCGGCGGCAGCCGCCGCCGGGGTGTGCTGCGCTGGCGTCACCGGCCGCCGGGCCGGTGACCGGTCTGGTGCCAGATCGCGTCCGCGTCGTCTTTGTGTCGCTCCACGTACATGTCCTCGGTGGTGCTGTACCGGCTGTGCCCCAGACACTCGGACACCACCTTGATCGGCATGCCGTAGCCGCCGTGCTCCTTCGGGTGCAGGGACCAGCTGGCGTAGCCGTGCCGAAGCCAGTGGAACGTCCAGTCCCAGTCGCACGCATCGACGGCAGCGCCGACCAGCTTGCCGGCCCGGTCGGCCCACGCCGTGGTGGACCGGTGCCGCGGGAACAGCCAGCCGTGGTCCTCGCCCGGCCGGGCCAGCGCGTCGGCAACCAGGCTCTGCAAGACCGGCAGGTACGCCTTCCAGATCCGGGCGCTGCGCCGCTTGTCGTTCTTCGGGAGGCTGCGGGCCGGCCACGGCCGATACCGGTCGAGCTGCCACTCGACGAGGATCTCCCCGGTCAGCGCGTCGACCAGCGTCCAGTCCAGCGCCAGCAGCTCGGCGAACCGCAGCCCGGTGGCGAAGCCGAGCAACACCAGCCGACGGCCGTAGCCGGGGTACTGCTGCTCGACCGCGTCGGCGAACAGCTCCACGTCCTCCGGGGTGGGGCAGCTGGCGTTGTCGTAGTGCCGGACCTCCCCGGCCCGCTTGCGGGCTCGGTCCTTCGCGTCCTTCACCGCGGCGGCCCGGTGGGTAGCGCTGCCGAACGGCTCGGCCAGCCCGAAGTAGCCGTTCAGGACCCCCCAGCCGAGCGTCGCGGACAGGGTGCGGGCCACCGGCCGGACAGTGCCCAGCAACGCCCGGGCCTCGGTGAGTCCGGTGAAAATGGTGGTGTAGTGCCAGAACGCGGCCTCGCCGCAGGGAACCGCGCCGACGTCTTCGGGTACCCAGGTGTTCCAGTTCGACCGGTACTGCCGGATGGTGCCCTGCGGGGCGCCGGCCTTCTCCAGGTGTGCGACGTAGTCGCGCATCAGCTGGTCCAGCGGCAGATGAGTTCTCGGTCCGGCGGCGCTCACCGGCGCCTGGGCGGCGGCCCGGAACTCCTCCGCCCACGCCTCCGCCGCCTCCACCGAGGGGAACCGCTTCGCCCTGCGCTGGCCGGCGCCGGCCCGGCCGCCGTCCCAGTACCAGACCCGGCCGTTGGGGTAGACCCGGACCGGGTCGGCGTCCCGGCGGGGGGTGCGCCGCTGCTTCCGGGCCGGGGCCGGCGCTACCGCAGCCCGGCCGCGGGCGTGGCGGGCGGTCATCAGACCCTCCCGCGGCGCCGGACGGCGGGACCGCCCTGGCCGGTCATGTACGCGTGGATGCTGGCCGGCGCCCAGCGCGGCAGCCGGCCCAGCATCACCGGCGCCGGGAACGCCGGGTCGGTGCGGCGCAGGGTGGTCAGGTGCCGGTCGCTGATCTGCAGTTCGCAGGCCACGTCGCGCGGCGTCCATGCGGCCTTGTCGGGATCGGGGCGGTCAGGGGCTGTGGTCGGTGTGGTGTCCATGGACGGGTCCGTCCGGAACGCCGCGACGACGGCAATCGCCGCTGGCACCCAGCGGCCTGGACCGGCACGGCCTGTGTGCCGGCTGTGTGCCCCCGCCCCGCGCGGCACGCTCAGGAACCGGGCAAAGCGCCCGCAAGGCGAAGATCACCCAGATCTACGAGGGCACCAACCAGGTCCAGCGCCTGGTGATGGCGCGGCAGCTCCTGCGGTAGTCGTCCTCCGCCGGTTACCCACAGGGCGCCCGAACGTCCTTGCCGGGGAATGCCGCGTACTGGGAGCCTCCCGGCACACCATGCCACCAGGTGCGGGCCGCGGAGGGGTGAGCGGCCATGTCGTCGCCCGTCCCGGCCTTCGGTGACCTGGTTGCCGGGTTGGCCGACGCTGGGGGATCTGCAGCGCACCGCCGAGACCGTGGTCGACGAGGTCGGGTACGGGCCGGAGGTGGCGTGCTGGCCGCTGAGCTTCCTGGACCCGGAAT
>DASYLM010000092.1:0-9318 GCA_036009565.1 Pseudonocardia sp. | reverse complement strand
GTAGCCCACGGATGCTGCGCGAGCTCAACGACCGCGCCGCCATCGACGTCCTGCCGGCCCACCGCAACCTGCGCAGATTGACCCCAGGGCCCGGAGATCGTTGCCGCCGCGCCCTGTCGGATCGGCGTCGGTGTATCGTTTTACCACTCGAATCCGCCGGCGCTGCCGTCAGATGAAGGGCTGGGCGCGTGGCCGTCACCATCCAGCAAGTGGCCAGGGCCGCGCGGGTCTCGCCGAGCACCGTGTCCAACGTGCTGAACGGGCGCGACAGCCGGATGCTGCCCGCGACCAGGGTGCGGGTCGAGGAGGCGATCGCCGCGCTCGGCTACCGGCCGAACCGGGCGGCGCGGCAGCTGCGCACCGGGCGGATCCAGATGCTCGGGCTGGTGGTGCCGTCGGTGGCGAACCCGTTCTGGGGCGCCTTCGCACAACACGTCGAATCGGTCGCGCTGCGGTCGGACTTCCGGGTGCTGTTGTGCAACAGCGAACGCGACCCGGCCCGGGAGTCGGAGTACCTGGAAGAGCTGTGGGCCGACGGGGTCGGCAGTGTGCTGCTGTGCTCGTCGCTGCCCTCGATCGCGCACGTAGAGACATTTCTGCGCCGCGGCATGACGATCGTGGCCTTCGACCGGACCGGCCAGCTGGGCGATCCGCCACTGACCAACATCAGCGTGGACAACTCGCTGGGCGCCCAGCTGGCCACCAACCACCTGCTCGAGCTCGGGCACCGCCGGTTGGCATTCGTCTCCGGCACGGTGGCCAGCGTGAACCGGCAGGAGCGGCTGCACGGGTTCCGCCGCGCCCTGGACCGCGCCGGCCTCCCGGCGGAGGCGGCACTGGTCCGCTGCGGCGGCAACGGCCGCGACGGCGACCGGGATGCCGCGGCGGCGGGGCGGGCCGCCGCTCGGGAGCTGCTCGGCGCCGCGTCGGCCCCCACCGCCATCGTGGCGAACAATGACATGTTCGCCATCGGGGTCTGCGCCGGCGTCCGCGATGTGGGGCTGGAGGTCGGCCGGGACATCTCGGTGGTGGGCTTCGACGACATCGCGCTGGCCGACCTGACGTTTCCGGCGCTCACCACAGTCCGGCAGCCGCTGCCGGAGATGGCCGCGGCGACCGTGGAGTACCTGCTCGGCTCGGGTGCCACCGGTGTCGGGCGGTCGGTGCTGATGCGCCCGGAGCTGGTCGTGCGCGCCTCGACGGGGCCGCTAGCCCGGACCGTGCGACAGTGACACCGCCACGGTGACCACCGCGGCGGTGGGTACCGCGGCGGTGGTCACTCCTCCGTCGCGCTGGCCCGAATCCGCCGCACCGCGCCGCCGGACCGCGCGGTCGCCTCGACGTCGGTCCCACCAAGGCCGACCCGGTAGTCCCAGTCGCCGTGCCGCCAGCTGATCTCGTCGGCGGTGCCGCTGACCTGGTCGTCCGGCGTCGGCTCCAGGGCGGAACCGGGCAGCAGCAGGCTGACGAACCGCGCCGAGCGGGCCGGGCCGACCTCCCGGCGCAGCGTGTGCAACCGGCGGCCGACCACCAGGCTCGGCGTGCTGGAGGTCGGGTTCGCGGTCACCAGGGTCTCGCTCTGCCCGAACTCGCTCTGCCCGATGTCGCTCTGCCCGAACTCGCTCTGCCCGATCTCGAGGCTGGGGAGCGCGTGCACGGTGAGCGCCCCGGTGCCGGAGCGGACCAGCATCCCCCCGCCGGCCTTGGCGGTCGCGGGCTGGTCGGCGTGCAGCAGCCAGGTCCAGGTCCGCTCGCCGTCCGCCGCCAGGTCATCGATCACCAGCAGGCTGCCGCTCGGGCCGAACAGGATCCGCCGGGAGACCCGCAGCACGCCCAGCTCGGCGGGGTACATCGCCGCGGTCTCGCCGACCGCATGCACCCAACCCTCGGCGGTCCGCACCGAGTGCACGTGCGCCTGGTGCGGCAGCGGCATGTCCTTGTAGACGTGGTAGCGGTCCTCGCCGGCGTAGCCGGTGCCGTCGACCAGGACGACGTTGTGGTTGCGGGTCAGCTTGTTGTTGGCGTACCCGTCCTCGACGGCGAGCGGTGAGCCGTGCCCGATGAGCACGAACGTGTTGGCGTCCGGGTGGTGGTGCCCGGCGTTGAGCGTGTCCCAGCCGCGTTCGTCGCGCATCCGGTGACTGCTCTCCCAGGCCCGGTGGCCGCCGCCGGGGGAGGCCTTGAACGACAGCAGCACCGCGTCGTCGTCCCACCCGGTCCGGGCGGTGACCAGACCGAGGTCCGGGAAGTATGCCGAGGTCGGCAGCTGCTCCGGCGCCTCGGCCGGCACGGTCGGGTCGTACCAGAGCAGCTCGAGGTAACCCTCCGCGCGCACCCCGGGCTTGACCCCGCTCTCGTGCCACTCCCGGCCGAGGAAGCCGGTCCGCACGCGCTCGGCCAGCCACTGCGCCTCGCCGAGCCGGTAGACGCCGGCCAGCTTGTGGTAGAGCGCGAGGCTGTGCCCGCTGCGCCGGTCGTGGCAGTCGCCGTGGTCGACGATGTACTCCCAGCCGGGCGCGCTCTGGTGCAGCCGGTAGCTGAACGTGTTGCGCAGGAACGCGCAGGTCTCGAACAGGTCGACGCCGTCCTGCTCCTCGATGAGCTCGAAGGCGATGGCCAGTGACGGCACGCCGTAGCGCCAGTAGACGACGCCCTCGCTGCCCGATCCGTCGGCGGGCAGCATGTCGGCCACCGTGCGGAAGTTGTCCAGCGCCCGTGCGGTCCAGTCCTTCGCCGGCGGGTGCTCGTCGCGCAGCGCGTAGCCGGCGGTGAGCACGCCCGCGTAACAGATCCAGTTGTGGTTCTGCCAGTACGACGAGGACCACCAGGTGCCCTCGGACTCCACCGCGAAGCGGTACAGCCGGTCGCCCTGCAGGATCAGTTTCTCGCGCAGCGCCGACCGCTCGGCCGCCGGCAGCGCGTCGCCCAGCCAGTCGTAGGCCAGCCCGAGGCCGTGCAGCAGCCAGCCGGCGTCCAGGTCGTGGTCCGGCATGTGGGCCCGGCCCCAGTGCGGGTAGGACACGGCCGCCGCGATCCACCGCCGCGCCTGCTCCAGGTACTGCGGCTGGTCGGTGAGCCGGTAGGCCAGTGCGAACCCCGCGCTCGCCGGCCCGAGGTAGGTGATCGAGGCTTCCGGGTGCTCTTCGGGCGGGCTCTCACCGGCGTAGAACTCGCACTGGTCGAGCAGCCGCCGGAACTGGGCGGCCCGGACGTCCCGGATCTCGGTGCGCAGCCGGTCCAGCCGCCCCCCACCGATCAGCAGCCGTGGCTCGGTCACTGCGTCACTCCGTCCCTCCGGGTCGGTACCAGCCAGCGGACCGGATCACCCCGGTGCCGCTGGACGTGGATGGTCAGGTCCCCGCCGGTCTGTTCGATGCTGATGCCGCTCGCGACCCCACCGGGGGAGTAGACCGAGGCGAACACCGCGCGCGGCCCGACCGTGCGCCACCGCAGGTGCGCCCGGGAGCGCTGCGGATCGTCTGCCGGGCCGAGGTCGGCGCCGGTGGTGAGTGCCGAGACCGGGGCGGCGGCGTGCCACCCGGTCAGCCCCGAGTCGCCTGGCCAGTGGCTGTGGGTGCCCGCGCCGCTCCGCCGCACCTGCACGTCGACGTCGGTCCGCAGGTGCAGGACGAGCTCCCGCTCGCGGTCCGCCTCGACGGTCACCACGTCGATCAGCTGCTCGGCATCCGCGCGCAGGTGTCGTTCGAACCGGACACCGTCGTAGACGTCCGCCTCGGCGCCGACGGCCGTGAACCCGCCCGCCACGTCGTCGTGCCAGTACAGCAGTCGGCCGGTCGCCTCGCGCTGGTCGGCGCCGTCCACGGTGAGGGTCGGGTGGGCGGCGGTGCGGGTGTAGTAGTCGCGGCGCAGCGGATGGGCGTACGGGGGGACGCCGTAGGCGGGCTGCCAGGCGGCGCTCGGCCCGTAGAGGTAGAGGGCCAGCTTGTCCAGGTGGCCGTGCGAGCCGCCGTGCGGCCCGAAGTCGAGCACGGCCTGGTAGCCCGTGCCGCGTAGAACGGCGTACCCCGCGTCCGGGAACAGGCGGGTCCGCGGCGGGGGAACCTCGGCGGCGGCGCGGGTCGCGCCGAACCAGCTGAGGGCCTCCTCGGAACGCCAGTGGCCCTCGAGGTCCGGCCGCAGCCGGGCGGCCAGTGGTTCGGCGAGGTGCACCAGGCCCGGTGCACCCGGCAGCCCGGCGGAGAGCAGGCAGAGCTCGTACAGCTCGTCGTCCCAACGCGGGCCCGCGTACGGCGTGTCGTGCAGCGCGGGCAAGGTGCCGCCGGTGTCCGTGCCGAGCGTGGCCACCACCGCGGTCATGTCGTGCAGCCGGCGCAGCAGCTCCGCCGGAACGGTCTCCGGTGCGCAGCCACGCAGCGCCAGCAGGTATCCGCGCAGCACGAACACGTGGTAGTAGCTGCTGCCCTCCCACTCCCAGCCGTCGGGGTGGATGGACGCCGCCGCGTGCGCGGCGATGCCGTGCTCGCCGGTCAGCCACCCGGCACTCTGGTCGGTCTCGCCGAGCAGTGCCAGCGCGCGGCTCGCCGACGAGCCGGCGGCGTTCAGCCAGGCGGTGTAGTTGTTGCGGAAGTCGTCCCGCTCGACCAGCACGTCCCGGGCCGCCCGTGCGCCGGCCCGCAGCGCGCGCAGCAGGGCGGCGGCCGGTTCGAGCCGTTCATGGTCGACCGACCCGGCCAGCGTGTGCACGGCATGGGCCAGCGAGGTGCCCCAGATCGCCTCGGTGAGCGCCTGTTGGAACAGCCGGCCGGACAGCATCCAGCCCTGGGCGTCCGGGTGCGCCTCGTCGGCGAGCCGCCCGTAGAGCTCGGCGTAGTGCGCCAGCCCGGCGACCGCCGCGTCGCCGGCCGCGCGGTCACCGCCCCGGGCGCGCACCGCGAGCCGCCGCAGCGAGCGGGCCGCCGCCTGGTGCGCCAGGACCGTCCAGGCACCCGCGTACGGCTCACCGGTCAACTCGCACCCGTGCGGACACGGGAAGACCTGGTCACGGGCCGGCAGCAGTTCCGTGCCGTGCGTGGGACAGACGTACTCGTGCCACCAGCCGCCCCGCCGGTCCGGGATCGCCGGGACCTCGACCACCGCGCCGCCGGAGGAGACCGACCCGGTCAACGAAGCCACTGAGCCCCAGTGATGTCGAGGGTGGCGCCGGAGAGGAAGCGGGCGGCGGGCGTGGAGAGGTAGACGACCGCCGCCGCGACGTCGTCCGGGGTGCCGGCCCGGCCGACCGGGATGGAGCTGACGTTCGCGGCCTGGGCCTCCGGCGAGGTGAAGGTGTCGTGGAAGGCCGTGTTGGCGATGAAGCCGGGCGCGACCGAGGTGACGGTGACCCCCTTCGGGCCGACCTCCTTGGCCAGGGCCTTGGTGAACCCGACCACGCCGGCCTTCGCCGCCCCGTACGCCACCGCGCCGGGCCCGCCGCCGTTGTGCGCGGCCACGCTGGCCATGGTCACGATCCGGCCGCCGGAGGCCGCGAGGCTGCTCAGCGCGGCCCGGCAGGTGTAGAAGGTGGAGCTGAGGTTGACGTCGATCACGCTGTGCCAGTGCTCGTCGGTCATGTCCGCCACCGGGCTGCGGCCGACCAGGTGCCCGGCGTTGGTGACCAGCACGTCCAGCCCGCCCAGGAACTCCACCGCGTCGGCCACGAAGGTGTTGACCTGGGCGGAGTCCCGGACGTCGCCGGCGAAGGTCTTGGCGCGGCGCCCCAGCGCGATGATGTCCGCGGCAGTCTTCTCGGCCTCGTCGGCGGAGTGTCCGTAGTGCACCGCGACGTCGGCGCCGGCCTCGGCGAGAGCCAGGGCGATCGCTCGGCCGATGCCGTGTGCGGCTCCGGTCACCAGGGCCCGGACGGGTGTCTGCTCGACGGTCACTCACGATCTCCGTTCACTTGATTCCGGTTGTGGCCAGACCCTGCACGAAGTAGCGCTGGGTCAGCAGGAAGAGCACGATCATCGGGAAGCTGGCCATGGCGGTGCCGGCCATCAGCAGGTTCCACTGGGTGGTGAAACCCTCGCCGGACTCCTTCAACACGGTCAGCCCCAGCTGGACCACCCGCTTGTTGTCGTCGGTGGTGATCAGCAGCGGCCAGAGGAAGTTGTTGAACGACTCCTGGAAGGTCAGCAGCCCGGCGGTGACGAACGCCGGCTTGATCAGCGGGCTGGCGATGCGCGCCCAGATCGACCACTCGCCCAACCCGTCGATGCGCGCCGCGTCCTCCAGTTCGCGCGGGATGGACAGGTAGAACTGCCGGAACAGGAACACCGCGAACGGGGTCACCGCGCCGGGGATGATCAGGCCCCACCAGGTGTTCACCCAGCCCGAGCCGCCCGAGCCCAGCCAGTCGTTGCCACCGAACAGCGGCATGGTCTTGGCGATCAGGAACTGCGGCACGATCTTGGTGTAGGTGGGGATCATGAGCATCGCGATGAACCCGAGGAACACCGCCTCCCGGCCGCGGAAGCGGTAGCGGGCCAGCGCGAAACCGGCCAGCGATGCCAGCACCAGGTTGATCACCACATGCCCGACCGAGATGATCAGGCTGTTGCGGAAGTAGATCCCGAACGGTGCCACGCTGAGCGCGTCGGTGTAGTTGGCCAGCCGCCAGGAGCTGGGCAGCCACGTCGGCGGGAACGTGGCGATGTCGCGGTCCGTCTTGAACGAGGTGAGGGCCATCCAGATGAACGGCGCGACCATGGCCAGGGCGGTGAGGGCGAGCAGCAGGTGGGTGGCCACCCGCAGCCGCGGGGTCATCCGGTTGCGACTCCCGGCGGCGCGCTCACTCATCCTCGTCACCGCCGGTCAGCTTCCGGTTGAGCAGGGTGAGGCCGAACAGGAACACGAACAGCACCACCGACTTGGCACAGGCCATCCCCATCTGGAACGTGGCGAACGCGTTCTTGTAGACCTCGTAGGTCATCATCGTGGTGGCGTTGGCCGGGCCGCCCCGGGTGAGCACGTAGACCTGGTCGAAGGCCTGGAACGCGCTGATGATCGAGACCACCCCGACGAACAGGGTGGCCGGGCGCAACATCGGCAGAGTGATCCGGCGGAACCGCTGCCAGGCGTTGGCCCCGTCCAGCTCGGCGGCCTCGAAGAGCTCGTCGGGGAGGTTCTGCAGCGCGGCCAAGTAGATGATCATCTTGATGCCGATGCCCTGCCACACCCCCATCACGATCACCGCCGACAGGGCGTAGCTCGGGTCGGCGAGCCAGGCCGGGCCGGTGATGCCGAGGAAGCTGAGCAGCTTGTTGGCCAGCCCGCTGTACGGGTCGTAGATCTGGTACCAGACAGTGGCAACCGCCACGGTGGCGGTGACCTGGGGCAGGAAGACCGCCGCCCGGTACCAGGCCCGCGCCCGGATCTGCTGGTTGAGCAGCACGGCGAGGAACACCGCGATCGCCATGGCGACCGGCACCGTGAAGAAGGTGTAGACGGCGGTGTGCCAGATCGAGGTGAGGAAGATCGGGTCGCGGAAGGCCGTGACGTAGTTGCCCAGCCCGACGAACCGCAGCGGGGCCAGCACGCTGTAGTTCGTGACCGACAGCGCGAAGGTGGCCAGCACCGGGAGCGCGATCCAGAACAGCGCGTGCAACCCGGCGGGCGCCACCATCGTCCAGGCCACCCGGGTCCGGTGGTCGGTGACCTGCCGGCGGCGCTTGGGCGCAGCCGGCCCGCCCGGCGCGGTGTCGACCGGGAGCGGCGGGTAGACCTCGGACGCGGTCATCAGTTCACCCCGAAGTCGGCTATTGCGGCGTCGGCCACACCGGCCAGTGCGTCGAGTGCCTGCTGGGCGCCCTGGCGGCCGGTCGTGACGGACTGCACGGTGTTGAGGATCTCCTCGCGCAGCGACAGCCAGGCCGCGATGCCGCCCTCCGGCCGGCCGTACTTGAGGTTCTCCAGCCCGAACTGGATCAGCGGGTGGTCCCGTACGTAGGAGGTGTTCTCCAGTTCGGCAAGTGCAGGCACGTTGCCCCGCTGCGCAGCGCCGGCCAGCGACACCCGCGGGGTGGCAATGAACGCGGCCAGTGCCTGGGCCGCGGACTGGTGCCGGGAGGCCGCCGAGACGGTGACCAGGGTGCCGCCGGCGAAGATCGACGGCTTGGCCTGGTTGAGCAGGAACGGCTGCAGCTGGCCCAGCACCTCGGGGCGCTGTTTCGAGGTGGTGACCCACGCATTGTTGTGCCCGATGGACATGGCGGCCCGGCCGTCGGCAATGGGCAGCGTGGTGCCGTTCGGGCTCGAGAATCCGGGGTCGATGACCTTGTCCTTCAGTTGCAGGTCGGCCAGCCACTGCAGCGCCGCCACCCCGGTGGGGTCGTTGAACGCCGGTCGGCCGCCGCGGAACAGGTCGCCGCCGAACGCGAACAACACCGTCTCGAACAACTGCCGGGGGTCCAGGCTCTGCACGTCCAGCCCGGCACAGGTGAGCTTGCCGTCCGTGCGCCGGGTGAGCTGGATGGCGTACTCGCGCAGCTCGTCGATGCTGGTCGGGGGGCGGCTGAACCCGGCCCGGGCCAGGATGTCGCGGCGGGCGATGCCGAACCGGGTATCCAACACGACGGGCAGGGCGTAGAGCTTGCCGCCCCACCGGCAGGACGAGAGGACCCGGTCGGAGTAGCCGGCCAGGCCGCTGGGCGGGATGGTCAGCTCGGAGAGCACCTGCCGGGAGGCGAACGGCTCGACCCAGCCCACCCCGAGCATGATCACGTCGGCCGGGATGCCGGTGGTCAGCCCGGTGGTGATCTTCTGGTTCAGGTAGTTGTAGGTGGTGTAGTCCACCGACACGGTGACCTTCGGGTTGCGCGCCAGGAACTGGGGCAGCAGCTGCTTCTCCAGCAGCGCCTTGCCGTCGGCGCCGGGGAAGATCGGCGTGAGCAGGTTGAGGTGGCCCTCGGGTGGGCCGCCGAGGTCAGACGGAGTGGACAGCCTGGCGCCGCAGCCGGCGAGCGTGGACAGCCCAGCCAGCCCGGCCGCCGAGGCGCCGGCGGTGAGCAACTCACGCCGGGACAGGCCTCGTGACCAGGCATTCATCTGCTTGGGCCTTTCGAAGCGGACGAGAGCGGTGCGTCGATTTACCGGATGCTGCGGGTGCCGCCGAACTCTGGTGGCCCGACTCTAACGGACGGGTTCCGCGGTCCGTGCGCGGCCGTACGCGGTGGGTGGGTGCGGTACGTGGTGGCCGCGGTACGTGGTGGGCGCGGTACGTGGTGGGCGCGGTACGTGGTTGGTGGGGTGGGCGCGGTACGTGGTGGGCGCATCGAGTGCTACCTCAGCGGGCTTTGATCATGCTCGGAACCCCGCTGAGGT
>DASYLM010000091.1:0-10436 GCA_036009565.1 Pseudonocardia sp. | reverse complement strand
GCCGTCCCGCAGCAGGCACCCGACGACCTGCCGGTCGATGTCGTCCACGCGCTCCTCCTCGAGGGGGTCGATGACCGAACTGGAGATCAACACAACAGAACTCTGATTTTCCGAATACTACGCAACGAATCGACGGTACAGACGCAATATCGACGTATTGATTGCGGCATCCGTACGAACATACAGTTCCGCTTGTGACCGTCATCTCGGACTCCGCACCCCTGTCGATGGGCACCGCGACCGCCCGGGTGGCGCGGCGGCGTCGGTACCTGATGTGCCCGCCCGACCACTTCGCGGTCAGCTACGCGATCAACCCCTGGATGGACACCGCTCGGCCTATCGACCTCGCGCTGGCCCATCGGCAGTGGGACCGGCTGCGCCGGACCTACACCGACCTCGGGCACGTCGTCGAGACGATCACCCCGGAGCCCGACCTGCCGGACATGGTGTTCGCCGCCAACGGTGGACTGGTGATCGACGGCCGCGCCCTGGGCGCCCGGTTCGCCTACCCGCAGCGCGCCGGTGAGGGGCCGGCCTACCTCGACTGGCTGCGCGGCGCCGGGCTGACCGCGGTCGTCGCGGCCGAGCAGGTCAACGAGGGCGAGGGCGACTTCCTCACCGTCGGCGACATGGTGCTGGCCGGTACCGGGTTCCGCACCACGCTCGCCGCGCACGCCGAGGTGCAGGAGTCGTTCGGGCTGCCGGTGGTGTCGCTGCGCCTGGTCGACCCGCGCTTCTACCACCTGGACACCGCGCTCGCCGTGCTGGACGACCATCCCGACCACACCACGGTGGCCTACACCCCCGAAGCGTTCAGCCAGGGCAGCAGGGCGACGCTGCGCAGGCTGTTCCCGGACGCGATCCTGGCCGACCCCACCGACGCCGCGGTACTCGGGCTGAACGCGGTGTCCGACGGGTACCACGTGGTACTCGCCGAGGCGGCCACCGGCCTCATCACCCAGCTGCGCGAGCGCGGCTTCCACCCCATCGGCGTCGACCTGTCCGAGCTGCTCAAGGCCGGCGGCGGCGCCAAGTGCTGCACCCTGGAGATCCGGACATGAGCCTGTTCACCGACACCCCCGTGCGCACCGCGGCCGAGTACATCCAGCTCGGCGAGGCGCACAGCGCCGCCAACTACGCCCCGCTGCCGGTGGTGATCGCCACCGCCGAGGGCTCCTGGGTCACCGACGTCGCCGGCAACCGCTACCTGGACTGCCTCTCGGCCTACTCGGCGGTGAACTTCGGGCACGGCAACGAGCGGATCCTGGACGCCGCCCGCGACCAGCTGCGCCGGGTCACCCTGACCAGCCGGGCCTTCCACCACGACCAGTTCGGCCCGTTCTGCGCCGAGCTCACCGCGCTCGTCGGCAAGCAGCTGGTGCTGCCGATGAACACCGGCGCGGAGGCGGTGGAGACCGGCATCAAGGTGGCCCGCAAGTGGGGCTATCAGGTGAAGGGCGTGCCGGCCGGGCGCGCGAACATCGTGGTGGCCGCCAACAACTTCCACGGCCGCACCACCACGGTGATCAGCTTCTCGGACGACCCGGACGCCCGCGCCGACTTCGGCCCCTACACCCCCGGCTTCCGTGCGGTGCCCTTCGGCGACACCGCCGCGCTGGCCGCCGCGATCGACGGCGACACCGTCGCGGTGCTGTTGGAGCCGGTGCAGGGCGAGGCGGGCGTGATCCTGCCGCCGCCCGGTTACCTGGCGCGGGTGCGCGAGCTGTGCACCCGGCACAACGTGCTGTTCGTCGCCGACGAGGTGCAGTCCGGGCTGGCCCGCACCGGGCGCACCCTGGCCTGTGAGCACTACGGCGTGGTGCCGGACGTGTACCTGCTCGGCAAGGCGCTCGGCGGCGGCGTGGTGCCGGTGTCCGCGGTACTCGCCGACGCCGACGTGCTCGGTGTGCTGCGCCCCGGCCAGCACGGCTCCACCTTCGGCGGCAACCCGCTGGCCTGCGCGGTCGGGCGGGCCGTGGTCGGGATGCTGGCCACCGGCGAGTACCAGGAGCGCGCCCGGGTACTGGGTGAGCAGCTGCGCGCCGGGCTGGACGGCCTGCTCGGGTACGGGGTCACCGCCGTGCGCAGCCTCGGGCTGTGGGCCGGCATCGACGTCGACCCGGCGCTGGGTACCGGCCGGGCGGTCTGCGAACGGCTGCTCGCGCACGGTGTGCTGGCCAAGGACACCCACGGCCAGACCCTGCGCCTCGCCCCGCCGCTGGTGATCGAGCCGGCCGAGCTGGACGGCGCGCTCGAGGCATTGCGCAGGTCGCTGAAAGATCTGGCGGCCGGCTGAAACCACGAGCCGACAACCTTGTCGAACTCGAAACTCCACTAGGACGCGCCGGGCCGGTCGCCGCCGACTGGCGCACCCCCGACCCGGCGCTGCTGGCCAGCCAGCACGAGGTGGACCGGTGGTGGCCGTGCGCGACGGGCTGCTAGGCCAGGTGAGCTATGGAGTTTCCCTCGATTGGCGGCTCATGTCCGGCCGGGAACCTGCCGATAGACCAGAAGACCGCGCCGATGAGACTTTAGGCGCCACCCGATCCGCGCAATGTGAGACTTTAGGCGCCACTCAATCTGCGCTGGCTCTGAGCGCCCGCAGCTGGAGAGATCAACGCAGCGCGCGCAACGCTGAGCTCGCCGCGTTGAAGCCACACATGCCGTGCACGCCGGCCCCGGGCGGCGTCGCGGCTGAGCAGAGGTACACCCCGGGCACTCCGGTGTAGTAGGGATCCACCGCGATCCGAGGGCGCAGCGCCACCTGCGGGATGTTGTTCGCCCCGCCGACGATGTCGCCGCCGATGAAGTTGCGGTTGTAGCTGGCCAGCTCGGTGGTGCTGCGGGCGAACCGGCCGACGATCCGCTCCCGGACACCCGGGGCGAACCGCTCGATCTGGTCGATGATCGCCTCGGAGGCGTCGCCGGGGTAGCCGTGCGGCACGTGGGCGTAGGCGTAGATCGGGTGCACGTTCCCGGCGGAGCGGCTGGGGTCGGCCAGGTACTGCTGCCCGACCAGCACGAATGGGCGCTCCGGCATCCTGCCCCGGTTGGTCTCTTGCTCGGCCGCCGTGACCTCCTCGATGGTCCCGCCGAGGTGCAGCGTGCCGGCCCGCCGGCTCGGCTCGTTGGTCCACGGCACGCCGCCCTCGACGGCGAGGTCGAGCTTGAACGCCCCGGGAGCGTGCCGGTAGCGGCGGTAGGCCCTCGCTATCCGGGCGGGCAGCGCAGCGCCGAGCAGGTCGGCCGCCGCGCGCGGGGCGAGGTCGAGCAGCACCGCGTCGGCGTGGCTGACCTCCCCGTACGACTCGACCGGCACCCCCGTCTTGATCGTGCCGCCGAGCTCGACCAGCCGGGCGGCCAGCGCATCGGTGATCGACCGCGAGCCGCCCTCGGCCACCGGCCAGCCGCTGCCGTGGCCGCTGGCGGCGATGATCAGTCCCATCGCCGAGGTCAGCGGTTGGGTGAGCGGGGCGAACGAGTGCGCGGCGCAGCCGGCGAACAGCGCACGGGCCTCCGGGGTGCGCCACACCCTGGCCAGCAGAGTGGCGGGCAGCGGGGCGCCGAGCCCGAAGCGCGCCAGCAGCAGCGGGTGCCTCGGCAGGTGCAGGACCGGGCGGAACAGCTCGCCGATCAGGTCGTCCCACCCGGCCACCAGCGGGCCGAACACCCGCCGCCAGGCGGGCCCGTCGATACCCAGCCCGGCCACCGTGTCGTCCAGCGAGCGGACCAGCACCCCGGCCGAACCGGAGTCCAGCGGGTGCGCCAGGTCGACCTCGGGCCACCGCCAGCGCAGCCCGTGCCGCTCCAGGTCGAGATCACGCAGGAACGGCGAGGCCAGGCTGGTCGGGTGGATGGCCGAGCAGTCGTCGTGCAGCACACCCGGCAGGGTGTTCTCCGAGGTCCGGGTGCCGCCGCCGATCGTGGCGGCGGCCTCCAGGACGGTCACCGAGACGCCCCGCTGGGCCAGGGTGACGGCGGCGGCCAGCCCGTTCGGGCCGGCCCCCACCACGATCGCGTCGGTCACCCGCCCGTCACTCCGGCGAACTGGTCGCGCGCGGCTGCTCGACCGGGGCCGTCGAGCGGGGCTCCTCGGCCGGGGCGGCCGGCGCGGTGGGCGCGCCCGGCGCGCTGTCCGACGCCCGCCAGGTGACCCGGTACGGGATCGGCCCGTCGGCCAACCACGGCTGGGCGGCGGTCATGTCGCGCACGTCGACCACTCCCCGCTCGACCACCCCGACCGCCGCGTCGACGATCCGGTACTTCTGGGTCATGGTGTGCCACGGCTGCGACTCGAGCAGCACCACCATCAGCTCACCCGGCGCGTACCGGCAGCGCTCCTGCACGGCGTTGATGAAGAACTCGTCATGCAGGTGGCCGTCACCGAACTGCCAGCCGACCACCGAGCTCATCACGAACTCGCCCTCGCGGATGTCGTAGTTCTCCGCGCTGTCCAGGTGGGTCAGCATCAGCGAGGACAGCGCGCGCCCGTGGCTGTTCATGTACCGCCAGGCCACCGCCTTCTGCAGGAAGACCTCGGCGACCTCCTTGCTGTACAGCTCGGTGAGCTGGGTGATCTGGTTCTTCGAGGACTTGACGATGTTGAGGTCGATCCGTTCCTCGCAGCTCGGCTGACCATCCGGAGTGCGGCGGAACGCCCACAGGCCGGTCGCCCAGTTGCCCGCGTAGTAGCGCGCGGCGGGCAGGAAGGAGATCAGGTCCGGCCGCAGGTTGCCCAGCACCGGGACACCGAACAGGATCACCATGATCAGGATCGGCAGCCACACCGAGCTCGTCGACCACAGGCCGAACTCGCCGGCCGGGTGCAGCACGAACAGCCAGACCAGCGAGAAGGTGTAGAAGATGTTCCACTCCAGCGGCACCGCCAGCGGGAAGTTGGACGTGATGTACAGGTGGAAGATGACCATGACGGCAGCGGTCACCAGCACCACCGGCCGGTTGGTCACGAACAGCAGGATCACCGGGGCGCCGAACTCCAGCACCGTGCCGGTGTGCCCCAGAAAGCCGGCCAGCCAGGACGGCCGGATGTCGTTCGGGAAGTCCCGGCACAGCTTGTGCCGCAGCCACTTGGAGACCATCAGCGGCGCGTTGGTGGTCATGCCCTGGATCACGTAGCCGAAGTGCTTGCCGATCTTGGAAGCGGCCGCGCCCCACCACACCGCGCACATCACCAGCTTGGCGCCGACGATCATGTCCACGAACGGCAGCGTGGCGAACATGATGCACATGACCCAGTACTGCTCGCTGCGCGCGGCGAGGAACAGCAGCCGGTCCCGCAGCCCGGCGACCAGGGTGAACCCGATCAGCACGGCGAGCAGTCTCGGGTCCAGCAGGCCCACGCTGTCCGCCGGCTGGCCGACCTTCGGCACTCCGTCGGAGAACAGCAGCACGATGGCCGAAACGATCATGCCGGCGTACACGAACACGTCGAACCAGGTGCGTCGCGAGCCGCCCGCGATCGGGTTCTTGCCCGGCCACGGCGGCAGCTTGATGGTGCCGGGGCGCAGCCAGTAGGTGCAGCCGCCGACCCACGGCTTGAAGCGGAACGCGAGCGGCCCGCAGGATGCGCCGAACCCGAGCATCTCGTAGAGGATCACCCAGACGACGAGCTTCTGGTAGAAGATCGGCTGGGTCCACCAGCTGGCGATGTCGCCGATCGAGCCGATCCCGGCCGTGCGCGACGCGAGCAGCAGGCCGAGCACGACGAAGACGGCGATCTTCGCGCAGTACATCGCGTGGATCACCTTCGGGGTGCCGAACCCGTAGTCGATCCAGTGCAGCGCGAGGATCTTGATCCGCTCCAGGTGGGGCCGCTCCTCGAAGGTGGCCAGGTCCACGTCAGGTAGATCAGCGTTGATGAAACCCACGGTGGTTCTCCGATCGGTGTTACAGGTCGGTCAAACGTTGGCGGCGAGCGACGTGCGCAGCGTCGGCTTGTCGATCTTGCCGACCGAGTTCTTCGGCAGGCTGTCGAGCACGGTGAGCTCCACCGGGACCTTGTACTTGGACAGCTGCGCCCTGGTGTGCTCCAGCAGCTCCTCAGCAGTCACCTGGGCACCCGCGCCGGCCTGGTCGCGCAGCGACACGTAGCCGACGGGTACCTCCCCGTACACCTCGTGGGGCCGGCCGATGACCGCCACCTCGAGCACGGCGGGGTGCTGGTAGATCACGGACTCGATCTCCTTGGGGTAGATGTTCTCGCCCGCCCGGATGATCATGTCCTTCACCCGGTCCACCAGGACCAGGTAGCCGTCCTCGTCGAACCGGCCCACGTCGCCGGTGTGCAACCAGCCGTCGACGACGGTCTTCGCGGTCTCCCCCGGCCGGTTCAGGTAGCCGCGCATCACGTTCGGGCCGGCGATGACCACCTCGCCGGACTCGCCGGCTGGCACGCGGTTGCCGTCGGCGTCGACCAGCTCCACCCGCTGCCCGGACATCGGCAGTCCGACGGTGCCGGGCTTGCGGACGCCGTCCAGCGGGTTCACGGTCGAGGCACAGGTGCCCTCCGACAACCCGTAGCCCTCCACCAGGACGACGCCGTAGCGCTGCTCGAAGCGGTCGATGAGCTCGGCCGGCATCGGTGCCGCGCCGCAGACCACGAAGCGCAGCGACGAGGTGTCCGGGCGGACCGACTCCGGCAGGTTGGACAGCATCGCGTAGATCGCCGGCACCGCCGAGAAGTAGGTCGGCCGGGACCGCCGCACGTCGTCGAAGAACCGGTCCGGGGAGAACCGCCCGGCGATCGTGGTGCTCCCGCCGGCCAGCAGCGGGGAAAGCACGCTGACCACGATGCCGTTGACGTGGAACAGCGGCAGCACCAGCAGGCAGTGGTCGCCCGCCTCGAGACCGAACGCGTCGAGCGCCATGTCGCACATCGACGAGAGGTTCGCGTGGTCGAGCATCACTCCCTTCGGCTTGCCCGTGGTGCCGCTGGTGTAGATCAGCAGCGCCAGGCCGTCGGGATCCAGTACCGGTGCGTCGGCGGGCTCGCCCGGGTCCCCGCCGCCGGACCCGCCGACGGACCAGAGGTCGGCCACCTCCAGGGCATCGGCGGTGCCGGACGGCGACGGCCGGTTGTCCAGCACCACCAGCCGGGCCGCCGAGTCCTCGAGCTGGTAGGCGACCTCCGGGTCGGTGAGCGCCGGGTTGATCGGGGTGACCGCCGCGCCGAGGCGCCAGGCCGCGAACAGGGTGAGCACCAGCTCGACCCGGTTGGGCAACAGGGTGGCGACCACGTCGCCCCGCCGAACGCCGCTTTGTGCCAGCAGCCCGGCTACGCTCCGCACCCGCTTTGCGAACTCGCCGTTGTTGAGGGCAACGGCGTCGTCGCTGATACAGCGCGCGGCGGCGGCGTCCTTAGCCCGAACATCGGCCAGCTCGGCAAAATGCATGGTCACTCTCAGTCATCGAGTGTGAAGGGAAGTGTGACGGCGCCCACGGTAGCGGGTTACTCCGAACAGACCACATGGTGTACGGACACGAATCACGCATTCGGGTTCGTGCCGGCAGTACAAATGTGCAGGTCAGCGACCGGCCCGCGCCGGTTCGGCACGGTCGACAGCACTCGGTCGGGCGATCAGCTGGCGCGCGTGGCCCGAGCGGCGAACACGATCTCCCTGGCCCGCCGGACACCGGTGGCCAGCGCCCCCCGGACCACCGCGTCGGCACCGAGTGCCCCGACCGCCAGCCGGGGGGACATCGGGGTCAGCTGGGCGAGCACCGCACGGGTGGACGCCTCGAGCAGGTCCAGATGCCGCCCGATGCTGCCGCCGAGCACGATGAGCTCCGGGTCGAGAAAGGCGGCGATGCTGGCGATCAGCCGGGCCAGGTGGCCGGCCACCACCTCGATCACCTGCCCGGCCCGCTGGTCACCGGCCCGCGCCGCCGCGAACACCGCCTCGACGGTGCGGCCGCCGGGCAGGCCGGCCTCCCGGGCGTAACGCAGCACCGCGGCCGACGCGAGCTGCTCCTCGAGCATGCCCACCCGCGATACCGGTTGCCCGGCGGGCGCGCCGATGGGCAGGTAGCCGACCTCCCCGGCGGCGCCGGAAAAGCCCTGGTAGAGCTTGCCGTCCAGGACCAGCCCGACGCCGACGCCGCTGTCCACATGGGCGTAGACGAAGTGCCGGGTGCTCCGACCGGCACCGTAGTCGTGCTCGCCGATGGCGGCCAGGTTGGCGTCGTTGTCGACGGTCAGTGAGGTGCCGAGCCGCTGACCCAGAGTCTCCGCAAGGCCGCCGCGCTGCCAGCCGGGCAGGTTCGCCGCGTACAGCACGCGGCCCCGGCGGGGGTCGTAGACGCCGGGCGAGCCGATGACCGCGTGGGTGATCGCGGCCGGGTCGATCGCGGCGGCGCGGGCCACCGAGGCCACCGCGTCGCTGATCCCCTCGACCAGCGCGGCGGAGGTGCGCGCGGTGTTGCGCAGCTCGAGTTGGCCCAGTTGGTTGCCGGCCAGGTCGGCGACGGCCAGCCGGAGTCGGTCCCGGCCGACGTCCACGCCGACCACGTGGCCCGCGCTCGGGTTCGCCTCGTACCGGGCGGCGGGGCGTCCCTGCGCGGTGTCGGCGCGACCGGCCGGGCGGACCAGCTCGGCGTTCTCCAGGTCGGCCAGCGCGGCGATCACGGTGGGCAGCGAGAGGCCGGCGTCCCTGGCCAGTCGCGGCCGGGTCGCCGGGCCGCCGGCGAACAGCTGGTCCAGGAGCAGCTGCTGGTTCATCTTGCGCAGCACCGAGGGAGCCACCGCGACGGCCCGCTGACCGGCGGCGGACCGAACGTCGGTCGGTTGGCCGGTGGCGGGCCGGGCGCCGGCAGGCCGGCCGGCGGCAGGCGGGCCGGCGGCGGGGTCGCCGATGACAGGTTCGGCCGGCGTCATCGCCCACCTCCCTCCGAGTTCGGCGCTCGCATCCTGGCACGGCGCCGGTGTTGACAAGCAAGAGCATTTAATAAAGGCTCCTTAGTATGTCGGAGAACCCGCTGAGTCCATACCGCCGGCCGCTGACCGGAGCCCGGTGGTGAGCGCCGCGCCGACCACCCTGATGGCCAGGGAGATGGCCGAACAACCGGCGGTGCTGGCCCGGCTCGCGCAGCGGTTCGAGCAGCTCAGCGAGCAGGTCGCCGGCCTGTACACCGGCGGGGTGCCCGGGGTGGCCTTCGTGGCCAGGGGCTCGTCCGACCACGCCGCGCTGCTCGGGCGCTACGCCGTCGAGCTTTACACCGGGCTGCCCACCTGCCTGGTCGCGCCGAGCGTCACCACCGCGTTCGCACAACACCCCACCGGGTTCGCCGGCTGGCTGGTGGTCGCGCTGTCGCAGTCCGGCCGCACCCCCGAGATCGTCAGCCTCGCCAGGGAGTTCCGGTCCGTCGGCGCCTCGGTGGTGGCCATCTCCAACGACGGTTCCTCGGATCTCGCCCGTGCCGCCGACCTCTCGATCGACCTGGCCGCCGGACCGGAGCGGGCGGTGCCGGCCACCAAGACGGTCACCGCCCAGATGCTCGCGGTACTCGCGGTCGCCGGTGGCCTCGGTTCGCCGGGGTTGACCGGCGAGCAGGTCCGGCAGATCCCGGGCGCGGTCGAAGCGGTGCTGACCGACACGGCGGGCATCACCGCGCTGGGCGCCGAGCTGGCCGGCCCGGACCGGATGGCGGTGGTCGGCCGGGGGTTCTGTTACCCGGCGGCGCTGGAGACAGCGCTGAAGCTGCAGGAGACCACCGGCGTGATGGCGCACGGGTTCTCCACGGCCGACTTCCGGCACGGCCCGATCGCCGTGTGCGGCCCCGAGTCGCCCGCCGTGCTGCTGGCCGGCTCGGGCCCGGCCGACGAGGACACCGCGGCGCTGATCCCCGAGCTCGCCCGCCGGGGCGCCCCCAGCGCGCTGATCGGCACCGGGCCGGCCGCACGGGTCAGTTGGCCGGCGCTCGGGCACGCCGGGGAAGGCCTGCTGGCCACCGTGCGCGGCCAACAGCTGGCGCTGGCCAGGTGTGAGGCTCTCGGCGTCGACCCGGACCAGCCCGGTGGCCTGAGCAAGGTGACACTCACCCACTGAGAGGTCATGCGCGCTCGGGCAGGCCGAACCGGGCCGGCAGCTCGGGGTCGTGGAACGTGACGACGCGCGCGATGCTCCGCTCGGCGAGGCTCAGCACCTGGACCCCGTGCGGTCGGAACGCGCCGTCCTGGCCGCGCAGGTACACACCGAACGCGGGTTGGCCGTTCGCCTCGGTGCCGAGCAGTCGGAAGTGGTCCGGCGCCAGCACCCTGGCCACCAGGAACCGGGCGATGGTCTGCCGCCCGGCGAACCAGGTCGGGATCGGCGGCATCTCCCACACCGCGTCCTCGGCCAACAACCGGGTGAGCTCGCCGATGTCCGCGGTTTCGAAGGCAGTCGCGTAACGGTCCAGCAGGTCGCGCTGCACCGCGT
>DASYLM010000090.1:0-15580 GCA_036009565.1 Pseudonocardia sp. | reverse complement strand
CATCGCCAGCATCGACTCGCTGACCGCGGTGTCGCACTACACGAGCCTGGCCGGGCGGCTGCAGGTGCTGGCCTCCGAGCAGGACCCGGCGATGAGCGAGGCGTTCAACCGCACGGAGTACGAGCAGATCTGCGCGGTGCTGGCCCGGTTCTACAACATCATCATCACCGACTCCGGCACCGGGCTGGTGCACTCGGCGATGGAGGGCACCCTCGCGCTGGCCGACTCGCTGGTGGTCGTGGGCGCCCCGACGGTGGACGGCTCCTCACGGGCGTCGAAGACGCTGGACTGGCTGGTCGCGCACGGCTACGCCGAGCAGGTGGCCGACGCGGTGGTCGTGCTGTGCTGCGACCGGGTGAGTCCGGAGATCGACCGGGAGCGGGTGCGGGCGCACTTCCTGGCCCGTTGCCGGTCCGTGGTGGAGATTCCGTACGACCCCCACCTGGCCACCGGCGGGCGGCTCGACCTCGGTGCCATGCGCGAGCCGACCAAGCTGGCGTTCCTCGAGCTGGGAGCCCAGATCGCGGACCGGTTCGGCCGGTAGGGAGCCGCTCGGGCCCGCGCGACACGCCCCACCGCGTGGTGGCTTATCCTGGAGTTGGTATGACCAGACATGAGCACGCGGGAATTCATCCGGTGCGTACCAGTCCGTGGGTGATCAGCACCCGGGAGCTGGGGCGCCGGCCAGGCAATATGCGCACCTACCAGCGGACCGTCCCGGCCCCGTCGGGATTCGGGCTGGAGGTGATCGGCATCCAGGAGGGTGCCCCGATCGACCTCGAGCTGCGCCTCGAGTCGGCGAGCGAGGGCGTCTTCGTCTCCGGGACGGCGCACGCCGAGATCGTCGGCGAGTGCTCCAGGTGCCTGGAGCCGATCCACGACGAGGTCACTGTGCGGCTCGGCGAGCTGTTCGCCTACCCGGACAGCACCACGGTGGAGACGACCGAGGAGGACGAGGTCAGCCAGGTCGTCGACGACTACATCGACACCGAACAGATGGTCCGGGACGTGGTGGTGCTCGAGCTCCCACTGATCCCGCTGTGCCAGGAAGACTGCCGGGGGCTGTGCCCGGAATGTGGCGAGCGGTGGGCCGATCTCGCGCCCGAGCACGGCCATGAGACAATTGATGCTCGATGGGCCGCCCTGCGGGGCAAGCTCACGTCCTCAGCCGACTCTGCAGCGGATGCTGAAGAGCGTCGGTAACGCACCGAGATACTTGGAGAGATCGTCGTGGCTGTCCCGAAGCGCCGAATGTCGCGGTCGAACACACATTCCCGCCGTTCGCAGTGGAAGACCTCCGCGCCGAACCTCGCGCCATGCTCGAACCGGGCCTGCCGGGCGTTGAAGCCGCCGCACCTGGCCTGCCCGACCTGCGGTCAGTACGACGGCCGCCCGGTCGTCACGCCCGCCTGATCGCTCGGGTATAGCACCCGCTCGTGGGGGATCGAGCGACGCGAGGGCCGGAGAGCGACCGTTCAGCGTTGATGACGCAGCTCGGTGTCGAACTCGACACCGAGCTGCTGACGCTTGCGCTGACCCACCGGTCCTACGCGTACGAACATGGTGGTCTGCCCACCAACGAACGCCTGGAGTTCCTCGGTGACTCGGTGCTCGGTGTGATCGTCACCGAGCGCCTGTACCGGCAGCACCCGGACCTGCCGGAAGGGCAGCTGGCCAAACTGCGGGCGAGCGTGGTGAACATGCACGCGCTCGCCTCGGTGGCTCGTGAGCTGGGGCCGCCCGGACCCGACGGTGGCCCGAACGCCGGCCTCGGCACGTACCTCTACCTGGGTCGCGGCGAAGAGCTGACCGGCGGGCGCGGCAAGGCCAGCATCCTGGCCGACGCGACCGAGGCACTGATCGGCGCGGTGTACCTGGCCCACGGCCTCGAGATCGCCAGGGACGTGGTGGAGCGGCTGTTCGACGCGCTGCTCCGGGCGGCCCCGCTGCTCGGCGCCGGGCTCGACTGGAAGACCAGCCTGCAGGAGCTCACGGCTTCCGCCGAGCTGGGCGTGCCGGAGTACCGGATCTCCGAGGACGGCCCGGACCACCTCAAGACGTTCACCGCGACCGCTGTCGTCGCCGGCCGCGAGCTCGGCACCGGGATGGGGCGGACGAAGAAGGAAGCCGAGCAGAAGGCCGCTCAGCTGGCCTGGCGGTCGCTCTCCGAGGGCAGCGGCTCGACGAACAGCGGCTCGACGAACAGCGGGCCGACGAACAGCGGGCCGACGAACAGCGGGCCGACGAACAGCGGCTCGACGAACAGCGGCTCGACGAACAGCGGCTCGACGAACAGCGGCTCGAAGGACAGCGGCTCGAAGAACAGCACTGGCCCGGACTCCCACGGCGGCACCGAGCCCGGCGCGCCGGACTCCTGACGCGCTGTCGTGCCCGAGCTCCCCGAGGTCGAGGTGGTGCGCCGGGGCCTGGCCGAGCACGTGGTCGGGCGCCGGGTCGCCGCCGCCGAGGTGCTGCACCTGAGGGCGGTGCGCCGCCACCTGGCCGGTCCGGCCGATGTGATCGGCCGGCTCACCGGCCGGACGCTGACCGCGGCCCGCCGCCGGGGCAAGTACCTCTGGCTCGAGCTGGACTCGGCCGAGGCACTGCTCGCGCACCTGGGCATGAGCGGGCAGCTGTTGGTCTGTGACCCGGCCACTCCGCCGCAGAAACACCTGCGGGTGCTGCTCAGCTTCGCCGACGGCGGCCCCCAGCTGCGGTTCGTGGACCAGCGCACCTTCGGCGGGGTCAGCGTCGAGACGCTGGTCGGCTCGGAGACCGATCCGGCCGAGCCGGTGCCCGAGCCGATCGCGCACATCGCCAGGGACCCGATGGACCCGGCCTTCGACGCCGCCGAGGTGGTCACCGCGCTGCGCGCCAGGCGGACCGGGCTCAAGCGGGCCCTGCTGGACCAGTCGCTGGTGTCCGGGATCGGCAACATCTACGCCGACGAGGCGCTGTGGCGGGCCAAGCTGCACGGCACCCGCCCGACCGCGACGCTGACCCGCAAGTCAGGGCTCGAGGTCCTGGCACGCGCCGCCGAGGTGATGGACGAGGCCCTCGACCAGGGCGGTACCTCGTTCGACGCGCTCTACGTGAACGTCAACGGCAACTCGGGCTACTTCGACCGCTCGCTGAACGTCTACGGCCAGCAGGACCGGCCGTGCGCCCGGTGCGGCACCCCGATCCGCCGCGAGCCGTTCATGAACCGGTCGTCCTACTTCTGCCCGCACTGCCAGCCCCCGCCCCGGCAGCCGCACCGCTGACCCCGCGCCCGCACAGCACCGGCCCCCAGTGGTCCCGGCAGGCTCGGGGCGGGCGGCGTCAAAGGCGCGTCAAGGTGTCGGGCGGCGGCATCAGCGCTGGCCGCGGCCGCGGCGGGTGAGGTGGCCCGTCCCGGCCCCTCCCCGGCCGTGCGGGTCGACCGGGTGGCGGTCCGGATGGTCATTTCACACACGGGATCCCACCACCGGAAATGCTCGATGCCGCCACAGCGGGCGGAGCCGAGTCCGGCGGTCCGGCCGTCCCCCCGGCCGGATCGCTCAGGCTGGCCGGTGGGTTGAAGTCGGTGCCGACCACGACCCGCTCGTGCCCGCTGGCCAGCGTCGGGTCCTCGTCGAGGGGCAGGCCGCCGAGCGCGGTGGCCAGCGCCGTGGCCGCATCGCGTGAGTCGGGGGCGTAGCTCACCGTCGACTCGTGCCGGAGCCGGTGCTCGGTGCTCGCGGTGCCCTCGGTGAGGCCGAGCGCGGCGAGCTGCTTCTCCAGCTTCGAGGCCAGCCCGTCCTTGCCGGCCGCGTTGACCACGTCCAGCGTCGCGGCCGGCAGCTTCGCGCCCGCCGTGTCGCCGGCCGGCGGGTTCGCGTCGTCCGGATTGATCAACGCGCGCACGGTGGCCCGGACCTGGTCGAGGTCGACCAGGTTGACGTCCTGCCCGTCGACCTTGCTGAACTCCTTGACCGGCAGCGTCGTGAAGGTGATGTTGCCGCTGAGCAGCCCCCGCGACTGCTGCAGGAAGCCGAGAAGGTCGAAGCCGCTGTCGATGACCACGTCCTTCGTGGCCACGTCGATGAGCGCGCTCAGCCGTTCCGGGTTGGTGAAGGTGCCGGCACTGCGCAGCTGGTAGGCCGCCGAGGAGAGGAAGGCCTGCTGGCGGCGTTCCCGGTCCAGGTCGGTGAAGTTGAGGTCGGGGTGCACGTAGTCCCTGCGCTGCCGGACGAACGCCAGCGCCTGTGCCGCGCCAAGATCCTGGTGGCCCTTGACGAACTTGGCGCCGGAGTAGCTGTCCTGGGTCGGCCCGGCCAGGCACACGGTGATGGAGCCGAGCGCCTGCGCCAGGTCGTAGAACCCGACCAGCGTGACCTCGACGAAGTGGTCGATGGACACCCCGCCGAGGAAGTTCTGCACCGCCTCGACGGCCTCCTTGCGGCCGGCCTCGCGGCCCTGCTGCTCGAGCGTGGTCTGGTCGGTCACGCCGGCCCCGCGCAGCGCGCGCTCCTTGGCGTCCTTGGCCAGCCCGTAGCCCTGCTTGATCTTCTGCTTGCTGACCCCGTCCGGCGACCCCGGCAGCGTCACGTAGTCGTCGCGGGGGATGGAGATGGCCTGCGCCCTGGCACCGTTGCCCGGTACGTGCAGCAGCATCAGCACGTTGGTGTTGTAGCCGCCGTCGCTGGAGTCCCCGGCGTGCAGCTGGGCGAGCACGTCACGGGGCAGCGGGTTGCCGTTCTGGTCCAGCCGGCTGTCCAGGCCCATCACCAGGATGTTGGTGTCGCCGTTGGTGGACCCCGCCGCGGTGCCGGCCAGCGCGTCCGACTTGGTCAGCCCGTTGGACAGGTCCTGGTAGGCGTGCCAGCCGTAGCCGGTCACGAACAGCACCAGCGTGGAGGCGAGCGCAAGGACCACCCTGCCCAGCGCCCGGCCCCGCGTCCTCACCGGGACAGCCTGCACCAGGAAGCACCGGGTCATGAAAACGACGCGTTCGCGCCCTCAGCTGGGCCTCAGGCGGCGCGGCGCGGCCGTCCGCCCCCGTCGTGGTGAGCGGGCTCACCGCCGCGTCAGGAACGCGTCAATGTGGCCGGTAGCGGGCGTCAGGACGCCGCAACACCGGGCCGGAGCTCGCCGCCGCCGGAGCCGGCGGGTGAGAATGGCGCTGTGAGTGTCGATCCCCCGTGTCGCAGGGGCATCCTGCGCATCTACCTCGGGTCCGCCCCCGGGGTGGGTAAGACGTTCGCGATGCTCGGCGAGGGCCGCCGCCGCGCGGAGCGGGGCACCGACGTGGCGATCGGCATCGTGGAGACCCACGGCCGGCCCAGGACGGCGGCGCTGCTGGACGGGTTCGAGGTGATCGCGCGGCGGTCGTCCCAGTACCGGGGGACCGAGCTGTCCGAGCTGGACGTCGACGCCGTTCTCGCCAGGGCACCCGAGCTGGTGCTGGTGGACGAGCTGGCGCACAGCAACGCGCCGGGCTCGCGCAACGCCAAGCGCTGGCAGGACATCGACGAGCTGCTGGGCGCCGGGATCGACGTGCTGTCCACCGTCAACGTGCAGCACCTGGAGTCGCTCAACGACGTGGTGGAGACGATCACCAAGGTGCGGCAGCGGGAGACCGTGCCGGACGAGTGGGTGCGCGGCGCCGAGCAGATCGAGCTGGTGGACATCACCCCGGAGGCACTGCGCCGGCGGATGGCGCACGGCAACATCTACCCGTCGGAACGGGTCGACGCGGCGCTGTCGAACTACTTCAAGCCGGTCAACCTGGTGGCGCTGCGCGAGCTGGCGCTGCTGTGGGTGGCCGACGAGGTGGACGTGGCGTTGCTGCGGCACCGCGCCGAGCAGCACATCACCGAGGTCTGGGATGCCCGGGAGCGGGTGGTGGTCGCGGTGACCGGTGGCCCGGAGAGCGAGACGGTGCTGCGCCGTGCCGCCCGGATCGCCAAGCGCGCCGGCGGCGGCGGTGGCGGGGCGGACCTGCTGTGCGTGCACGTGCTGCGCAGTGACGGGCTGACCGGCACGCCCCCCACGGCGCTGCGTGGGTTGCGCCGGCTGGCCGACGACGTGGGTGCGTCCTTCCACACCGTGGTGGGCGGGGAGGACGTGCCGGCCGCGCTGCTGGAGTTCGCCAGGGGCGCCAACGCGACCCAGCTGGTGCTGGGTACCTCGCGGCGGTCCCGGCTGGCCAGGCTGTTCAACCCGGGCATCGGCGCCGGCGTCGTGCAGGACTCCGGCTCCATCGACGTGCACATGGTGACCCACCCGCAGGCCGGTGCCGGCCCGGCGGCGCGCTGGCTGCACAGCGCACTGCCGATGAACCGGCTGGTCGCCGGCTGGGTGCTGGCCGTGCTGGCACCCGCGCTGGCCACCGTGGCGGCGGTGCTGTTCGCCCCGCTGTTCGGGCTCTCCACCGATGTGGTGCTGTTCTTCCTGGCCATCGTGGTGGTGGCGCTGGTCGGCGGCCTGGGACCGGCGCTGCTGGCCGCGGTCGCCGGCGGCCTGCTGCTCAACTACTTCCTCACCCCGCCGGTGCACACGTTCACCATCGCCCAGCGGGAGAACGCGGTCACCCTGGTCGTGATGGTGGTGGTCGCCGTCGCGGTGGCGCTGGTGGTGGACCGGGCCGCCCGCCGCGCGGAGCAGGCCGCGCGGGCCCGTACCGAGGCCGCCCTGCTCGCCTCCTTCTCCCGCACCGTGCTGACCAGGGTCGACCCGCTGCCCCGGCTGCTGGAGAAGGTCAGCGAGGCGTTCGGGCTGCGCTCGGTGGCCGTGCTGGAACGGGCCACCGGGGAGCGCTCCGGCTGGCGCTACGTCGCCTGCGTCGGCGCCCCGGACTGCCTGCGGCCCGAGGACGCCGAGGTGGACGTCGAGGTCGACCAGGACATCCACCTGATCGGTCAGGGACGCACCCTGGCGGCCGGCGACCGCCGGGTACTGGAGACGGTCGGCGGCCAGGCACTGCTCGCGCTGCGCGCCCAGCGGATGTCCGCCGAGGCCGCCGCGGCGCACCGCAAGATGGAGGGTGCGGAGCTGCGGTCGGCGCTGCTGTCCGCCGTCGGCCACGACCTGCGCACCCCGCTCACCTCGATCAAGGCGGCCGCCGGCAGCCTGCGCGACCCGGAGCTGGCGCTGTCGGAGGACGACCGGGGCGAGCTGCTGGCCACCGTCGAGGAGTCGGTGGACCGGCTCACCGCGCTGGTGGACAACCTGCTCGACTCGTCCCGCCTCGCCGCCGGCGCCGTGGTGCCGCGGATCGGCCCGGTCGGCTACGACGAGGTCGCGGCGCTCGCGCTGACCGGGGTGGACGGCGCCCAGCGGGTCCTGGTGGAGATCGACGAGTCGCTGCCGGCGGTGCTGGCCGACGCCGGCCTGCTGGAGCGGGTGGTGGCCAACGTGGTGGACAACGCGCTGAAGCACGGCCGGGGCGCGCCGGTCGCGGCGCGGGCCAGCGCGCACGCCGACCGGGTGGAGCTGCGGGTGGTGGACTCCGGACCCGGGGTGCCCAGGGACGCCGCCGACGGGCTGTTCACCCCGTTCCAGCGGCTCGGCGACCGGCAGGTCACGTCCGGGGTGGGACTCGGGCTGAGCGTGGCGCGCGGGTTCACCGAGGCGATGGGTGGCACGCTGACCGCCGAGGACACCCCGGGCGGCGGGCTGACCGTGGTGATCTCGCTGCCGGCGTTGCCCTCGGGTGGGCGGTCCGGCGGCCCGGCGGACCTGCCGGAGCCCCGGCCGGAGGTCTACACATGACACGCGTGCTGGTCGTCGACGACGACGCGCAGATCCTGCGCGCGCTGCGGATCAACCTGGCGGCGCGGGGTTACCAGGTGCTCACCGCGGTGGACGGGGCGAGCGCGCTGCGGGTCGCCGCCGACGACCACCCGGAGGTTGTGGTCCTCGACCTCGGGCTTCCCGACCTGGAGGGCACCGAGGTGATCGCCGGGCTGCGCGGCTGGACCCAGGTGCCGATCATCGTGCTGTCCGCGCGGACGGACTCCAGCGACAAGGTGGACGCGCTGGACGCCGGCGCGGACGACTACGTCACCAAGCCGTTCGGGATGGCGGAGCTGCTGGCCCGGCTGCGCGCCGCGGTGCGCCGCTCCACGGTCGGGCAGGTGGACGGCGAACCGGTGGTGACCACCGCGAGCTTCACCGTGGACCTGGCGGCCAAGAAGGTGGTCCGCGACGGTGCCGAGGTGCACCTGACACCGACCGAGTGGGGCATCCTCGAACTACTCGTCCGCAACCACGGCAAGCTCGTCGGCCAGCGCCAGCTGCTGCGTGACGTGTGGGGGCCGGCGTACGGCAAGGAGACCAACTACCTGCGCGTCTACCTGGCACAGCTGCGCCGCAAGCTGGAGCCGGACCCGGCCAGGCCCCGGCACCTGATCACCGAGCCGGGCATGGGTTACCGCTTCGAGCTCTGATCCGGCGCGGGGGACCCGGCGCGGGGGCCCGCTCAGTTGCCCGACTCAGTAGCCGAAGTCCTGCGTCCAGTAGTGGCCGGGCGGGTAGTAACCGATGCCGATCGTGGTGAACTCGCAGGACAGGATGTTCTGCCGGTGCGGCGGCGAGTGCATCCAGACGTTCATCACGATCGCCGCGGTCGCCTGGCCGTAGGCGATGTTCTCGCCGCCGGTCTTGTCCTCGGGGTAGCCGGCGGAGATCTCCCGGGCGTCCCAGCCGGTGCCGTTCGGCGTCGTATGGCTGAAGTAGCCCCGGGTGGCCATGTCCTGGCTGTGCCGCTGCGCCGCCCGCATCAGCCGGGGGTCGACCTTGAGCGGTCCGCAGCCGGCGGCGCGGCGCTGCACGTTGGTGATGGCCAGCACCTGCCCGGCCGGCCCGGACAGCACCGGCGGGACGGGGACCGGCGGCGGGGCCGGCACCGGCGGTGGTGCCGGCACGGGCGGCGGGACGGGCACCGGCGGGGGGAGCGGCAGCAGCAGCGGGCTTCCCTGGTCGGCGGTGCCGGCCGGGTCCGGCGGCGGCGGTCCGATGATCATGGGCCCGGCCAATGTGGTCGGGTCGGGTCGGGGCGGCGGGACGGGTTGCTGACGCGGCCCCACCATCACCGTGACCACGGCGATCAGGGCGCCGCAGCCCAGGCCGGCGAGCGCCGGGACTAGACGCCGCCGCCCGATGGTAGTCACAGTGGGTGAACGTAGCAGACTGCGCAGCGTGCACTCCGATAGCGCCATTCGGCTGACAGCATGGGTTCACGGCCACGTCCAGGGTGTGGGTTTTCGCTGGTGGACGCGCTCCAGGGCGCTCGAGTTGGGCCTGGTAGGCAGCGCGTCGAACCTGCGGGACGGCCGTGTGGAGATCATTGCGGAAGGTGGCAGGCCAGCGTGTGAGGCTCTGCTTGTCACGCTCCGTAGTGGGCATACGCCGGGTCGGGTTGATCGGGTGACCGAGCGTTGGAGCGAGGCCACCGGAACGCTCACCTCGTTCCTCGAGCGCTGAGCCGAGCGCTGAGCCGAGCGCTGAGTCGCACTGAGCCCGGCGCTGAGCCCGGCGCTGAGCTCGGTGCCGGTCTCGGGGCTGATCTCGGGGCGGCCGGCCCGCCCCGGCGCCGCCGGGGGTGTCGGGGGTGGCTTGTATCCTTGCGCCGTTCGCGTGACCGGGCAGCTCCGGGCCCCGACGAGAGGCCAGCCACGACGTGCACCTCAAACGCCTGACGCTGAAGGGCTTCAAGTCCTTCGCCTCGGTTACCGAGCTGCGCCTCGAGCCGGGGATCACCTGTGTGGTGGGGCCCAACGGCTCCGGCAAGTCGAACGTGGTCGACGCGATCATGTGGGTGTTCGGCGAGCAGGGCGCCAAGGCGTTGCGCGGCGGCAAGATGGAGGACGTGATCTTCGCCGGCACCGCCGGCCGGCCGCCGCTGGGACGCGCCGAGGTCACCCTGACCATCGACAACTCCGACGGCGCGTTGCCCATCGACTACTCCGAGGTGTCGATCACCCGCCGGATGTTCCGGGACGGCGCCGGCGAGTACGAGATCAACGGCAACAGCTGCCGGCTGCTGGACATCCAGGAGCTGCTCTCCGACTCCGGCATCGGCCGTGAGATGCACGTGGTGGTCGGGCAGGGCCAGCTGGCCGCGATCCTGGAGGCCAAGCCGGAGGAGCGCAGGGCCTTCATCGAAGAGGCCGCCGGCGTGCTCAAGCACCGCAAGCGGAAGGAGAAGGCGCTCCGCAAGCTCGACGCGATGCAGACCAACCTGACCAGGTTGACCGACCTCACCGGTGAGCTGCGCCGCCAGCTGAAGCCGCTCGGCAAGCAGGCGGAGATCGCCCGCCGGGCCCAGACGGTGCAGTCCGAGCTGCGCGACGCCAAGCTGCGCCTCGCCGCCGACGACCTGGTCACCCTGCGTACCGAGCTGGCCAGGGAGGAGGCCGACGAGGCCACCGCGAGGGCGCGGCGCGCCGAGATCGAGCAGCTGCTGACCGCCGCCCGGCACGAGCTGGCCGGCCGGGAGGCGGAGCTGGCCGCCGCCCAGCCGGCGCTGACGGCCGCGCAGGAGACCTGGTACCGGCTGTCCTCGCTGCAGGAACGGCTGCGCGGCACGGTGCGGCTGGCCGCCGAGCGCTGCCGGCACCTGTCCGAACCGGTCGAGGCCGCCGGCTCGGGACGCGACCCGGACGAGCTGGAGGCCGAGGCGGAGACCATCGCCGACCGGGAGGACACGCTGCTCGCCCAGGTCGCCGACGCACGCCGGGCGCTCAGCGCGACGGTGGAGCGGCTGACCGAGGGGGAGCGCGCACTGGCCGCCGCCGAGCGGGCGCACCTGGCCGCGGTCCGTGCGGTGGCCGACCGGCGGGCCGGGCTGGCCACCCTGGCCGGGCGGGCCGAGGCGCTGCGCAGCAAGTCCGCCGCAACCGCCGAGGAGATCGACCGGCTGTCCGGCGCGCTGGCCGAGGCCCGGTCGCGCACCGAGGCGGCCGAGGCCGAGCTGTCCGTGCTGCAGGCCGACTTCGGCGCGCTGGACGACGGCGACAACGGGCTGGACCAGCGCGGCCGGGTCGCCGGCGACGCGCACGACGAGGCGAAGGAACGGGTCGCCGAGCTGGTCGCGAGCGAGCGTGCGCTGGAGCGCGACCGGGCGCACTGGAAGGCCCGGGTGGAGGCGCTCTCGCTGGGTCTGCGGCGCAAGGACGGCCCGGCCGCGCTGCTGGCCGCCGGCGACCGGTTGCCCGGGCTGCTGGGTTCGCTCGCGGGTCTGGTCACCGTCGAGCCCGGTGCCGAGGCCGCGCTGGCCGCCGCGCTGGGCGGGTTGGCCGAGGGCGTCGCGGTGTCCTCGGTCGGCGAAGCGGTGGCCGCCCTGCTGCTGCTCAAGTCGGAGGGCGCCGGCCGCGCCGGGATCATGATCGGCACCGGCGAGGTGGGTGGCCCGCCGGCCGCCGGCTCCCGACCGGTCCTGCCCGGTGGCGCGCGCTGGGCCGACGACCTGGTCGGTGTGCCGGAGCGGCTGCGCCCTTCGATCCGCCGCGCGCTCGCCGACGTGGTCGTGGTGGACGACCTGGCCTCGGCGGAACAGGTGGTGGCCCAGCTGACCGGGGCGCTGCCCTCGGTCCGCGCGGTCACCGCCGAGGGCGACCTGCTCGGCGCCGGTTGGGCCGTCGGCGGCTCCGCCAAGGACCAGAGCGCGATCGAGGTACAGGCCGCGATCGACGAGGCCGTCGAGACCTCCGAGGGGCTGGACCACAAGCTGGAGGGGCTGCGCGCCGCGCTGGACGGCGCCCGGGCCGAGGAGTCGGCCCGCCTCGCCGACGTGGAGGCCGCCCAGGAGGCGCAGAGCGCGGCGGACGCCCGCCGGTCCGCGGTGGCGCAGCGGTTGGGCCGGGCCGACCAGGCGGTGCGGTCCGCCTCGGCGGAGGCGGACCGGTTGCGCCGGCAGCGCGACGACGTGGAGGCCAGCCGGATCGAGGCGCTGGGCGCGCTCGACGAGGCGGAGCAGCGGCTGGAGGCGGCGCAGGGCGAGCCGGTCGACGAGGAGCCGGACGACGCCGTCCGCGAGGAGGCCGCCGAGGCGCTGGCCGGGGTCCGGGCCGAGGAGATGGAGGCCCGGCTGGCGCTGCGGACCGCCGAGGAACGGGCCAGGGCGATCGCCGGCCGGGCCGAGTCGCTGCGCCGCCAGGCCAGCTCCGAGCGGGACGCGCGGGCCAGGGCGGCCAGCGCCAGGGCGGCCCGGGAGCGCGGCGCGACGATCTCCGAGGCGGTCCGTTCCGCCGGTGAGGTCGCCCTCGAGCGCATCGAGGTGTCGCTGGCCACGGCCGAGGCGGAGCGCGAGGCGGCCCGCTCGGCCAGGGACTCCGGGGAGTCCGCGGTCGGCGAGGTGCGGGCCAGGGTGAACCAGCTGGCCGGCGAGCTGGAGCGGCTCACCGACACGGTGCACCGCGACGAGGTGCTGCGCGCGCAGTCGCGGCTGCGGGTCGAGCAGTTGGAGTCCCGGATCGCCGGCGACTTCGGCATGGGGTTGGAGGAGCTGACCGCCGAGTACGGCCCGGACCAGGAGGTGCCGCCGGGCCTCGGTGAGCTGGCCGAGTACGAGGCGGCCAAGGAGCGCGGCGAGGACGTGACGGCGCCGCCCGCGATGCCCTACGACCGGGCCACCCAGGAGCGGCGTGCCCAGCGCGCCCAGCGCGACCTGGCCACCCTGGGCAAGGTGAATCCGCTGGCGCTGGAGGAGTTCGCCGCGCTGGAGGAGCGCTACAAGTTCCTGTCCACGCAGCTGGAGGACCTGAAGGCGACCCGGCGCGACCTGCTCACCGTGGTGCGCGACGTCGACGACAAGATCCTCGAGGTGTTCGCGTCGGCCTACGCGGATGTTGCCAGGGAGTTCGAGATCGTGTTCGCCACGTTGTTCCCCGGCGGGCAGGGCAAGTTGGTGCTGACCGATCCGGACGACCTGCTCACCACCGGCGTGGACGTGGAGGCGCGGCCGCCCGGCAAGAAGATCAAGCGGCTGTCCCTGCTCTCCGGCGGGGAGAAGTCGCTGACCGCCGTGGCCATGCTGGTGGCGATCTTCCGGGCCCGGCCGTCGCCGTTCTACGTGCTGGACGAGATCGAGGCGGCGCTGGACGACTCGAACCTGCGCCGGCTGATCGTGCTGCTCGAGGAGCTTCGGTCCACCTCGCAGCTGATCATCATCACGCACCAGAAGCCCACCATGGAGGTGGCCGACGCGCTGTACGGGGTGAGCATGCGCGGCGACGGCATCACGACGCTGATCTCGCAGCGGCTCCGCGGGATGCCCGCGGCCGGCTGAGCTTCGGTGCCGCCCCGGCCGTTCGGGTGCCGCGGTGTCAGGATGGCACCGTGATGGACTCGCTCGCCGCCCGGACCGCGCTCGCCCAAGGACAAGTCGGACAGACCGCCGTGAACATCGGCGTGGTGTGGATCGTCGTCGCGGTAGTGGTGGTGCTGCTGCTCATCGCGCTGGTCGTAGGCCTGGTGACGGCCCGGCGCCGACGGGTCAACCTGCGCACGGACCGGCCGGAGCAGGCGCCGGACAAGCCGAGGGAGGTCTACCGGGGTACCGGGGCCATCAGCTTCTCGGCCGGCACCGGTACCGCCGAACGCCCCGCGCCCCCCGCCGACACCGGCACCGCCGACCCGGCCTCCAACGGGCTGGCCCCGGCGCCGCCCGCGAAGCCGGCACCGCCCGTCCAGCCGGCACCCCCCAGGGAGGCCGCGCCGCCGAGGGAGGCCGCGCCGCCGAGCGAGGCCGCGCCGCAGAGGGAGGCCGCGCCGCAGAGGGAGGCCGCGCCGCCGAGGGAGGCCGCGCCGCCGAGCGAGGCTGCGCCGGAGCGGCCAGCTGAGCCGACGCCGCCCAGCGAGGCCGCGCCGGAGCGGCCCGAACCGGCCGAACCGGTACCGCCGGTACCGCCGGCCGAGCCCGTCCCGCCGACAACCGAACTGGCACCGCCGGCACCCGCCGCCGAGCCCGCGGTCGCCGAGCCGCCCCCCGCGGCGGCACCGCCCCGCACCGGTCCCGCCGCCGCGGCACCGCCGGCTCCGGCCGCCGCGGCACCGCCCACCTCGGTGCAACCGCCGGCACCCGCCGACACCATCGAACCGACCGAGGGGCGCCTGGAGCGGCTGCGCGGACGGCTCGCCGGTTCCCGGTCCGCGTTCGGACAGGGCCTGCTCGGCCTGCTCGGTGGCGGTGAGCTGGACGAGGAGTCCTGGGAAGAGGTCGAGGACACCCTGCTGCTGGCCGACCTCGGCGCGGACACCACAGCCGAGCTGGTCGGCACCCTGCGTGCCGAGATCGCCGCCAAGGGCGCGCGCACCCCGGAGCAGGCCCGCCAACTGCTCCACGAGGTACTCACCGCCGCGCTGTTGCCGGAGCTGGACCGCTCGGTGCGCGCCCTGCCGCACGACGGCCGCCCCGCCGTGGTGCTGGTGGCCGGGGTGAACGGCACCGGCAAGACCACCACCACCGGCAAGTTGGCCAGGGTGCTGGTGGCCGGGGGTCGGATCGTGGTACTCGGCGCGGCCGACACGTTCCGGGCCGCCGCGGCCGAGCAACTGGTCACCTGGGGAGAGCGGGCCGGCGCCGAGGTGGTGCGCGGGCCGGAGGGCGCCGACCCGGCCAGCGTTGCGTTCGAGGCGGTCAAGCGCGCGGCCGAGTCCGGCGCGGACGCGGTACTTCTCGATACCGCGGGGCGGCTGCACACCAAGGCCGGGTTGATGGACGAGCTCAGCAAGATCAAACGGGTGGTGTCCCGGCAGGGCGACGTGGACGAGGTCCTGCTGGTGCTCGACGCGACCACAGGGCAGAACGGGGTCATCCAGGCCAGGGTGTTCGCCGAGGTCATCGATGTCACCGGCATCGTGCTGACCAAGCTGGACGGCACGGCGAAGGGTGGCATCGTGTTCCGCGTCCAGCGTGAGCTGGGTGTGCCGGTCAAGCTGGTCGGTCTGGGCGAGGGCCCGGACGACCTGGCCCCGTTCGAGCCGTCGGCGTTCGTGGACGCCCTGCTGGCCTGATCGCGCGCGGGCCGCGCCCAACCGGCTCGCCGGGGCGTGCGAATACCGGGTGCCCCGCTCGGTTGCAAAGAAGCTCGAAGCGACCATCGACAGTAACAACAGGCTCGTTTCGACCGTGATCGAGTCGGACTGGCGTTACTGTCGGCGCTCGGGTCACCGGATATCGCGCGAGCCGACGGTTGGAGAGCTCCCGTGGCCTTCGGGTCCGTGTCCCGGGTGTGGCCGAGCCGATGGTGCCGCTTGGCGTGGACTCGCCACAGCGCCGCCGGGCGCGGACCGCGCGAACGGGCTCGGTCCGCCCGCCCGGCTCGCTCGGTCCGCCCGGTGCCTGCCCACGTCCAACCCGGGCCGCCCGTTCCGCCCGCGCCGGGGTGTGCGAACACCGGGTGCCCCGCTCGGCTGTAAACACGCTGAGCTGCCGTTCGACAGTAACAACAGGCTGGTTTTGACCGTGATCGAATCGGACTGGTGTTATTGTCGGCGCTCGGTCACCTGATACCGCGTGAGCCGGCGCCGTGTCTCGGGTGTGGCCGAGCCGATGGTGCCGCTTGGTGCGGACTCGCCACAGCGCCGCCGGACGCGGACCGCACGAAACGGGCTA
>DASYLM010000089.1:0-22745 GCA_036009565.1 Pseudonocardia sp. | reverse complement strand
AGATCTGAAACCACGGGCATCCAGCGACTCACCGCGATCGTCGCACTACAGCCCCGATCGGTCTCCACTCGGTGACCGACACGACCATCGCCGGGCCACCACCAGCCTTCGTCCCGGCCGGGGTGGCCGGTCGTCGGTGCTGACGGTGCCCTAGCGCGGGTGGATCGGCGCACCTTGCCCCCGCTCTGAGTCACGGCTGGTCCCGTGGGCCCTTTGCTCTGCGTAGGGATACGCGACAGTCCTGGTCACGGCCGGTGCGGCGGGCTCGGGGGCGGCGGCCTGGTGTCGCGTATCTATGCGCAGAGCAAAGCTTCGGCGCAGGCACTCTCCGGCGCGAGCGGGAATTCTCCGGCGGGGCACTAGGCCTCCCGAGGCGCCCCGCCGTAGCGCCTGCCGAGCATCAGCCGAGGCCGGCGTCGACGTGCTCGTCACAGATTGCGCCGGGATGATCCACACCTTCCGGCTCGAATTGAGCATCTCTTTACTTTGGGTTGCTAACCTCTTCTTTTTCTCTCTGATGAATTGCCAGAAACGCCCCGCGAAACTGACGGCGCTCTCAGTAATAGTTGTCTGAACGGGTTCTCAGAAAAGAGTACCGAGGAATTACCGATAAGCGGCAGTACCGCTACGGTACGGGCGCGGGGGTGACCGAGATGACCTCCCGTCCACATTAGGCGCGACTGGAGAGGATGCCTTCACAGGGCCATTCAACGCTGGGAAGACCATGAATGCGGTCGGCCGGCAGATGGTTACGGTCGCGCTCAGGGCGGCTGCGACCAGGGGCGGGAGTAGACCTTCCGAGCTTCCGGATGAGCAGTTCGGGACTTCGGACGCAGGGCAATAGGTGGTTGGACGAATCGTGCACTCTGCCGTGTCCGCAACCAACAAGGTGAAATCCTGAAAGGAGCTACCGACAATGATACGTCGCTTCGCTGCCACTGTCGTACTCGGGACCGCCGCGGCGGCAACCTTTATCGCCGCTACCAGCGCCGGTGGACAACCGGCACTGACCAGCCTGACTACCCCACTCACTGCCTCGAGCTACTCCGCGCCACCCCCAGCGCAGAAGTGCCCGGCCAACTTCACCCCCGGGGTGATCGGCGGGCAGTCCAAATGCCTCGCTCAGGGACAGCAGTGTCAGCAACCGAACACCGGCGACTACACCCACTACGGGTTCGACTGCGTCAAGGCGGGTAACCGCTACCAGCTCAGGAGCAGAACGAAGCCCGCTCCCGCCCGGCCCGCGGTCGCGAAGCCCGCTCCCGCGAAGCCCGCTCCCGCCCGGCCCGCTCTAGCGAAGCCCGCTCCCGCGAAGCCCGCTCCCCCGAAGGCGCACAACTAGGGTCCCACCACAGTGCGGAAGTGACCCGACAACGAGAAACGGCGCTGCCCAACGGAGGTCGTTCCCGCTGGTCAGCGCCGTTTCCGGGGCCTAGGTCAGGCAGCCTGCTTGGTCTCCCAGAAGATCTTGTCGATCTGGGCGATGTAGTCCAGCAGCTCCTGGCCGGTGGCCGGGTCGTTCGAGCCCTTGGTGCCACTCGCGCCGGCGGCCTTGGTGGCCTTGTTGAACAGCTCGTGCAGCTCCGGGTACTTCTCGAAGTGCGGCGGCTTGAAGTAGTCAGTCCACAACACCCAGAGGTGGTGCTTGACCAGGTCGGAGCGCTGCTCCTTGATCTCGATGGCGCGCGCGCGGAAAGCGACGTCATCGTTGCCCTGGTACTTCTCCTGGATGGCCTTCACCGACTCGGCCTCGATCCGGGCCTGCGCGGGGTCGTACACGCCGCAGGGGAGGTCGCAGTGCGCGGTGGCCTCCAGCCGAGGACGGAGAACGCGAGACAGCAGTCCCATTGTTGCTCCCTAAGGTTGTGCTTGGTGATCGTTCCGACTCCGGCGACACTACTCCGCGACCGCGCGGCCGGCAGGGTCGCGCGGGAGCTGTGGACGGGCGTGAGGCGGGAGTGGATGCGCTGGCGGCGAGTGGCGGTGCGGGGTCCCTCGATGTCACCCGCGCTGACCGACGGCGATGTGGTGCTGGTCACCCTCGGCGCCCGGCCTCGGCCCGGTGACGTGGTGTTGGTGCGCTGGCCGGCCCGGCCCGGTCAGCTCTCGGTCAAGCGGGCGGGCCGCCCGGACGGCGGCGCGACGGCCGGTGCCGGGGCTACCGCGGGTGTCGATACCGGGGGTGGCGGCGCGGAGGACGGTCCGTACTGGCTGGTGCGCGGGGACAACCCGTTCGGCAGCACCGACTCCCGCGAGCTCGGGCCGGCGGCGGTGCTCGGCGTGGTCCGGTTCCGGCTGTGGCCCCGGCCGGGGCGGCTACCCCGCAAGCCGGTCGCGGACGGCGACGCGGTTTAGGAGGTCCTGAATAATGCCGCTCGTCGCGAGCGGTGATCCAGTGCTCCTAGCCGGCGTACCGGGGGAGCAGTCCGGCCTCGGCGGCCTCAGCCAGGCTCGGCGCCGCCGCGTCCCGCTCGGACAGGATCGGGGTGATCTCGGCCGGCCAGGGCAGCCCGAGCTCGGGGTCCATCGCGGCCACGGTGCGCTCGATGGCCGGCGCGTACGCGGTGGAGCACAGATAGCTGGCCACCGTGTTGTCGGCGAGCGCGCAGAACGCGTGCCCGAGCCCCTCCGACAGGTAGACCGCCCGGTACGACGTCGAGTCCAGCACGACCGCCTCATGCGCGCCGAAGGTCGGCGAGCCGACCCGCAGGTCGACCACGACGTCGAGCAGCGCGCCGCTCGGGCAGTACACGTATTTGGCCTGGCCAGGCGGCACATCGGCGAAGTGCACGCCGCGGATCACGCCGCGCCGCGACACACTGTGGTTGGACTGCGCCACCCGCATCGGCGAGCCGATCGCCTCGGTGAACGCGGCCTCCTGGTACGGCGCCACGAACAGGCCGCGATCGTCGTCGAACCGGGACGGCTCGAAGACCCAGGCGCCCGCGATGGACAACGGTTTGCTCTGCACGAGCGACACGCTACCCAGATCGGGCCCATCTGATCAGAGGTCGAGACGATCACCTCGTGTGATCTGCGCTGTGATTTGCGGTGTGATTTGCGCTGGGGGTGGGCAGACATCCGGCGCCGGAGATGACACACTGGAGATCTACCTGACACACGCGCCCCGTCGGTTGCCGCGCCATCCCGCGGTCTTCTCGAGGCGCTGTCGGGCACCGTGGCAGTAGCGACACCTCCGCGAACACCGGTGCACGGCTCGGGCCGGCGACGCTTCTCGGTCGACGCCCGAACTCACGAACGCACCGGTTCTTAAGGGGATAGTTGTGACCATCGTGCCTGAGCGCATGACGTTGACCAGGGCCGATTCGAGCGGGAACGCCGATCAGGAGCTCTGTCGGGACGAGATTCTGACCGCCCACCACGGCGGCAAGCTGAACATCACGCCGTCGGTGCCGTTGGGCGGCGCCCGGGACCTGTCCATCGCCTACAGCCCCGGGGTTGCCGAGGTCAGCCGCGTGATCGCCGCCGACTCGAAGCTCACCGCGAACTACACCTGGGCGGACCGGCTGGTCGCGGTGGTCAGCGACGGCACCGCCGTGCTGGGCCTCGGCGACATCGGCCCCCGCGCCGCGCTGCCGGTCATGGAGGGCAAGGCGGCGCTGTTCAAGACATTCGGCGGGCTGAACTCGATCCCGCTCGTGCTGGACACCACCGATGTGGACGAGATCGTGCAGACCCTCGTCCGGCTGCGGCCCAGCTTCGGCGCGGTCAACCTGGAGGACATCTCCGCGCCGCGCTGCTTCGAGCTGGAGCGCCGGCTCATCGAGGCGCTGGACTGCCCGGTCATGCACGACGACCAGCACGGCACCGCGATCGTGGTGCTGGCCGCGCTGCGCGGCGCCTGCGCCGTCCAGGCCCGCCGGCTGGAGCCGCTCAAGGTGGTCATCACCGGTGCCGGCGCGGCCGGGGTGGCCTGCGCGGAGATCCTGATGGCGGCGGGTGTCGCCGACGTGACGGTGCTCGACTCGAAGGGCATCCTGGTGCCGGGGCGGGCCGGCATGAACCCGGTCAAGGCCGACCTGGCGGACCGCACCAACCCGCGCCGGCTGGGCGGCGGCGTGACCGAGGCGCTGGCCGGGGCCGACGTGTTCATCGGGCTGTCCTGCGCCACCCTGCCGGAGCGGCTGCTGGCCACGATGGCACCGGAACCGATGGTCTTCGCACTGTCCAACCCGGACCCGGAGGTGCACCCCGAGGTGGCCGCCCGGTACGCGCCGATCGTGGCCACCGGGCGCAGCGACTTCCCGAACCAGATCAACAACGTGCTGGCCTTCCCCGGTGTGTTCCGGGGCGCGCTGGACGCGGGCGCGACCCGGATCACCGAGCGGATGAAGCTCGCCGCCGCCGATGCGATCTTCGCGGTGGCCAGCGACGACCTCGCGGCGGACCGGATCGTGCCCAGCCCGTTCGACCCGAGGGTTGCCGCCACGGTGGCCAGCGCGGTGGCTCAGGCGGCCGGCGAGTAGGCGCCCCACCGGCCGGAGGTCCCCGGGCGCGGTGCCGCCTGATCGGACCAGTCGGTTAGGCCAACCGTCACTTGGGCGGACAACAGCACACAGACAGTCACCAGAGATGGCCCCGCCGCGACCCGTCGCCGGCGGGGCCATCATTTTTCTTGCCGGTGAGGCGCCTGATCGGCCACTCTGGGCGGTGCCGCACAGCGGTGGACTGGCATTCGGGTGGTGCCGATGTGACTGGTGAGAGTTGCCGATTATCACTTACCGTAGTTGCTCGAAAGCCTCCTACCTGGGCTTTTCCGAAGGGCCTCACAGAATGTGACCCTTCGTGTTGGACCACGGCGGGATGCGGCTAATTGATAGTCCCCCACAAGAGTGACAATGCCGGATCGTCTTCGCGGATCGCTCGTTGGTCCGCATGACAACGCCCACGGGGGCGTGAATCGGATCGTGAGGGGACTGCGGGTGGCCGACCTCGGACAGTGGCTCGATCCCCGTCGGGGCGTCGGGCCGGCGGGACGGGGTAGCAGCTCCGCGAGGCTGGCACCGATGGCCGGCCGCCGGTTCGAGGGAAGCCACTCCGGGCTGGTGCCGAGCCAGGTGGCCGACTCGCTGCCGAACGCGATCGCGGGCCCGTGGCGGTCCTCGGTGCCGGACTCGCCGGCGGGTCTGAGCGGGACCTTCGGATCGGTCGGAGTGGGTGGGACCGGCGGCACGCCCGGCGTCGGCTCGGGACTCGGTACCTCCGGACTCGGTACCTCCGGACTCGGCACTTCAGGACTCGGCGCTTCAGGACTCGGCGCTTCAGGACCCGGCGCTTCGGGAGCGGCCGCGGGCGGTGCCGGGCCGTCGGAGTCCGGTCCGGCGCGGCCGGGCGGCCCCGCGGCCGGGATCGAGACGCTGCCCCTGCCCTCCGCCCCCACGCTGCTGTGTGACAGCTCCGACCGGGTGCTGCGGGTCAACGCGGCCCTGCTGCGGATGGCCGGCCGGGACCCCCGCCAGCCGGCCGCCGCCGACGGAATCCTCGGGCGCCCGCTGGCCCAGCTGGTGGTCGGCCCGGACAGCGACGCCCGACTGGTCCGCCCGGACGGCGCGCTGGCCAGGGTCCGGGTGGTCCGCTGGGTGCTGCCGGAGCTCGGGGCGCTGGGTGGACTGCGCGCCGTCATGTTGGTGGACACCACCGACGCGGCGCCGCCGGTCACCAGCCGCGACGACCACGAGCGGCAGCTCGCCGAGCTGCGCAAGCTGGCCAGGGTCGGCAACTGGAGCTACGACCTGCGCACCGGTTCGCTGCACCGGGGTCCGGCACTGCTCGACCTGTACCGCGAGGTCGGCATCGCACCGGACGCCCAGCCCAGCGGCCCGATCGAGCTGGAGCAGGTCGCGCTGCTGTGCGCCACGCTGCGGGACAAGACCCAGCGGGCCGCCGGTGAGGGCACCAAGGTGCCGCGGGGCGACACGCACCACGTCGAGCACCGCACCGCGCCGCCGGCCGAGCGGGTGCTCAGCTGCCGGGCCAGCGTGGAGCGCAACGCCGAGGGCTCGCCGACCCGGCTGGTCGGCACCGTGCAGGACGTCACCGACCTGCGCGAGGCCGAGCAGCGGATGGGCCGGGCCACCCAGCGCTACCTGGACCTGGTGTCCATCTCGCCGGTCGGGGTCGGTGTGTTCAACCGTTCCGGTCTCCTGGTCGACGCCAACGGCGCGCTCTGCTCGCTGCTCGGCATCTCCGGGGAGAAGCTGCGCGGGGTGTCCGCCCGTGGCCTGTCGGTGGACCCGGCGGTAGGCCCGTCCGGCAGCCCCGAGCTGGCCTTCCTGCGGGTGGTCCGCCCCGGTGCCCAGAACGGCTACCGGGTGCCGCAGTACGCCATCCGGCGCGCCGACGGCACCTCGGTGTGGTGCGAGCTCTCGGTCACCGTGTCCATCGGTGACGACGGCCGGCCGTTCTGGCTGGTGATGTTCACCGACATCTCGGAACGGCGCCGGGCAGCGGACGTGCTGCGCATCGCCGGTACCCACGACGAGCTGACCCGGCTGCCCAACCGGTCCTCGGTGACCGCCCGGATCGGGCGGCTGCTGGCCGGCCCGGACCGCAACAAGCTGGCCGTGCTGTGCTGCGACCTGGACGACTTCAAGCGGGTCAACACGGCCCTCGGGCACGCCGCCGGTGACCAGGTTCTGATCATGCTGGCCGCCCGGCTGCAGCGTGAGCTGCCCATCGGCTGCTCGCCGGCCCGGCTGTCCGGCGACGAGTTCGTGGTGGTCTGCGACGACGTGGCCGCGGTCGGCGGGGTGCCCAGGCTGGCCGAGTCGGTGGCCGCCGTGCTGCGCGGCCCGGTCGAGGTGGACGGCCAGCCGGTGCGGGTGTCCGCCGCGATCGGCGTGGCCACCCCGGCGGACGGCGACGGCCTCGGCGGGGTGAGCAGCGCGGAGGACCTGCTGCGCTTCGCCGACGCGGCGATGTACGACGCCAAGGAGCGCGGCTCCGGCCAGCTCGGCTTCGTCACCGCCGACACGGCGACCAAGGCGAACCACCAGCTGCGGCTGGAGGACGAGCTGCGTGAGGCGATCCTCAACGACCAGCTGGTGCTGCACTACCAGCCGGTGGTCGGCCCGGACGGCGCGGTCCGCTCGGCGGAGGCACTGGTCCGGTGGCCGCACCCGGAGCGCGGCATGCTCTTCCCCGGCGACTTCATCCCGGTGGCCGAGCGCGGCGGGTTGATGCGCGAGCTGGACCACTGGGTGCTGCGCACCGCCACCACGGAGGCGTCGACCTGGCCGGTGCACCAGCGCCGCCCGGTGGGCGTTGCGGTCAACCTGGCCGGCCTGCTGCCGGGTGACCCGGACTTCGTACCGACCGTGCGCGCCGCGCTGGCCAGCAGTGGCCTCGCCGGTGACCGGCTGGTGCTCGAGCTGGTGGAGACCAGCCTGGTCGCGCTGCCGCAACGCACCCTGGCCGCGATGAGCGAACTGGCCGGGCGGGGTGTCCGGTTCGCGGTGGACGACTTCGGCACCGGCTACTCCTCGCTGTCCCGGATCAAGGAACTGCCGGCGCAGATCGTCAAGGTGGACCGCACCTTCGTGCAGGGCATCAGCTCCGACCCGGCCGACTTCGCGGTGGCCAGGGCGGTCGTGCAGATGGCGGCCGCGATGGGCCGGTACTGCGTCGCCGAGGGTGTCGAGACCGCCGAGCAGTTCCACGCGCTGCGTGGCCTCGGGGTGGACGCCTACCAGGGCTGGCTGTTCGCCAAGGCGATGGAGCCGACCGCGTTCCGCGCGATGCTGGTCGGGCCGCCGCTGCCGGTCCCGGCCGGCCAACCCACCCCGGCCCCGGACGGTCTGGCCACCATGGCGCTGCCCACCGAGTCGGTCCGGGCCGCGCGGCTCGGCACGGCGGACTCGCCCCCGGTGAGCACGGCGCCGGCCAGCACGGCGCCAGCGGCCACCGGTCCCGGTTCGGCAGGGCCCGGTTCGGGCCCGGTCGGCTCCGCCCCGGCGAGCCCCGGGCCACTGGGTGGGTTCGACACGACCCCGGATGCCTTCGCCACGCCGATCGCCGACCTGCTGGCCAGCCTGCTGGCCCGGGTGGAGGCCGACGAGAGCGAACGGCCGGAGCTGTCCGCCGCGACGACCGATCCGGCCGATGGCCTGGGCTTCGGGATGGGTGCCGACCCGCTGGGCAGGCCGTCCGGCCGGCCCGGTGAGTGATCAACCGACCGTGATCCAGGTGTGCTCCGCGCGGTACTCGCCCTGTTGACTCGATCGGGTTAGCCTGTGGCATCCCGGCGGCCGGCAAGGCGCTGTCGGCGAGTACTGGGGGCGTCCGGGTGATCGAGTTCCGGGGAGTGACCAAGCGCTTTCCCGACGGCACCGTCGCGGTCGACAGCCTGGACCTGCAGGTTGAGTCGGGTGGGATCACGGTGTTCGTCGGCCCGTCCGGCTGCGGGAAGACGACCTCACTTCGGATGATCAACCGCATGATCGAGCCGACCTCGGGCACCATCCTGGTGCACGGCGACGACATCATGGCCGGCGACCCGGCGGAGCTGCGCCGGGGTATCGGCTACGTGATCCAACAGGCCGGGCTCTTCCCGCACCGGACGATCCTGGACAACGTGGCCACCGTGCCGGTGCTGCTCGGCTGGGACAAGAAGCGGGCCAGGGACCGCGCGGCCGAGCTGATGGAGCTGGTCGGGCTCGCGCCGGAGATGGCCAAGCGCTACCCCTCGCAGCTCTCCGGCGGGCAGCAGCAGCGGGTCGGGGTGGCCCGTGCGCTGGCCGCCGACCCGCCGGTACTGCTGATGGACGAGCCGTTCAGCGCGGTCGACCCGGTGGTCCGGGAGAGCCTGCAGGACGAGCTGCTGCGGCTGCAGGCCGAGCTGGGTAAGACGATCGTGTTCGTCACCCACGACATCGACGAGGCGATCAAGCTCGGCGACAAGGTCGCGGTGTTCCGGGTCGGCGGCATCCTGGCCCAGTACGACGAGCCGGGTGCGCTGCTGGCCCGCCCGGCGGACGACTTCGTGGACAACTTCGTGGGCCGCGACCGGGGCTACCGGGGGCTGGGCTTCCGGTCCGGTGACGGGCTGCCGGTCGGCGAGGTGCACACCGTCGCGGTCGGCGGCTCCAGCGCCGCCGTCCGGGCCGAGGTGGGCGACGGCTGGGCGCTGGTGCTGGACGCCGCCAAGCGCCCGCAGGGCTGGCTGCGCGTCGCCGACCTGCCGGCCGGCGACGCCCCGATCAGCGCCGACGGCCTGGTCGCCGGCGGCTCGCTGTACAACACCGAGTCGGACACGCTGCGCGGCGCGCTGGACGCGGCGCTGAGCTCGCCGTCCGGCCTCGGTGTCGCGGTGGACGCCGACGGCGCGGTGGTCGGCTCGGTCACCGCCGACGACGTGCTCAGCGCGCTGGCCGCCGCCCGGGACGGCGAGGACGCCGCGTGATCTGGGCCTGGATCCCGCGCAACGGGTCCTTGATCCTCGGCCTGTTGGGCGAGCACCTGATCCTCTCGCTGGTGCCGGTGCTGGTCGGGCTGGTGCTCGCGGTGCCACTGGGCTGGTTGGCGAGCCGGTCGAGAGTCGCCCGCGCGGTGCTCATCCCGTCCGCCGGCGTGCTGTACACCGTCCCGTCGCTCGTGTTGTTCATCGTGCTGCCGGTCATCCTCGGCACCCGCATCCTGGACCCGATCAACGTGGTGGTCGCGCTGGCCATCTACACGGTGGCGCTGCTGGTCCGCTCGGTCGCCGACGCGCTCGCCGCGGTGCCGGCCATGGTGGTCGCCGCCGCCACCGCGATGGGCTTCCGGCCGACGCGCCGCTTCGTCTCGGTGGAGTTCCCCCTCGCGGTGCCGGTGCTCATCGCCGGTCTGCGGGTGGCCACCGTGTCCAACATCAGCCTGGTCAGCGTGGGCGCGGCCATCGGCGTGGGTGGCCTCGGCCAGCTGTTCACCGACGGCTTCGACCGCAGCTTCCCGACCGAGATCATCACCGGCATCGTGCTGTCCATGCTGCTGGCACTGGTTGCCGACGCGCTGCTGGTCGGTCTCGGCCGGTACGCGACCCCGTGGAGCCGGGTCGGCCCCCGCGCCGGGAGGACCGCATGAACATCATCGGCTGGTTCACCGATCCGGCGCACTGGTCCGGGCCGGACGGCATCCCGGTGCGCGTGCTGGAACAGCTCTACTACAGCGCACTGGCACTGGTCCTCGCCGTGGTGGTCGCGGTGCCGATCGGCGCCCTGGTCGGTCATACCGGGCGCGGCGGGTTCCTCATCGTCGGCCTGGCCAACTGGCTGCGCTCGCTACCGGACTTCGGTCTGCTCATCCTGCTGGTGCTGCTGGCCGGCGTGCACCTGATCCCGGTGATGGTCGCGCTGCTGGTGCTGGCCATCCCACCGCTGCTCGCCGGCACCTACGCCGGGGTCAGCAACGTGGACAACGCGGTGGTCGACGCGGCACGCGGTGTCGGCATGCGCGAGCGCGAGGTGCTCCTGCAGGTGGAGCTGCCGAACTCGCTGCCGCTGCTGCTCGGCGGGCTGCGCGCCGCCACCCTGCAGGTCATCGCCACCACCGCGATCGCCGCGTACGTCGGCTACGGCGGGCTGGGCCGCTACCTGATCGACGGGCTGCACCGGCACATCTACGTCGAGATGGCCGCCGGCGCGATCCTCGTCGCGGTGCTGGCCCTGGTGGTCGAGGGTGTGCTGGCCACCGTGCAACACGCCGTCGTGTCGCCGGGTCTGCGCCCGGCCAACACCCGCACCCGCCCGCCGACCGATCCCAAGAACGAACCGCCGCGTGCCGCCGCGCCGGACCGACCAACCCCCGACATGGCCGGAGTGACCTGATGAGACGCACCCTGTTGGCCCTCACCGCCGCCGCCGCGACGCTGACTCTCGCTGCCTGCGGCGGTGGCGGCTCCGGGCCGTTGGACAACGGCCCGTCCGCCGGGGCACCGGCGCCCGGCGACACGATCAAGATCGGCTCCGCGAACTTCTCCGAGAGCACCCTGCTGGCCACGATCTACGCCGACGCGTTGCAGGCCAAGGGCGTCAAGGTCGACCAGACACCGCCGCTGGGCAGCCGGGAGACCTACATCCCGGCGCTGAAGGACGGCTCGATCGACCTCATTCCGGAGTACACCGGGACTCTGCTGCAGTACCTGAACCCGCAGGCGACGGAGTCCTCCGCCGACGATGTCTACGCGGCGCTGAAGAGGACCGTGCCGGCTCCGCTGACCGTGCTGGACAAGTCCGCGGCCGAGGACAAGGACGCCGTGGTGGTGTCCAAGGCCGTCGCGGACCGCTACAGCGCGAAGTCGATCGCGGACCTGGCGCCGCACTGCGGCGAGCTGGTGTTCGGCGGGCCGTCGGAGTTCGAGACGCGCCCGGACGGCATCCCCGGCATCAAGAAGACCTACAACTGCGCGTTCAAGTCCTACCTGTCGCTGGACACCGGCCCGGTGACCGTCAAGGCCGTCACGGACAACACCGTGCAGGCGGCTGACATCTTCACCACGAACCCGGCCATCGAGGAGAACAACCTGGTCGCGCTGGCGGACCCGAAGAACAACTTCGCGGCCCAGAACGTGGTGCCGCTGATCAATTCGGCGAAGGCGAGCGACCAGGTCAAGCAGGTCCTCAACGCGATCTCGGCGAAGCTGAGCACCGCGGCCCTCGTCGACCTCAACCGCCAGCTCAACGCACCGGACAAGCCCGACTCGAGCACCGTGGCCAAGGCCTGGCTGAGCCAGAACGGGCTCGGCTGAGCCGGGTCGCTCAGCGCCGGCGGGGGCCGGGATGTCCTCGGGAGGGGACCGCGGCCATCGGGTCCTCGGGCCAGTCGTGTTTCGGGTAGCGGCCGCGCAGCTCGGCGCGCACCTGGGGATAACCGCTGACCCAGAATGACGCGAGGTCCGCGGTGACGGCGGCCGGGCGCCCCGCCGGGGAGAGCAGGTGCAGCACCACCGGCAGCCGACCGTCCGCGACCGTCGGGGTGGCCGTCCAGCCGAACACCTCCTGGACCTTGACGGCGAGGACCGGCTGGTCACCGGAGTAGTCGAGCGCGATCCGGGAGCCGGTCGGTACCGCCATCCGCTCGGGCGCCAGCTCGTCCAGGGCCGCGGCCTGCTTCCAGTCGAGCATCGCGCGCAGTACCGGCCCGGCGTCGATGCGCGCCAGGTCGGCCCGGGTGCGGGCGGTGTTGAACGGGCCGGACCACCAGCGGTCCGGATCGGCCAGCAGCGCCTCGCCGGACACGTCCGGCCACGGCGGGCCGAGCACCCGGTGCAGGGTGGCGAGCCGGTCGGCGAGCCGCTGGGCACCAGCTGTCCAGCGCAGCAGCCCGGTGCCCTCCGTGCGCAGGCCGTCGAGCAGCGCCGCGCGCAGGGCCGCCCGGTCCGGGGAGGCGAGCCGGCGCTCGGCGAGCACGATCGCGCCCAGCCGCCGGACGTGCCGGGCGACGACGTCCCCACCGGTCCGGCCACTCGCCTGCCAGCGCACCTCCTCGCCCTCGTGCAACAGCGCCGGGGCGGCCAGCTCGGCCAGCTCCTGGTCGGCCGCGGCGGCGAGGCGGGCCCGCGCGTTCTCCGCGCCGGGCGTCCGGTCGGCCACCGCCACCGCGATCCACTCCGCCGCCGCGAGCGGGCTGCCGGCCGGGAGCTCGACCCCGGTGCCGCCGGCCATCAGGTAGAGCGGCGAACCGGCCGCCCGGCGCCGCGCCAGCCGCTCCGGGTAGGCCAGCGCCACCACGAGCGCACCGGCCCGCCGGACCCCCTCGACAGCCCGTGCGCCGCCGTCCGCCGGTGCCCCGGCCCGCCCCGGTCCGCCGCCGGGTGTCCGATCACCGGTCCGCGCCCCGCCGCCGGGTGCCCCACCGGAGCGCAGCAGGCCGGCCAACCGGGAGACCTCGCCCCGCCACCGGCCCGCACCCGGCGCGGCCCCGGACCGCAGCCGCCCCAGCTCGACGTCGACCTCGACACCGGCGGCGAGCGTGTCGTCGTCCAGCAGCGCCACCACCTCGGCCGCCGCCCGGGACCCGACCAGCGCCGAACCGTCGAGCAGCGCCCTGGCCAGCCGGGGGTGCAGGCCGAGACCGGCCATCCGTTGCCCCCGGTCGGTCGCGCCACCGGCGCCGTTGATTGCACCGAGCGCCCGCAGCACCTCCTGGCCGGCCCGCAGCGGACCCTCCGGCGGCGCGTCCCACCAGCGCAGACCCGCGCCGTCCGGGGTACCCCAGCAGGCCAGGTCGAGCGCCAGCCGGGTGAGATCGGCGGTACGGATCTCGGGCTCCGGGTAGCGGGGGAGCAGCTCGCTCTCCGGCCAGCAGCGGTACACCCGCCCCGGCGCCTCCCGCCCGGCCCGCCCCGCCCGCTGCTCGGCGACCGCGCTGGACACCCGCACCGTGACCAGCCCCGCGAGTCCCCGGCGGTGGTCCACCCGGGGCATCCGGGCCAGCCCGGCGTCCACCACGGCGCGCACCCCGGGCACCGTCAGGCTCGACTCGGCCACGGCGGTGGAGAGCACCACCCGCCGCCGGGGGCCCGGCCGCAGCGCCGCGTCCTGCTCGCCGCTGGGCAGCCGCCCGTGCAGTGCCAGCACGTCGGCGTCCACCCCGGACAGGGCGGCCGCGGTGCGCCGGATCTCCGCGACACCGGGCAGGAAGGCCAGCACGTCACCGGCGCCCCCGGCGAGCGCCGCGCGGACGGCCCTGGCCACGCACGCCTCGATCTTCTCGCCCCGGGCCGGCGGCAGGTGCGCCACGGTCACCGGGAACATCCGGGCGGCGACCTCCAGTACCGGCGCGGGGTGCTCGGGCGACGAACCGAGAACGGCGGCGAGGCGGCCGGTGGCGACGGTGGCCGACGTCGCGAGCAGCCGCAGGTCCGGGCGCAGTCCGGCGCGGGCGTCGAGCAACAGCGCGAGCAGCAGGTCGGCGTCGAGGTGGCGTTCGTGGCACTCGTCCAGCAGCACGGCGCCCACCCCGGCGAGCTCGGGGTCGCCCGCCAGCCGGCGCAGCAGCAGCCCGGACGTCACCACCTCGATCCGGGTGCGCGCCGAGGTCTTCGAGTCGCCCCGCACCGAGTACCCGACCGTCTCCCCGACCGGCTCCCCGAGCAGCGCGGCCATCCGGGCGGCGGCGGCCCGCGCGGCGAGCCTGCGCGGCTCGGCGACGAGGACCTTGCCGTTGTTCGCCGCCCCGAGGGCGAGCGGGACCAGGGTGGTCTTCCCGGTGCCCGGCGGGGCGACCAGCACCGCGGTGCCGCGTTCGGCGAGCGTCCTGGTGACCGTGTCGAGGGCACCTCGCACGGGTAGGTCGGGCAGGTCCGGCGGCAGGCGCATCACGCTGCAGTCTGCCCTCGCCACCGAGTGCCCGCCCGGGCGCAGGGTCAGGCCGCCCAGTCCGGGGTGACGCCCAGGGTGTCGCGCAGTCCGGCTGTGACGCGCTCCACGGTGAGGAGCTCGGCGGCCAGCAGCCTGCTCAGGTGCCGGGAGACGGTGGAGGCGCTCACCCCGGCCTCGGCGGCGAGCGCGCTGGCCGGCAGTGCGCCAGAATGGCGGGCCACTGAACTCGGCAGTACTCGATGCGCTGCAGTGTCGATGGGACGGGACGGGGATGCGACGAGCTTGGCCGCAACGGCGGGGATGTCCCGGTGAGCGAACCTGACGGTATAGCGGTCCCCTCGTCGCGCGAGCTGCTCGACGACTGGCTCGCGGTGCTGACCCTGATGGGCGAGCGCGGCCAGGGCGCGGCCGGCGCGGCCGAGGCGTTCACCAGGTCCATCGGCCGGCACAGCTTCGACATCGAGCTGGAGACCCGGGTGTCGCGGCGGGACCAGGAGCAGCTGGCCGCCTTCACCGGCGCGATCGCCGAGATGTTCAGCCGGCAGGCCACCGTGCACTGGATCGTGGAGGAGCGGCTGATGACCGTGCTGGGCAACGCGACCGGCGAGTCGCGGGCCGAGATCATCCAGCAGCTCGCGCTCGACCTCAGCGATCCGGACGGCGGTTTCCTTGACGGCGGTCCCGGCGGTCCGGAGTGTCCCGGCTGAGTGCTGTCCGAGGGTCACAGCGGTTCCACAGCGACCCCACAGCGGGCGGGTCGGCACCGGCTGTGCCCGCCACCCGGTCGAACCTCGAGGGTCGGCCCGTTCGTAGGATTCCGGCGTGAAGAGCTTTCTAGGACCTCGGCGGAGCACCCGCGCTCACTGGTCCCGCCTGCTGGTCCTGGGTTGCCTCGCGGTAGCGGCCGCCCTGCTGGCCGGTGCCTGCAGCGCGGCGCCGATCCCGAAGGCGGCCCCGCCGCCGCCGCCCGGCTCGGTTCCGCGCCCGGTCCCCAAGCCGGACAACTGCACCAAGTCGCTGACCGACGGCACCAGCGCGCAGCAGGCCCTGGACGCGGCCGTCCCCGGGCAGCGGCTGTGCATCTTCGGCTCCTACGTGCAGGGCGCCTCGCTGCGGCTGACCAAGTCGGGCACCCCGGCTTCGCCGATCGCCCTGGAATCGGACGGCTCCACCCTGACCACGATCCGCATCCAGGCGGACAACGTGCTGGTCGAGGGCTTCAACACCAACGGCGGCAACGGTATCAAGGCACACGGCGCCAACATCACCATCCGCAACAACGACGTCCGGGGTGCCACTGACGACGGCATCCGGTGCGCGCCGTGCACCAACTCGATGGTCGACAACAACACGGTCAAGGGCACGGACGGCACCGGTGTGCTGATCGACGGCCAGGGCGTCACCGCGCAGAACAACGACGTCAGCGGGTCGATCCGGCGCACCGCCACGGACGCGGACGGCATGCGGTTCTTCGGCATCAACATGAAGTTGATCAATAACACGGTGCACGACATCAGCCAGGCGGGCTACCCGGCCGGCACCGAGCCGCACACGGACTGCTTCCAGACCTTCGACAGCGACAGCCCGCTGACCTACGGCGTGGTCATCCAGAACAACAAGTGCGTGAACGTCGACGCGCAGTGCCTGATCGCCAGCGGCACCGAGCGGCACAACGCCGGGGTGCCCGCCGGCCAGGTGGCCATCCAGTTCCTGGACAACTACTGCCAGAGCGGCGCCGACCAGGCGGTCTACCTGGAGGGCTATCCGAACGTCGTGATCAGGGGCAACACGTTCTCCTCGCAGTACACGACCGCGGTGCTCGCGGTGGAGGGCGCGTCCGACGTCAAGATCAATGACAACACGATCGTCGGCAAGTTCGAGCCCTACCAGGTGGACGACGCGTCCCGAGCGGGCTTCGACGAGTCCAACAACGTCACCAAGTAGTCCCGTCGTCAGGGGGACCGGCCCCGCCGCTCGGCGAGCCGGTGCGCGGTGGGCCGGGTAGCGTCGACCCGGTGATCGAACTGCACTGGGCCGGCGCCGGCGAGCTGGCCCGGCTGATCCGGGCGGGCGAAGTGTCCGCCGTCGAAGTCGTGACCGCGCACCTGCGGCGCATCGAGCAGGTCAACCCCGCGGTGAACGCGGTGGTGACGCTCGTCGCCGAGCGGGCGATGGACGAGGCCGCGGCGGCGGACCGGCACTGGGTGGCCTGGTCGAGGCACCGGGTGCCGGCGGAGCTGGGCGCACTGCACGGCCTGCCGATCGCGCACAAGGACACCCACAACACCGCCGGGATCCGCACCACCTACGGCTCCACGCTGCTCGCGGACAACGTGCCGGACACCGACGAGCTGGTGGTCGAGCGGCTGCGCGGGGCCGGCGCGATCACCATCGGCAAGACCAACGTGCCGGTGTTCGCCGCCGGCAGCCACACCGTCAACCCGCTCTTCGGCGCCACCCGCAACCCCTACGACCTTGGGCGTTCCGCCGGCGGCAGCAGTGGTGGCGCGGCCGCCGCACTGGCCACCGGGATGCACCCGCTGGCCGACGGCAGCGATGTCGGCGGCTCGCTGCGCAACCCGGCGTCGTTCTGCAACGTGGTGGGCCTGCGCCCCTCGCACGGCCGGGTGCCCAGCTGGCCGGACCCGCTGCCCTGGTCGCCGCTCGGCGTGCAGGGCCCGATGGCCCGCACCGTGGGCGACGTCGCCCTGGCCCTGTCCGTGCTGGCCGGCCCGGACCCGAGGGCGCCGTCGTCGCTGGGACACCCCGGTCCGGAGCTGGCCGAGCTGGGCCGGCCCGGTCGACCGCCCACCGACCTGACCGGGCTGCGGGTGGCCTGGGCGCCGGACCTCGGCGGCCGGGTGCCGGTGGACCCGGAGGTAGCCGCCGCCCTGGCCCCGGCACCCGAGGTGTTCGCCGGTCTGGGGGCCCGGGTGGAGCTGGCCTGCCCGGACCTGACCGGCGCGGACGAGGTGTTCCGCACGCTGCGGGCCTGGCGGTTCGCGATGGCCTTCGGCCAGCTGGCCGCCGCGCAGCCGGAGGGGTTCAGCCCCCAACTGCTGGGCAACATCGACGAGGGCCGCCGGTTGTCCGGCGCCGACGTCGCCCGTGCCGAGGTCAAGCACACCGAGCTCTACCACCGGGTCCGCGAGTTCTTCGCCGACTACGACCTGCTGCTCGCCCCGGTCAGCCAGGTGGCGCCGTTCCCGGTGGAGTGGCGCTACCCCACCGAGGTCGCCGGCCGGGCGATGAAGGACTACCTCGACTGGATGGCCTCGGCGTACCTCATCTCGGTCACCGGGTGCCCGGCGCTGTCGGTGCCGGGCGGCTTCACCCCGGCGGGTCTGCCGGTCGGGCTGCAGATCGTCGGGCCGCACCGGGGCGATCTTGCGGTGCTCCGGGCCGGCCAGGCGTTTGAGCAGGTCACCCGGCATGGTGCCCGTCGGCCGCAGCTCGTGGGGGCCCGCTGAGCGGCGGTTCGGCCACCGTTCGAGCCAGCCCTTGTGACCCGCCACACATGATGAGACGCTCGGGTCTCATAATTCCGTCGCAACGGGGCGCGATATGGGCGAGTGTGAGCCGAGGAACTTTCTGCAGCCCTGCCTGTTGTTGCTGCTGCGCGAGCGGTCGGACCACGGTTATGACCTGGTCAACAGGCTGCGCGAACTCCATGTGGTGGACGGCGACGCGGGCGCGGTCTACCGCTCGCTGCGTGGCCTGGAGCGCAACGGGCTGGTGCGGTCCAGCTGGCAGACCTCGGACTCGGGCCCGGCCCGGCGCACCTATCAGGTGACAGCGGCGGGGGTGGCCGACCTGAATCGCCAGGCGGTACTGCTGGAGGCCACCCACCAGACGCTGCACGTGTTCCGCGGCCGCTACTACAAGCTGACCGGCGTCAGTGCCCAGTCCGGCGACTACCACGAGCACAGTCCGGACAGCGCTGGCAGTGCGTGCAACGGAGCCGGCGGAATCGGTTGCCCGGATCTGCGGGAAGGAGTCGGCCATGCCCACGGCGAAGGTCGGCACGGTCACGGCAAGCCGGACGACCGAGGCGTTCAGCCGTCGATCGGCGCCGGCGAACGCGCTGGCGGGTGACGCGGAGGCGATCGCGGCGGCCTGTCATGCGATGGCCCGGCGGTTCCACCTGGGCGGGCGGCTGGTGGTCTTCGGTGCCGGCGGTGCGGACAGCGACGCGGCACACGTGGTGGTGGAGTTCGTCCACCCGGTGATCGTGGGCAAGCGCGCGCTGCCGGCCTTCGCGCTCACCGGGCGCAACCTGGCCGGGCAACTCGCGTTGTTGGGCGAGCCCGGGGACATCGCGCTGGGCATCGCGGCAGGCAGCGGCGACGAGGTCGCGGACGCGATGGCGGTGGCCCGTCGGGCCGGGCTGTTGACCGTGGCGCTGCTCGGCGGCGACGGCGGGCGGATCGTGCGCGACGGCCTCGCGGAGCACACCCTGGTGGTGCACTCGACCGATCCCCTGGTGGTCAAGGAGGTGCAGGTGACGACCTATCACGTGCTGTGGGAGCTGGTGCACGTGTTCGCCGAGCAGCCCGGCGTCCTGTCGTGAGCGGGCCTGTCACGACGGGGCCTGTCATGAGCGGGCCTGTCACGACCGGGCCTGTCCTGGTCGGGCCCATCGGGGTCCGGCCCGCCGGCACCGGGCCGGCGCACTGCGAAGGTGATGTCTGCATCACCTGCTCCGACGAGGCCGTGCCGGTCCGGATCACCGAGCTGCGCCCGGACGAGATCGCGCTGGTGGAAACCGAGGCCGGCACCTTCGAGGAGGTCAGCATCGCGCTGGTGGATGCCGGGCTCGGCGACGTGGTGCTGGTGCACGCCAAGGAGGCAATCGTGCGCGTGGACCCCTCGGCGTTCCAGCCGGCCGGTGGCGCTGGCGGTTCGCGGTGACCGGCGTCGAGTCGCTGTACCCGTTCCTCTACGCCGCCGACGAGCCGGGCACCGAGGGGACGCCGGCCGCGCTGAGCTCGGTGCTGGCCGAGGTGGCCCGCTCCACCCGGGACAAGGTCGGTGAGATCGAGCGGGTCCGCGCCGAGCTGCTGACGGCGGAGGCGGAGCGGATCGCCGCCTGCGCGACCGCGATGGCCGAGCGGTTCGCCGCCGGCGGCCGGTTGTTCAGCTTCGGCAACGGGGGCAGCAGCACCGACGCCGACGCGGTCGCCGGGCAGTTCCTCAGCCCGTCCGGGCCCGGCCACCCATTGCCCGCGCGGTCGCTGACCCGGGACGTCGCCACCCTGACCGCGCTGGCCAACGACGTGTCGTTCGACGTGGTCTTCGCCCGCCCGCTGGCCGCGTCCGGGCGCGCCCTCGACATCGCGGTCGGACTGTCCACCAGCGGCGGCTCGCGCAACGTGCTGCGCGCTTTCGTCGAGGCGCGCCGGCTCGGCATGCTGACCGTCGGGCTGGCCGGCTACTCCGGGGGCCCGATGGCGGAGGCGGCCGAGCGCGGCGAGATCGACTACCTGTTCGTCATGCCGTCCGACTCGGTGCACCGCATCCAGGAGGCGCAGACCACCACGTACCACGTGCTGTGGGAGCTCACCCAACTCGCGCTCGCCGGCTCCTGAGCCCGCCGATGCCTGACCCGCGGGTGTCCGACCGGCGGCCGTCCGATGCGGGGTTGCCCGATGCGGGGTGGTCCGATGTCGGGTCGCCCGATGTCGGGTTGCGGCAGCGGGTTCGGGTGCGGGTGCGGGTGGCCGGCATCGTGCAGGGAGTCGGGTTCCGCCCGTTCGTGCACGGGCTGGCCGGTTCGCTGGGGCTGACCGGCCACGTCGGCAACGACGAGTCCGGTGTGCTGCTGGAGGCCGAGGGTGACCCCGCCTCGGTGCGCAGGTTCCTCGCCGAGCTGGCCGAGCACCCGCCCGCGTTGGCCGTGGTGGAGCGGGTGGAGGCCACCGAGATCCCGGTGACCGGCGGCACTGTCGGGGGCACTGTCGGCACTGTCGGCGGCGCTGTGGGCGGCACTGTGGGCGGCAGTGTGGGCGGCGCTGTCGGCGGGGGTGGCGCCGGCGGGTTCGCCATCGTCGCCAGCAGTGCCGGCGGCCGGCGCGCCACGCTGATCTCCCCGGACACCGCCACCTGCGCGGACTGCCTGGCCGAGCTCGCCGACCCGACCGACCGCCGCTACCGGTACCCGTTCCTGAACTGCACGAATTGCGGGCCCCGGTTCACCATCGTGACCGGGGTGCCCTACGACCGCGCCGCCACCACGATGGCCGGCTTCCCGATGTGCCGGGCCTGCGCGGCGGAGTACCACGACCCGGCCGACCGACGGTTCCATGCGCAGCCGGTGTGCTGCCCGGACTGCGGTCCGACCCTCCGGCTGGTCGGGGCGGACGGGGCGCCCTACCGGGCGGCCGACGGTGCGGCTCCGCCGGACCGGAACCCGATCACCGACCCGACCACCGACCCGACCACCGACCCGACCACCGACCCGATTAGCGAGGCCGCGGCCGCGCTGCGGGCCGGCGCGATCCTGGCGATCAAGGGGCTCGGCGGGTTCCACCTGGCGACGCTGGCCCTCGGCGCGGTGGGGGAGACGGCGGTGGCGAGGCTGCGCGCCCGCAAACACCGGGAGGACAAGCCGTTCGCGCTGCTGGTCGCCGACCTGGACGCGGCGCGCTCGATCGTCGAGGTCGACGACACGGCCGCCGAGCTGCTCACCTCGCGGCGCCGACCGATCGTCCTGCTGCCGAGGGCCGCTGAGTCGGCCACCGACGGACTGGCGAGCCAGGTCGCGCCGGGCAACAGGTACCTCGGCGTGCTGCTGCCCTACACCCCGCTGCACCACCTGCTGGCCGCCGAGCTCGCCGAGCCGATCGTGCTGACCAGCGGCAACATCTCCGACGAGCCGATCGCATTCCAGGACGAGGACGCCGAGGCGCGCCTCGCCCCGATCGCCGACGCGTTCCTCACCCACGACCGCCCCATCCACGTCCGGGCCGACGACTCGGTGCTGCGGGTGGTCGACGGCCGCGCGATGCCGATCCGCCGCTCCCGGGGCTACGCGCCGGAACCGCTGTCGCTGGCCTGGCCGGCGCCGCGCCCGGTACTCGGCTGCGGCGCCGAGCTGAAGAGCACCTTCTGCCTGGCCAGGGGACTGCACGCGATGCTGTCGCACCACATCGGCGACCTGGAGAACTACGAGACGCTGCGCTCCTACACCACCGGCGTGGCGCACTTCCAGGAGCTGTTCGACGTCCTCCCGGCGGTGCTGGCACACGACCTGCACCCGGAGTACCTGTCGACCAAGTTCGCCCTGGAACGGGCGGAGGACGCGGCCGAGCACGGCGGCGAGCCGGTGGAGCTGCTCGGCGTGCAGCACCACCACGCCCACCTGGCGTCCTGTCTGGCCGACAACGGGGTGGCCGGGCCGGTGCTCGGGGTCGCCTGTGACGGGTTGGGCTACGGCACCGACGGCACATTGTGGGGCGGTGAGGTGATGGTGGCCTCGCTGCTCGGGTTCCGCCGGCTGGCCCACCTGGAGCCGGTGCCGCTGCCGGGTGGTGCCGCCGCTGTCCGGGAACCGTGGCGGATGGCGGCCGCGTACCTGCGCGCCGGCTTCGGCGCCGGGGTGCTGCCACCGGGCGCCGCCGCGCTGGCCGGCCGCCAGGGTGCGCGCTGGGAACAGCTCGGCGCACTGCTGGACGCCGCCCCGACCGGCGCGGTGAACGCCCCGCTGACCAGCAGCGCCGGCCGGCTGTTCGACGCGGTGGCCGCGCTGGTCGGCCTGCGGGACCGGGTGAACTACGAGGGCCAGGCGGCGATCGAGCTGGAGCAGCGGGTGGACCCCGCCGAGCGCGGCGGATACCCGGCGCGGCTGGACGGCCCGCTGATCCGCGGCGCCGACCTGGTCGCCGCGGTGGCCGGCGACCTGGCCGCCGGGGTGGCGGTCGGCACCATCGCGGCCCGGTTCCACAACGGCGTGGTGGACGTGTTGGCCCGGGCCTGCGCGGCCGGTCGGGACGAGACCGGGCTGGGCACCGTGGCGCTCTCCGGCGGGGTGTTCCAGAACGTGGTGCTGACCAGCCGGCTGGCCGCCCGGCTGCGCGCCGACGGTTTCGCGGTGCTCACCCACCACCGGGTGCCCCCCAACGACGCCGGCATCAGCCTCGGCCAGGTCGCGATAGCCGCCGCGAGGGACCGCGACCCGAGCTGACCCCCGGAGTGCGGCCGCAGGGCAGACTCCGCCCTGCTTGGTGTTCCCCCGAAGAGCGCGGCTTGGTGCCCCGCCCCGGAAGCGCGCAAGACCCGCTGTTACCGAGCTGCACAGGAGGCAGGTTGTGCGGCCGAACCGCCGGCCTGGTGTGCAGTTCGGTAACAACAGGCCGGTGGGAGTGCGGCCGGCCGCCCCCCTTCGGCGGCCGGCCGCGCTCGGTTACCCGACCGCGCGGCTACACCAGG
>DASYLM010000088.1:0-4322 GCA_036009565.1 Pseudonocardia sp. | reverse complement strand
TCATGGTCGCATCGGCCACCGTGCTCGGCTGGTTGCTGGTGCTGGGCAAGCTCCGGGCGATCGTGGGCAACCCGGACATCTACTCCACGGGCGAGGTGGTCGAGCCGATCGCCGCCGGCCTCGCGCTGATCGTGATCGATGCGTGGGCGGTCTGGTAACGGGCTGAAGGACTTCACCGATCGGCACTAGTGAGACTGCACTTCGGACCGCTGGGGTGGTGGCTGAGCTCGGACTGGCGTCGGTCTCGACGACGATGGACGCACCAGGGTCGACACCGGGCCACCCTGTCGGTGACGCGGCGTCACCCCCGGCGTTACGCCGGTGTTTGTGACCTGTGGGCTCGGAGGGCGTGGGCGTGAGCGGACAGACGCAAGAGCAGACCTAGTACGGGTCGGGGCGGATCTGGAGGTCGTACTCCAGGTCGCCGGGCCCGCCGGCGGACGCCACCCGCAGCCGCCACTGCCCGGCCTGTGGCGCGGTGAACTCGATGCCGACGGTCTTGGGCTCGCCGTCGCTCGGGATCGTCGCCAGGTCGGCCGCCCACACGCCCCCGTGCTCGTCGCACACCGCGATCTCGCCGGCCAAGCCGTAGGGTGCCCCGTCGGGCTCCGGCGGCCCCGGCGCCCCGGCGATCATCCGCGCCTGGGCCCGGATCCGCTGTTGGTCGTCCAGCCGGATGGAGTGCAGGCTCGGCCGCCCGGCCGAGACGACCCCGCTGAACGAGGTGCGGCCGCGCAGCGCGTCGGACTCCGCACCGACCGGCTCGGACCGGGCGGCGACCAGCTCTGCCGCGACGATCCGGCGACTGGCCTCGGCGAGCCGCCGGTTCAGTTCCGCGGCGATCCGGTGGGGGAGCAGCTCGGCGACGGCGCGCTTCAGCAACGGGATCCGCCGGCCGCCGACCTGGCGCGGCGGCTCGACGAGCCGCAGGTCGCCGGCCGCCACCGGATCGAACGTCACCAGCAGCGCCGCCGGACCGGTCATCGTCGACACCCGCAGCGGCACCTGGGCGTCCAGGGTCGAGGTCAGCACGGTGGCACCCGAGCCGGGCCCGATGCTCAGCTCCAGCTCGACCAGCAGGGAGAGCCGGAACCGAAGCTCCTCCGCCCCGGGCGGCAGGGCGGCAACCTCGGTCAACCGGGCACCGATGGTGCCGCGGACCAGGTTCGGTGCGTTGAACTTCACCTGCGCGCCCCGGGTGAGCTGCTCGCCGACGGCGTGCGAGACGGTGGTGCGGTCGATAGCGAGACGGATCAGGGACTCACCGAACTCCGCGAAGCCGATCCGCTCGCCCGCGACGGTGCGGCGCTGGTCCTCGATCCGGTACGCCAGCGGCCGTGAGCCCCGGTTGACCAGGCGGGCCAGGAAGTCGCTGGCCCGGCTCGCGGACACGGTGAGTCCCGCGCCGGCCGCGGTGGTGTCCAGGTCGGGCACGGTCCGGTAGACCGGCAGCCGCACCTCGCCGACCGGGCGGCCGCCGCCGTCGCTGAGCGAGAGCTCGATCGGCACCGCCGGCGGCGGGGTCAACGACCACCAGCTCGGCGCGGTCGGGCTGCCGGGGCCGGGCTCGGTGCGGATGCCCGCCCAGAGCATCAGCGCCATCCTTTCGTGCTCGCGCAGCTCGATCGGCCACTCCACGCTCTCGTCCGGCCGCAGCGTTCCGGTCCGGGACCCGACGGGGCCGCCGGAACCGGCCTGTGACTGGCGGATCCGGTCCACCACGTCGAACTGGCGCTGCATCGCGGTTGCCGCCAGTGCCCGGTTCAGAGCGCCGGCGAAGATCGGCAATGACCGCTCCACCAGTTCGGCGAGCGGTCGGGTGCCGCCGCCGCTGAGGGGCCGCGGCAGCAGGCCGGCCCGGGTACGGGCCCGGACCCGCAGGTTCCGCGAGGTCACCGGATCGATGTGCAGCTGGGCGATCGCCGGCCGGAAGGTGCGGACCCGGACCGTCAGGTCGATCTCCGCGGTGGCGTCGACGCTCATCCCGAGCAGCCGGGGCCCGACCTCGACCTCGAGCACCGCGCGGACCGTGACCGCGAAGCTGCGTTCGAACCCGTCGTCGGAGAGCAGTGTCGGGGTGGCGGCATGCGCGGAGACCACGGCGGCGGCGAAGTCCGGCAGCCAGTTGGTCTGCCGCCGCAGCGAGGAGAGGGCGGCGTCGAGCTGCCGCTGCAGAAACCGCGGCGTGAACACCTCGGCGAGCGCGGCAGCGCCGAACTCGCCGAACGTGGCTGGGCTGGCGCCCGGCTCGGAACCCATCCGGGCTCCTCTCGCATCTCGTCCTGGCCCCCAGGATCCCGGTCCGCCGGCGAAAACCGAAATCGGACGGACGCAATTGAAGTGAATACTCACTTCATGTAGCGTCCGCTGGGTCGGCTCGCTGGAGGATGGTAGTGGGGACTGGCACAGGCTCGATGGCTGCGCCCTGGGGCCGGGACGTGGCGGTTGACGACAGCGGCCCCTACCCGGTGCGGGTGTACGGATCGAGGCGCGCACTGGTCTCCGACCTGTTGCTGGACTGTCGGCGCTGGTCGGCGCGGGAATGCCTGGTGCAGGGCGACGTCCGGCTGACCTACGCCGGGCACGAGCGGGCCGTGCTGCGGGTGGCGGCGGAGCTGCGCGCTCGCGGGGTGCGCAGGGGTGACCCCGTGCTGCTCTACGCGACGAACAGGGTGGAGTGGGTGGTCGCCTACTGGGCGGTGCTGCGGCTGGGTGCGCTCGCGGTGCTGGGCAACGGTTGGTGGAGTGCGGCCGAGGTGGCCGGCGCGCTGAACACCGTGGCGCCCACCCTCGTGTTCACCGAGGCCCGTCTCGCGGCGCGGCTGCCCGCCGGGGTGCCGCTCGTGCTCGCCGCCGAGCTGACCCCGCTGCTCGGCGACGGTGTGCCGATCCCGGACCTCGAACCGGCGCGTGGCGTGGAGACCGACCCGGCGGTGGTGATCTTCACGTCCGGGACGACGGGTGCGCCGAAGGGCGCCGTGCTCTCGCACCGCGCGGTGATCGCCAACCTGCACAACCTGCTGAGCCTGACCCGCCGGCTGCCCGGCGACATCCCCGACTCGCACCCGCCCAACTCGAACCTGCACACGCTGCCGTTGTTCCATGTCGGCGGCCTGCAGGCGCTGGGCATGAACTTCATGAGCGGCTCCAAGATGGTGTTCCTGGACGGGCGGTTCGACCCGGCGCGGGTGCTGGAACTGATCGAGCGGGAGCGGGTCAGCAGCTGGGCGTGTGTGCCGACCATGCTGGCCCGGGTGGTCGACCATCCGGACGCGGCCGTCCGGGACGTGTCCGCGCTGCGGTCGCTGACCGCGGGCGGGTCGGCCGCGCCGGACGAGCTGGCCGCGCGGGCGGCGCGCGCGTTCCCGAACCTGTCCAAGGGGATCGTGTCGGTCTACGGCCTCACCGAGGCGGGCGGCACGGTCGCCTCGGCGTCCGGGCGCGACATCCTGGAGCACCCGGGCACGGTGGGCCGGCCGCTGCCGGTGGTGGAGGTGCGGCTGGCGCCCACCGGCGAGCCCGAGTACGACACGCTCGGCGGCGAGATCCTGGTGCGTTCGCCCAGCGTGATGAGTGGCTACTGGGGCGGCCCGGACACCGAGCAGGTGGTGGACGCACACGGCTGGTTGCACACCGGCGACCTCGGTCGACTGGACGGGGACGGCTGGCTCTACCTGGTCGGGCGGAAGAAGGACGTCATCATCCGGGGCGGCGAGAACGTCGCCAGCGCGCACGTGGAGTCCCGCCTCCGGGCTCACCCCGACGTCGCCGAGGTCGCTGTGGTCGGCCTGCCGCACGCCGACCTCGGCGAGGAGGTGGCCGCCGTCGTCGTACCCCGCGCGGGTGCGCTGCCCGAGCCGGCGGGGCTCGCCGCCTTCGCCGCACGGGAGCTCGCCCGGTTCGCGGTGCCGTCCCGGTGGTGGGTCCGCACGGAACCGCTGCCGACCAACGCGGTCGGCAAGGTGCTGAAGCGGACCCTGGTCTCGGACTGGCCCCGGGACTGACCCCCCGGTTCGCGGGCACGCCGCACCGAGTGTGATTTAGTCGAGTGCCCAATACTCGACAACTAGACTATTTTCACTCTACGATGGGGCCATGTCGGTGGACGAGAAGACCGCGGTGATGCCGCAGGCGGTCATTGATGACGCCATGATCGAGTCGATGCGGGCCAAGGTCGGCGCCCAGTTGCGGATCGAGCATTCGGTCAACAACGAGCTGGCGTCGCGGATCGCGGTGAACAAGTTCGCCGGCGGGATCGGGGACATCAACCCGCTGTGGACGGATGCCGAGTACGGCTCGAGCTCCCCGTACGGTGCGCCGGT
>DASYLM010000087.1:0-2975 GCA_036009565.1 Pseudonocardia sp. | reverse complement strand
GCCACCGGCGGGTGTTCCGGGTCCAGGCCCAGCTCGGTCAGAGTCGCGCCGCCGGCCGCCCGCAGCTGCAGTTCCACCAGGTCCAGCCCGCTCACCTCCTCGGTGACCGTGTGCTCCACCTGCAGTCGGGCGTTGACCTCGAGGAACACCGTCTCCTCCCCGGTCACCAGGAACTCCGCGGTGGCCAGCCCGAGCCGGTCGGCGGCCCGCCCCAGGCGCACCGCGGCCTCTCGCAGCCCGGTGCGGGCCGCCGCGGTCAGCCCGGGCGGCGGCGCGATCTCGAGCAGCTTCTGCCGGCGCCGCTGCACGCTGCAGTCCCGCTCGCCCAGCGCGATCACGGTGCCCTCGGCGTCACCGAGCAGCTGCACCTCGACGTGCCGCGCGCCGGGCAGCAGCCGCTCCAGGTACAGCCCGCCGTCGCCGAAGCTGTGCACCGCCTCCGAGCGGCAGCGGTCGAGTGCCTCGGCCAGCTCGCCGGGCCCGTGCACCGGTCGGATGCCCCGGCCGCCGCCGCCCGCCACCGCCTTGACCAGCACCGCTCCGCCGGCGCCCAGCGAGGCGAGGAACTCGTGGGCGGTGGCCAGGTCGCCGGCCGGGTCGGCGCCGGTGAGTACGTCGGTACCGGCCAGCACGTCGACGCCCACCTCCGCCGCGAGCTGTCGCGCCCTGGCCTTGTCGCCGAACAGCGCCAGGGTCTCCGGGGACGGCCCGACGAACGTCAGCCCGGCCTTGCCGCAGGACGCCGCGAAGTCCGCCCGCTCGGACAGGAACCCGTAACCCGGGTGCACCGCGTCGCAGCCGGAGTCGACCGCGGCCGTCACCAGGGCGGCGATGTCCAGGTAGGCGGCCGGGCCGGTGGCTGCCAGCGCGACGGCGCGGTCCGCCCTCCTCGGGTGCTCGGCGTCGGCCTCGTCGGCGGCGTACACCGCGACGGTGGGCAGCCCGAGCGCGGCGGCCGTGTGCAGGATCCGGACGGCGATCTCGCCCCGGTTGGCCACCAGGAGTCGGGTGACGGGCACGGTCGCGGGTCCTCCTCGAACACACCAGGGCATTGCGGCGGACTGTACCCGCGGACCGAGGACTTGGCCGGTAGATCGTCCGGCGGCCGCGAGGCCGGCGGCGGCCGGATGGATTCCGCGACTCGCGCGGACAAAATCCCCGACTCGCGCGGACGGATTCCCCGACTCGCGGGGGTGGGGTGGGGTGGGGTGCGGGCGGGCGGCCGGCGTGGGCCGGCCGGCCGGCCGCGGTGTGCTGGGTCAGCTGGTCGGCTTGGCCCGGGCGGCGCGCCAGGGTGGGCTGACCAGGAACTGCGTGTCGTAGTGGTCCTGCAGGTCGAGCAGGCTCTCCGCCGTCGCCTCACCGGTGGCGATCCGGCCCAGGTGGCGGAAGTACTCGAACCGCTCCACCCCCGGCGTGATCACGATCAGCAGGTCGGCGGACTGCCCCGGGGTGGCGGCAAAGGCGTGCGGCGTCTCCGGCGGCACCACGACCAGGTCACCCTCGTTGGCGGTGACCACCCTGTCGCCGGTGAGCACGTCCGCCGACCCGGACAGCACGTAGAACAGCTCACTGGACATCCGGTGCAGGTGCGGCGTCGCGCCGTCCGCCCCCTCGGCCATGGTCACCCGCTGCGTGCTCAGTGCACCACCGGTCGTCGAGCTGTCGGCCAGCAGCCGGATCTCGATGGTCGGGCCGGCCAGCGTCTCGGCGTCGGCGGCGCGGATCACCACGACCTGGCCGGCCCCGGTTCCCGGCTCGGTGGGCGGGGCGTCGTGGCCAGTGGCGGCGGCGCCCGACTCGCCCGGTCGTGTCGACGGGCCGGACATGGGTTCCCCTCTCTCTCCTGACGGCGACAGCGTGTTCCTAGGCGTTGCGCCCGGCAGAGACGCTGACCCCCGGCGGAGCCGGGAAGCCGTCGACCGCCCGCTCGAAGGTGTGTGCCACCCGCAGCACGGTCGAGTCGTCGAAATGCTTGCCGACGATCATCATGCCAACCGGTCGCCCGTCGGAGAGACCAGCGGGGACGGAACACGCCGGGTGTCCGGTCACATCGGTCGGACAGGTGTTGGCGAGCATCTCCAGGCCACGCGCGAGGACCTCCTCGCGGGGCGCGTCCGGGCCGGGGATCACCGTCGCGGTGAGCGGCAGCGTGGGCATCACCAGCACGTCGAAGCGGTCCAGGGCGTCGTCGTAGGCCTGGCGCAGCTGGACCGCCAGGTTGCGCGCCATCGCGTAGTGCTTGTTGCGGCCGAGCCCGCTCGCGTAGCCGGCGGTGAGCAGGACCAGCTGCACGGTCTGGGAGAACTCGTGCGGCGCCGCCCGCCACTGGTTGCCGTAGTGCTCGATCAGCTCGGGGTCGTAGAGGCCCTGCCAGTTCATCCCGTAGCCGTTGGTGTCCACCATCTGCGCGGCCGCGCCCTCGGTGGCGATCACGTCCCAGATCTTGGGGCCGTGCAGGTGCCACGGGATGGACACCTCCGCCGCGCTCAGGCCGGCGCCGCGCAGGGTGTCCACTGCCGCGCGCACCGCCGCGTCCACGCCCGGCTCGGAGTTCTCGTGCCCGAAACCCTCGGTGACCACGCCGACCCGCAGCCCCTCGGCGGACGCCGCGATCGCGGCCAGGTAGTCCGGCACGGTCAGGTCGGCGGGCTGGCGGGGGTCGTTGCCGTCGCGGCCGGCCAGCACCGACAGCAGCAGCGCGGCGTCGGCCACCGTGCGGGTCATCGGGCCGAGGTGGTCGATGGTCTGCTCGATGGGGAAGGCCCCGGTGTAGGGCACCAGGCCGTGGGTCGGCTTGTGCCCGACGATGCCGCTGAACGAGGCCGGGATGCGGACCGAGCCGCCCTGGTCACCGCCGATCGCCAGGTCGACCACCCGAGCCGCCACCAGCGCGCCGTTGCCGCTGGACGAGCCGCCGGTGGAACGGGTCTCGTCCCAGGGGTTGCGTACCGGGCCGGAGCGCGAGGTGTGCG
>DASYLM010000086.1:0-5454 GCA_036009565.1 Pseudonocardia sp. | reverse complement strand
GGTGACCGTCCACGTGTCTCGGTTGGCCACCTCGAGGTCACGGTCGTTGCGCCGGGTGGCGATCCTGTCGCCGGCGCCGATCCGCTGACCCGCCCGCGTGGTCACGACCCGGACGTCGTCTACGCGGCCGTCGGTGACCAGCCGGTTGCGGATGGCGGCGTTGAGCTCGTTGACCTGCTCGCGGGTGTCAGCCACCACTGCGACGTCGGCCGCCCGGGGGTCGTGGGTGGCGGTCGCGGCCAGGGCGTCCTGCAGAGCTGCGTGGTCGGGGTGCAGGTGGATCCGGCCGCGGGCGAGGAGGGCGTCGAACACCACACCCGGGGTGTCACCCCGCCGCATCGCCAACGTCAGCTCGGCGTACTCACCATCCGGAACCGACTGGCCGGTGCTATCCGTGCGGGTGAAGCGGTGCACCGACTCCAATGTCAGGCAGGCGGCCGGGTCGACCTGAGCGGCGGCCAGGTCCAGGACCCCGCCGCGGCCGACCGCGGCGAGCTGGTGGCGGTCCCCCAGCAGCGCCAGCCGCGCTCCCGCCTCGTCGGCGACGGTGAGCAGAGCGCGGGCGGTGTCCTGGTCGAGCATGCCGGCCTCGTCGACGATCAGCAGATCGTCGGGCCGCAGCCGGCTCCCCTCCGCCGGCCCGGTGTGGATGCGGCCGGTGACCGGGTCGACCTCGCCGACGACGAGTCGGGTCCACTCGCCGTGCTCGTTCCAGCGCCAGCCGTGGGCGAAGACGAGGGACGCTACCGACCCGGTGGTCGCGCCCACCTCCGCGCGGGCGACCTGGGCGGCCTTCAGCGTCGGGGTGACCACCATCAGCCGCCGCCCCTGCCGCTGCAGCAGGTCACGGGCAGCGGCCAGCGTGGTGGTCTTGCCCGCCCCGGCCGCGCCCTCCACGACCATCAACCGCCGGTCACCGGCCAGGAAGGCGACAGCGGCGGCCTGACCGGGGTCCAGGCCCCCGACAACGCCGGCCGGCAGCGGCGCCAGCCACGGTGCACCCAGCGGTGGCTGACCGGCGCGGTCGGCGAACCGGGTGCGCAGGTCGGCCTCCACGTCGAGCACCGGCCGTGAGGTCCAGGACCGGACGTGTTCCGGCACTCCCTCCCGGTCGACCAGGGGAACGCACCGGTCGAGCGCGCGGGCGGTGAGGTCCTCGGCCAACTCGAGGCGCACCGCCGTGTCGGCGACGATGCCCTCGGCGGCGATCAGCCGCTCGACCTCGCCGCGGACGTCGGCCGCGTTCCATGCCGAGCGGCCGGCGGCCAGCCGGGTCAGCACGGTGTCGACGGCGGCCTCGCGGTCGAGCGCGCCGATCGAAGTCGGCATCAGGCGGACCGGGTGGGCAGGATCGCGGTAACCAAGCGACGCCAGCTCGGTACGCCACCGCGCCACGAGGTCGGCCCCGGAGCGGGGGACGACCTTGTCCGGGCGCCCCTCGGCCCAGGCGCGGGCGTCCCAGGCCCGCCACAGCGCCGGACCGGGCTGTTCTCCGGGGTGCGCCGCCATCCAGTCGCTTTCGTAGCGGTCCAGGTTGCGCCCGATCTGCGCCGCCCTTGCGCTGAACGGGCCGACGTAGGCGGCAAGCTCCAGTATTTCTCCCGTCGCATCCAGGGTGTAGCCGTGCGCGGCGAGTGCGGCCCGGAACGGCGGATCGCAAGCGACCGCAGCGTGCCCGATTCCGTTGATGGCGGCGAGGAAGTCGCGCACGCCGACGGTGTGCAGCCCGCGCCATTGTTCGGCTGCGAACACTCGGGCGCCGATCTGCAGGTGCAGATGCCGGTGCGGGTCTCCGGCGCGGGAGGTGTAGTGCCGCACCGTCACCGCCTCCAGCACCTCGACCGGCACCTGGACCTGCCCGCCGCGCGGTCCGACCCGGGTGGTCCCGTGGGCGGCGAGCCAGCCGATGACCTGGGCGGCGGCGCGGTCCTGCGCGGCGTCGTAGGCGGCCGCGACGTCGTAGTGCATCGCGGCGGCCAGCGACCAGGACTTCGGGCCGTTGACCACCACCTCGACGAACCGCACCGCACGCTCATCGGTGCGCAGCCGCCCCCGTGGGTTGCCGGTGTCCGGGTCGCGGCCGGCCACCCAGGTTTCGTAGGTCTCCCCTGTGAGCGCCGTCCGCTCGGCCACCCGTCCGTCGCGGGCCACGAAGCGGCGGGCCAGGCCGGTGCCCTCGGTCAGGTAGTAGTCATCGGCCCGGCCGCGGTCGGCCTCCAGATACGCCCGGGCAGCCGCCGCCGACCCGGCGTACACCTTCATTCCACCACGCATTTTCAACGCCACCCAACAATGACCAACAGGTCACCCCTAGAAACGGCGATGGGCCCCGCGAAGCGGGGCCCGGACTACCTCTATTGGTAGCATGCGTGCCGTTTGGATTGAAGGGGTCGATCGGCGCGATAAGAGAGGATCGTTGGAAGGGTTGCAGGTCGAGTAGTTAGATGTTCTTGGGCGTGGTTGGTCGATTTATCCGCAGATGCAAGAGGTGTAACGGTTGCGATCTTGATCGCTGCCCTTGCGGATGAGAATGCTGTCGGGGTCCGGCGACGTCGTCACACAGTGGTGCGGGTGAGCCCGTAGATGTGTATGGCGCGGGGCCCTCGGGCGCCCCTTGATTGCTGCCGTGAGCGCGTGGGTCTGTGTCCTGGCAGAGGGCCCTCCGGACGACATCCCATCGGTGTCGATGCAGGGGAGGGATCCGATGGAGGTCATGCATGAGCGGGTCGCCGGGCTGGACATCGGCAAGGCGACGCTGACCGTGTGCGTGCGGACGCCGGGCCCGCGGGGCCGGCGTAGCGAGACGCGGACGTATTCGACGACCACCCGCGCGCTGGGGGTGATGCGCGACAGGTTGCTGGAGCGCGGGGTGACGATCGCGGCGATGGAGTCGACCTCGACGTACTGGAAGCCGGCGTTCTACTGCCTGGAGGAGGTGCTGGAGGTCTGGTTGTGCAACGCCGCGCACATCAAGGCGGTGCAACGACCCAAGACCGACGTCAAGGACGCCGAGTGGATCGCCCAGCTGCTCGAGCACGGGCTGATCCGGCCGTCGTTCGTGCCACCGCCGGAGATCCGCCGGCTGCGGATGCTGACCCGCTACCGGGTGCAGCTGATGGGCGACCGCACCCAGGAGGTCACCCGGCTGGAGCTGATGCTCGAGGACGCCAGCATCAAGCTCTCCTCGGTGGCGGCCAGTCTGACCAGCGTCTCGGCCCGGGCCATGCTCAGCGCGATGATCGCCGGTGAACGCGATCCGCAGGTCCTCGCTCAGCTGGCCAAGGGCAAGATGCGGATCAAGATTCCACAGCTGGTCGAGGCGCTGACCGGGCACTTCAACGCCCAGCACGCGCAGCTGGCGCGCACCATGCTGCACCGACTGGAGCTAATCGAGGACGCCCTCGACGAGCTGGATGCGGTGATCGCCGACGCCTGCCAACCCTGGGCGCACCAACTGGAGCTGCTGCAGACCATTCCCGGAGTCGGGCCGAAGGTGGCCCAGGTGATCCTGGCCGAGACCGGCGGGGACATGTCCCGCTTCCCCTCCGCGGCGCACCTGGCCTCCTGGGCCGGTCTGGCGCCGGGGATCTTTGAGTCGGCCGGCAAGCGCCACCAGCCCGAGGCCCAGCACGGCAACAAGTGGCTGACCTCGATGCTGGTCGAGGCCGCCGGCTCGGTCGGGAGGATGAAAGGCAAGAACTACCTCTCGACCCAGTTCGCCCGGCTCACCGCCCGGCGTGGGATGGGCCGGGCGGCGGTCGCGGTCGCCCACTCCATCCTCGTCTCGGTCTACTACATCCTCTCCCGCGACGAGCCCTACACCGACCTCGGCGCGGACTGGCTGGCCCGCCGCAACGACGAGGCCCACGCCCGCCGACTGGTCGCCCAACTCGAACGCCTCGGCCACACCGTGGTCCTCGACCCCGCCGCCTAACCCAACTCAACAAGTACCGGAGGACGGGCTGAGCCCGCCCCCCGCTGACGCGCGCCTGCAACTCACCTATTCATGGGTCTGTGTCGGCTGGTGATCTTGAAGGCTCCAGTAGAGCCGGAGGAGGGTGGCGGCTTTGGAGCGGGCGTTCGCAGTGAGGGTGAGCGCGACCATGGATGGGTGGAGCGCTATGTTCGCGTTCAGGCGGATAAGGGACGACGGCACTGCGCCGCCGGCGGCTGCCTGACACGGCTTCGAGCGTCACGGAGCGGCGCCGGGTTGTCCCACGGGGTCGATCGGGTTCACACCCCTCCGCAGCGCCAGCAAAGCCATGCGTTGAGTGCTACCCGCAGGCCTGGAGGCATGAGGTGTGCTCGCCCGCGATCTTGATCACTGGACTTGATGATGAGAACCTGCTGGAGTCCGGCGGCGCCGTCGATACATGGGTGCGGGTCTGCGAGCCCGTTGAGGTGTCTGGCGCGGGCTCCTCGGGGCCATTTGATTGCGGCCGTAGAGCGCGTGAGTCTGTATCCCTGGCAGAGGACCCTCCGGACTTCCATCGGTCACGTGTCGGCGGGAGGAGCTCAAGTTCAGATGACTCGTAGCGAAGCGCCGGCCCGTTTCGGGTCGGCGGCGGGTGCGCGTGCGCCTGCAGCCGCCGGGCGGTATCTGCCTACCGTGCCGCCGGTGTCACCCCACCTCGCTGAGCCGCTGGCCAGGTGAGATGCCCGGGCTGACGGCCGGGGGGCGCTGACGCGCCGGTGCAGGTCACCTGTTCACGGGTCTGATCGATTGCGATCTGAGCGCTGTACCGGGCGATGTGACCTGAGAGGACCCGCCTGCCGGGTCGGCGAGGCTCTGACACCGTCGGCCTCGCCCCGCCCACGACGAGGAGTCACGGCATCGTGCAGCTCTTACGCCTGTGCAGCACGGCGGTGCCAGCAGCAGACGCTGGAGCTCAAGAGGCGACGACGACCTCCACGCGGGCCGCAGCGAGGGCGGTGCGGAGAGGCTCGGGCGGTGTGCGGTCGGTGACCAGCACATCGATGAGGTCGAGCGGGCCCAGGACCATGGCTTTCTTGTGGTCGAACTTGCTGTGGTCGGCGACGACGACGACGCGGTCGGCGAGGCCGGCGAGCATGCGCCGCACTTCGACCTCGGTGAGGTCGAAGTAGGTGATCCCGCGGTCGATGGACAGGCCACCGCAGCCGAGGATCAGCAGGTCGAGGTGAACCTGCGGCGGTTGTTGTGCGGTGCCGGGATTGACCAGGCTCAGTTCGGGGGTCAGGAGGCCACCGAGCACGATCACCCGGCTTCCGCCCTCCCGTACCGTGACCGCGGCGTGCAGGGCGTTGGTGACCACCGTGAGGTCGCTGCGATGGGCGAGTTCTGCAGCGACGGCATGGCAGGTCGTTCCGCTGTCGATCCCGACCGCGGCGCCCGGTTCGACGAGTCGGGCGACGGCGCGGGCGATCGCCGCCTTCTCCGGTGCCCGGGTCGACGCACGGGAGCCGTAGGCAGGG